>CAZLQC010000001.1:0-30394 GCA_964561695.1 uncultured Bdellovibrionales bacterium
TTAAGCCTTTTTTTTGAAAGATGCAAGAGATAAGCCATTTTTTATCCACAGCCCTCAACTAAGCCATTCTTTCGGTCTTCTAACGAGCGTATTCTACAGCTCGAGTCTCACGGAAAACATTGACCTTGATTTCACCAGGGAACTTGAGTTCTTCCTGAATTTTCTTAGCAATATCTCGAGCAAGCTTCATAGCGCCATAGTCATCAGTTTTTTCTGGATTTACAAAGATACGCACTTCGCGTCCTGCCTGAATAGCATAGGACTTCTCAACTTCCGGGAAGGTATTAATGAGAGCTTCCAGCTCTTGAAGTCGCTTGATGTACTTCTCAGCAGTTTCCTTACGGGCGCCTGGACGAGCGGCTGACAAAGCATCAGCAGCCGTTACGATAAAGGCTTCGATAGTCTGGTGAGGGTATTCATCATGGTGACACTTCATAGCATCGATGACATCCTGACCGACACCAAATTTCTCAAGGATACGCATACCGATTTTGACATGAGTCCCCTCAATTTCATGGTCCACTGCTTTACCGATATCATGGAGCAACCCAGCTTTCTTGGCACAACTGACATCAGCACCGAGTTCAGCAGCTAATGCTCCAGCCAGATAGGACACTTCTAGTGAGTGGAGGAGGACATTTTGCTTGTAACTATAGCGATAGCGCAAACGGCCGAGGATATAGAGGAGTTTTGGATGGAGTCCAGGGATACCAGCATCAAAAGCAGCCGCATCTCCAGCTTCCTTTACTTTCTGATCGAGTTCTTTCTTGGCTTCTTCAACGGCTTCCTCAATACGGGCTGGATGGATACGGCCATCTGAAACTAGCTTCTCAAGCGCGATACGAGCAATTTCACGACGCACTGGATCAAAACCAGAAATGATGACTGACTCTGGTGTATCATCAACAATCATTTCGACGCCAGTTTCTTTCTCCAGAGCACGGATATTGCGACCCTCTTTACCGATAATCTTCCCCTTTACTTCATCAGAAGGGATAGAGACCGTAGTGGTCGTAAATTCAGATACATGAGAACGAGAGTACTTATGAATAATCGTAGCCATGATATTAAGTGAGCGCTTCTCAAGCTCCTCATGAGCATCATGCTCAAGGCGAGTCATGCGTTTCACGAGAGCATCCTTACTCTCTTCTTCTACTAGACGCAAGAGTTCTTCAGCTGCCTGTTCCTTAGAAAGGCTAGCGATTTCACTCAATTTACCAGCTTCTTGTTCGCGGATTTCTTCGGTTTCTTTTTGAATTTCTTTGATTTGTTCAGCCTTTTCCATCAATCGGCGCTTTTCGGCCTCAATCCCCTGATTCTGCTCTTCAATAGCGAGTTCCTTTTTTTCTAGACGATCTTCTTGATTTTGTACCTTCTCGAGACGCTTACTCTCTTCTTTCTTAGCATCCTCCAAAATCTGGATAGCCTGATTCTTGGCATCCAGGGTCAAGGTTTGCACTTCTTTGGTAGCTTTTTCGAGAATAGTAGCTGCTTGTGCTTCTGCTGTATTAAGCTGTTTCTTGGCCAGATGCTGACGCACCAGATAGCCCAAAAACAAGCCTATAGCTAAGGTAACGACACCGATAAGTATGTTTTCCATAATGGAGAAACACCCGAGCGAGATAATGAAGAGAGAATTTTGTAGACATCCAAACGCGCCAAAAACACCTATTTCCCTATACTGAAGCCTTTAAGTGATGATAGTGCGTAAAAATGAAACTTCACAAGAATGAAAATTTTCTGATAATTATTCCGAGCAGGTGTGATAAAAAGTAAATTATCCTGCACATCCATGATAACTCGCTCCGGGCCCTTTTGTCAAAAGACCCGCTAAAGTGCTAAAATACCTTTACTAAAACTAAAAACAAATACCCATGTACCGTCCCCTCGTTTTAATAGTGCTCGATGGTTGGGGTCTCAGCAACAGTACCCAAGGCAACCCTATTCGGGAAGCCACTCTTCCGACATTTGATACCCTCAATCGCTACTACCCGATGACCACCCTTCAGGCTTCGGGTATTTCTGTTGGTCTCCCCTGGAATACGGCTGGTAACAGTGAGGTAGGTCACATGACTATGGGCGCGGGACGAGTCATCTACCAAAACCTCCCTCGTATTTCGCTTGCCATCCAAGATGAAAGCTTTTTCAAAAATCCCGCTCTTCTGGGAGCCCTTGAGGCGGCTGTCAGAAAAAATACCAAAGTGCACCTGATGGGCCTTGTCAGTTCAGGCAGTGTTCATGCTCACCGAGACCACATCAGCGCCCTCTTTCGTCTCGGTAAAGAAGTAGGTGTCTCTCAGATGTTCCTTCATGCCTTTACGGATGGCCGGGATTCAGCTCCAACCGCGGGCATTCAAACTCTCAAAGACGTGCTTCGTGAAATGCACACCGGCGGAATGGGAAAGCTCGCTAGTATTTCTGGCCGTAACTACGCTATGGACCGCAATAACAACTGGGATAGAATCGCCAGAACATACAAACTGCTTACCGAAGGTATTGGCGAACAAACTACCGATCCTCTCCTTTACCTCGAACAGAGTTACGTACGCGGTATTACCGATGAATATATTGAGCCAACGCTCATCATGGAAAATAATCGTCCCGTAGCCCTGATTGAGGATGGTGATACAGTTATCTTTTTTAACTTTCGTGAAGACCGCGCCCGCGAACTGGCCAAGGCCTTTGTTTCGGAACCTTTTGATGGCTTTGCTCGTCAGAAAAAGAATCTTCACTTCGTCACCTTTACCGAATATGAACAGCATCTTGGAGCTTTCGTGGCCTTTGAACCAGAAAACATCAACGGCAGTCTTGGAGAAGTGCTTTCTCAATACGAAAAGACTCAACTCCGTCTGGCTGAGACAGAGAAATATGCTCACGTCACTTACTTCTTTAATGGAGGCAAAGAAAAACCCTTCCCCAATGAAGACCGTATTCTTATTCCCTCACCCACAGTGGCTCACTTCGATGAAATCCCCGAAATGAGCTCTCCTCAAATCACTGAGGCTTTGGTCAAGGCTGTCATGAGTAACAAATATGACTTCATCTTGGTCAACTACGCCAATCCTGATATGGTGGGTCACACTGGTAATGAGCCAGCCGCTATCGAAGCTGTTGAAGCTACCGATAAAAGCCTTTCCATAGTCATCCCGGCTATTCTTAAAGCTGGTGGAGCTATGATTATCACAGCTGACCACGGCAACGTGGAAGAAATCACGCGCATCGCGACTGGTGAAGTAGATACCGAACACTCCAGTAATCCTATTCCACTCTGGTACCTCACTGCCGACAACCAACGTGAGAAAACAGCTGATCTCATGATGCGTCAACAAAATCAAGTCAATGGCCTTCTCTCAGATGTAGCTCCCACTATCCTAGAAATTCTCGACATCCCTAAACCGACTGTCATGAACGGCACTAGCTTGCTCGAAGTATTGAAATAGTCTCCTAGAAATGAAAAGGGCCCGGGAAGAATTTCTTCTCCCGGGCCCTTTTTGGTCATTAGACCGGTAGCCTGTTAGGCTGCCATAAGTTTCCTCAAACCGTGCGCCACCTGCCGCTCACGAATCTGAGTGAGCTCATAGCGCATATGCGCAGTGAGTTCATCTTCACGGCCCATGAACGTTTTTTCGAGAAGGTTGACGACCTCGTTCGAACGAGCTCCGATAGGCCGCAGCAAATCGAGCATGTGCCGAGTCATCGCCACTCGGCTCCAACGATTGGAGTAGCCGTTACGGTCGAAACGCTCGATAATATAGTCGAGTGTTTCATCGGCGATTTCCTGACGCTCATCAGCGCCAGACTTGCCATCATAGGCGTACGAGTCCTGAATCTTAGCGAGAACCCCCCTGACGCGAGCATCAAGATCAGCCCGATGAGCAGTGGCCGTCTGATAAGTCGTCATCAACTTGCATTTGATCGACGTGATCTTTGCAGCCGCAATCTTCTGAGCACGAGTCGGACTTTTTTCACGCTTTGCCATGGTATTCTTCCTTTTCTTCCTCGGTTGATACTCAAAGCCATTCATATCTATGACAAGCCATGAGTACCCCCGAAGCAGTGTGGAAATACGAGTCCTGTTGCCGTGTACAACGGGATAAATTGTTAATGTTCAACCATATAGTATACTCCTAAATCATCTTTCTGTCAATAGCTGACAGATCATTGATGCTTTAGATAAGCCACTACTATCTTGCTCAGTGTTAGAAACTTCTCTTGAGAAAACAAAAAGCCCGTTTGAAGGGGCTTTTTTAACTTCTGGTAAAAGCTAGCGAATCATTTTATCGACTATTCCATACTTTACAGCCTCTTCAGCTGACATGTAGTAGTCACGCTCGGTATCCGTTTCGATACGAGCTAGTTTCTGACCAGTGTGTTTAGCGAGGATCTTGTTCAGACGATCACGGGTCTTCAGGATATGTTTGGCATGAATATCGATATCCGTAGCCTGACCTTGCACTCCACCCAACACCTGATGAATCATCACCTCGGCATTGGGAAGAATCATACGCTTGCCTTTGGTACCTGCCGAGAGCAACACTGAAGCAGCAGAAGCTGCCATTCCAATACAGATAGTCTGAACCGGCGCTTTGACATACTGCATGGTGTCGTAGATAGCCAAGGCTGACGTCACCTGACCTCCGGGTGAATTGATGTACATCTTGATATCTTCTTTCTGGTTCTCGCTCTCGAGAAACAGCAATTGGGCAATAACGGCATTCGCCACATCATCATCTATAGGAGACCCTATAAAGACAATCCGATCCTTGAGAAGACGCGAGTATATATCGTAGGCCCGCTCTCCTTGTGGAGACTTCTCTACTACCATAGGAATCAAAGTACTCATAGTATTTGATGTAAAGATTAAATGTAAGCCTACTTTACCTTTTCTAGATACTCAAGCGTTTTACGATTTTGGAGTTGTTCACGGACAGCTGTATACAGACGAGGCAAATCAATTTTCTTTTCAGCTTCTTCTACATTCTTGTAGTACTGCATGGTCTTGTTGATTTCTTCCTCGATCTCTTCACTATCAACAACAATTTCCTCATCCTTGGCAACCGCCTGCAAGACAAGCTCTGCTGCAATACGTTTCTTAGCCTGCGGACTCCATTCCTTACGAACGTCATCTTCAGTTTTACCCATCTTCGTTAGATAATCATTGAAGTTCATACCCATCATCTCTGCCTGAGAAGCAAATTCTCGAAGCATCCGACTCTCTTCTTCATGTACCAGCACTTCCGGATATTCTATCGTGGTACTGGCTACTAGAGTATCCAGTATTTTGACACGACGTTCTTCGAGGGCCTTGGCTTTGTTTTCTTCCTCAATACCGGTACGGATATTGGCTTTCAATTCATCAGCGGTTTCAAATTTGCCGAGGGTTTTCACAAACTCATCAGTCAATTCTGGGGTTTGTTTTTCCTGAACAGCCCGAAGGGTCACGGTAAACTCAGCTGGTTTACCGGCAAGATGCTTGGCGTGGTATTCGGCTGGGAATACGAGACTAAAAGTCTTCGTTTCTCCAGCTTCCATACCAAATACCTCTTCCTCAAAACCAGGGATGAACGTATTGCTCCCAAGAACCAGTGGATGGTTATCACTCTTACCGCCTTCGATGATGACACCGTCTTGTTTCACCTCAAAGTCTACTAATGCAGTGTCCCCTTCTCCGGCAGCGCGTGCGACCGTAATCAGTGGGGCTCGCATTTCGATAAGACGCTTGATTTCAGTTTCAACTTCAGTTTCGTCTAGATCGTGTTTCTGCTTATCAGCTTCTTGGTTGATTTTCTTAATGGCCTTTTTCCAATCACCAAGAGTGATGGTTGGTATCACATCCGTCTCAACTACGTACACTAAGGGCTCACCTTCTTTGAACTGCTCAAGCTTCACTGCTGGGTGACCGATAGCTTCAATTTTTTCTTGGTTCAAAACTTTAGGATATGAGTGGCTCACTGCATGTTCAGCCGCTTCCGCCAAAACGGCTTCACGTCCGAAACGCTGCTCGATAACTTCCTTAGGTACTTTGCCTTTGCGGAAACCGGGTAGTTTGACGTTTTTGGCCATCTCCACAGAGGCATGTTCAATTTCTTTCTGCCAATCTTCCCAAGGAAGTGTGATGGTCATTTCCAAGCGAGAAGCCGGGAGTTGTTTCTTGATTATCTGCATAATTTCTAATACGTTACAGTCTGATTATTGCTGTGGAAATTTTTCATTATAGAGAGAGCGTGAGCGCATGATAGCCTCATGAGCTTGTTCTTTCTCGTGGAAACCCTTCACTTCAACTACCTTGTTATCAATAGTTTTGTAGGTTTCAAAGAAATGACGCATCTCTTTTAGGGTGTATGGGTTGACGTCTTTAAGCGTCAGTACCGCATCAAAACGTGGGTCACTAGCTGGCACCGCTATCATCTTATCGTCACTGTCACCACCATCAATCATCGTCATGATACCAACTGGACGAGCTTCAACCAGAATGCCAGGAGCTAGCGGATAGGTAGTCAATAGAACAACATCCAAGGCATCGCCATCATCCCAAAGAGTTTGTGGCACGAAGCCATAGTCAAAAGGATAATCTTGTGAGGTCTTCATGGCTCGATCAAGTTTGATAAGACCGGTTTCTTTGTCTATCTCATACTTGTTCTTGGTACCCTTCGGACACTCGATAATTACGTTGACTGTCTCAGGGATGTTATCGCCAGCTGATATATCATGCCACAAGTTCATATTTTTGATGTTTAAGAATGAATAATTGCACAAAGAAAAATTATACTTCTTCTGAGGACGTCTCCCTGCCCGTCTCAATCGACTCTGTCGTTTGGTCGGGTTCTACGCCTACTTCAGCTTCAATGTCAGTAGGAACTTCATCGGCTACTTCCATAACTTCTTCTGAAATCGCTTCTTCAGCCTCTTCTGCAACTGGCTCATCGCTAGTGACATCCAGTTTCCAGCCAGTGAGCTTGGCAGCCAGACGGACGTTCTGCCCGCGCTTACCGATAGCTAGTGACAACTGATCATGAGGAACCGTCACTACAGCGCGCATCTCATCTTCGAAGAGTTCAACACCCAACACCTTGGCTGGAGATAGAGCGGCACCAATGAATTTCTTAGCATCGTCGCTCCATTCGATAATATCAATTTTTTCACCACCAAGTTCATCGATGATAGCCTGTACACGAGTCCCCTTCTGACCAACACATGATCCAATTGGATCAACACCATCCTCAGAAGTCGTGACTGCGATCTTGGTACGACTACCAGCTTCACGAGAAATAGCTTTGATCTGAACAGTGCCTGTAAAAATTTCTGGTACTTCGAGCGTAAAAAGGTGCTCTACCATAGTTGGGTGCGTACGAGAAAGGAGTAGTCCTGGGCCCTTGGTATCAGACTCTACGCGTACGAGAAACACCTTAAGATGCTGACCGACACGGTAGTTCTCACCCTCTATCTGTTCTGATGGAAAGAGAATGCCAACTGATTTACCAAGATCAACAAAGACATTACGTCCTTCAACGCGCTGGACAATACCATTAACTACTTGACCCTCTTTTTCTTTGTATTCCTCAAACATAGTCTCACGCTCAGCTTCACGAATACGCTGAATGATAACCTGCTTAGCGGTCTGGGCGGCTACACGGCCAAAAGTATCCTGGCTCTCCAATTCCATATCAATAGTCTCACCCACTTTGACGCCCTTTTTCAATTTCTTAGCATCGGCGAGGATAATATCACGTTCACGGTTAAAACGAGGAAGCTTACCCTCTTCCACTTCATAATCCTCACGACCACCTTCTGCAGGAGTCTCCTCTCCCTCTTCTACTTCTTCGACAAATTCACGAGTAGTCTCATCGACCACTTCTTTGACGAGGAAAAAAGAAGCATTCTTGGCTACCTCATCAAAATGAGCACGAATCACCTGACCCTTCTTGCCATAGTCTTTTTTGTAAGCAGCAGCGAGAGCAGCTTCGACTACTTCAAGGACGCGCTCTTTAGAGAGACCTTTTTCGTCAGCGATCTGCATGACAGCGCTTCCAAATTCACCAAGACGTCCTGAGAGACTCCCCTGGTCTTCACTTGTTTCTTCTGCCTCTACTTTCTTTTTCGGCATAGTATTGTGAGTATAAAAATTAAAATTTCTTAAAATGGCTTATCGTTTAGCCCGTTAGAGAAAACTGGAACTGCTCCTTACCGATTACTACAAAAGATACGTTCCACTTTGCAGATACAAGTAACTGAAATCCTATTTTTCTCTAACGGGCTAAAAGAAAAAGTTCGCTTTCGCGAACCATAATCCGATATTCCAGTAACATAACCATCATAGCTGTTTTCTGGCCTTTAGTCAAGAGCTCTCTGGTAAAGAAAAAGGGCGAGCTATCCGAAGATAACCCGCCCCTATAACCATCTCGAGGTATTACTCGAAGGTCATATTGAGTCGCTGAGGCTGAATGCGCATAGCGCGAACTTGAGCCGTCAGATTGAAGGAAAGCTCGACACAGCCCGAGTCGTTGACCCGAACCAATGCGTTCGACGGCCCCTTGAACTTCGCTGTTTCCAACGGAGTTCCGTTGATAACCACTACCCCCGAAAGAGCATAGTCACCTTCGTTGAGACGGATCTGCTGATACGGGATGGTAACATCCCTTTCTCCAGGACGAATCCCGCAAATCAGCTGAGTGTCGAACGAATCGACATCGACCACCTTGGTAATCGTACGGCCACCAACGGTGTCAAACCAGGCATTTTCAGCCTGACCAACAACGCGGTGTTCTTCACGCTCTTGTTGAAGAGCGCTCAGTTCTTCGTATTCATTGAAGCTGAGCTTCTCCCCTTGTTCGGCACGTGCCAGGAGTTCTTCCGCCCTCGCATTCTTGCCCGCGTCTGCTTTCTCCATCAGCACCCGTTCGATACGAGCCGTAGTCAGATCCTGTGGATGAGCATAGCGATATGCCACCACCACAAAACCAATAAGACCGATGGCCAGGATCATCCCTGTCGCGAAACGATAGAGTCGAGCCGGTGCGTTATAGACAATAGACCACAACCCTGTACCCGCCAGGAAGGCTATGCCACCAAAGGCAGCCCAACCATTCTCAAGTTGAAACATTGCCAGAGTGGCAAATACTGCAACCCAGAAAAGAGCCATGTGCGAAAGAATGCGTACATACTTTCGCACCAACTCATTGCCTGACCTGAGAACATCTTTCAGCTGAAAATTGGGCAGATCGAACGATTTGATGATCTTTTCAATTTCAGCATCAGGAAGACCTCCGATTCCCCCCAATAGAAAGATGACAACCAGTGGTTTGGGATGGAACACCAGGAACGCCCAGGTGGCCATAGAGAGCAACATCAGAATGACATTAAGCTCCTTGTGACCGCTGGTATTAATCCATACCCCGAGCCCAAACAACAGAAGTTGTCCGAGCAAAATCTTGGGCATGGCATTGCGATAAATCTTGGAGACGTAGGAAACCCGCTCCCAGGCCGAAAGACCCAAGAAGTGAGCAGTTTTAGCCCAATGGCGAGTAGTGCCAGAAACAGTAGCCATCTATTTATCCTTTAGAGTTGGTAGCGGCAAACAAAAAGATCACCGCTACTGTGATAATAAAAACCCAGGTGCTGGGCGAAAAATAAGTTGGGATCCACTTGCGTTTAATACGAACCAGATCCTCACCATTTTTATCCTTCCAGCCATCCCAGACTTGAATACCATCCCGATGGCTCCTAATCTCACTCCGCTTGCGCGAAATAGCTTGATCAAGAGCTGTCTCATAGCCGGCATTAAGCTTGGCAATAAGATCGGGGTCATCTTCTGCAACATTCTTTTCCACCGTACTGAAGTCATTCTCCAGTCCGAGAGAAATAAGGACGTCATAGGCGCCTGAAGCAATTGCTTCGTACAACTTCTTTGTCTTTTCGATCGCCATTTCTGAGATCGATTTTTCATCAAAGTAGTTTGAGAGCAGGTACTCATAAGCCTTATTGAAGTCATCGATGCCTTTATCTTCATCATACTGCGGATCATCACTATCGATCAGATTCGCAATCATCACCAAATGACAGACTCGAGGATCTTCATACGTATACTCGTAATCTTTCTGCACCCGCTGATAAGAGCGGATGATTTCATGAAGGCCTGATTTCTTCTGTTGTTGTCCTTGCCTTTGCTGATTCTGTCGCCTGCCATCTGCATTACTGAATGGCACATTCACCACTTCACCCTCCTGTGACGCATGAACGTTAGTTGGGCTCTTCGTGATGACTGATGTTTCGAACTTCTCGAAATGTTCAGTCAGAATGAGTGTCGCAACAATCTTACGCCACCGGTCTCGTTGATGAGGCTTCAGACGCTTACTCCGAAGAGCAGCTACCTTCTTTATCACCAACTTGCCATCAACTTTCAAGGGACCCTCGGCTGTAAGCTGAGATACTGCTTGATCGACAGCGAGAAGAATGGCTTCATCCTCCAGAGTGGGCATAACCCCACTCGCAGTCTGTTGAACTGGCTTATCGCCACCTCGAAAATCACGTACCGCCTTAAAGGCTTCCCAGGCTGCCGAAGCAGCGCCAAAATCAAATGCCACTGTCTTATTCCTTCCATTCAAGTTGTTAAGAGTACCCGTCGTGTAAGGCTTACGCCCTTCACGGTTACAGCCTGTCCACGACGGGCAGAAAAATCACTGTAACGCTCTATTGTAGCATAAAAAAGCAAAAAAGTCAATGGCTCGCACTGACTTCTGCCTATACTCTTATTTTTGCTTTACTTAAAGCTTTTTCTACTGAAAAAATTGAGCAATCTGCTTCACAATAACCAGAGCTGAAAATGTGACGATAATACCAATAATAGAGTACTTCACAATATCTTTACCGGTATTGGCGCGCTTCTCATCTCCCGCAGAAAGAAAGTACATGACAGCTCCTACGAGGAACATGATGATAGCCAGAATACCTACAATAGCTAAGAGGAAATTGAGGACATTGGTGGCTATCTCAGTCAATGTCAATGTATTACTCGGTAGACTGGCAGAATTGTCCCAGCCCAACACTGTTCCTAACTCTTTGAGGAAAGACGGGGCTATCATAACAATAGCAAGACCGATGAGCGCTGCCGTGATAGCAGCCTTGGCTGCACCAATACGCTTATCATTGCCCGCTGAAGTGATATAGAGAAGCCCTCCAATGACGAGAAAAACGAGAGCTAAGATGACCACAATATTACGGGCAAAGCCAAGAACGCTGGTTAGAAATTCATCAACTGTCGTGTATTGGGTCGGTGCTGGAAAGCTAATCGTAATGGGACTTCCGAGTGTAGGGGTGCCCGTTGTTCCACCACCAGCAGAAGCTGCTACACAACATTGACCTGAAGTACATGTACCCTTTTGGGTACTACCACTTGGACAAGTCGGATTACACGTACCTCCAGCAGCTGTGCAAGCTGCATCACTACTTGGAGGAGTTGTGCTCGGTGTTGGTGGAGTACCGCCTGGGGTTGGGGGGGTAGTGGAGGATGTGGAAACACAACAAACATTGTTTCCCCAACTAAAAGCTATTTTCTCATTAGTATTACAGCTGGTTGCTCTTTGCGCTTTCAATTGAGCAACCCTTCCATTGGTACCCTTAGGATTGGTACAAACGACTGAGTAAGAAAGACAACAAGCACCATTACCAGCCCCAAAACAGCCGGTGCCCACTTCTTGTTCATCACTGTTACAATTACTAAAAATACCCGTCCTACAAGTTCCCTTTGCCGCCTGACACTGTTGGGCATCCATAGGGATAGCAGCAGAGTAACTATAACTTGGCAAAGAAATTACTCCTGTAATAATAAATGTTAGGGTGATAAGAATATTTTTTCTCATACTAAAAAATATTATCAGCGGGAGTATTCAAAAGAGTATCAATGGCCTGAAGGATGACAAAACCACTCAAAGCTACTATGACACCGATAATAGAGTTGAGCATGTTTTTCTTGGCTGTTTCAATCATCTTAGAGTCCCCAACAGAAGTCATATACTGTATACCAGAAATAACAAACGCGATAACGGCCAGCATCCCCACAATACCCAGGAGCCAATTCATGAAGGTGATCAGAATATTCTTTACTGGCGCAGATGAAAGGCCGGTATTAGTAGGAATACATACTCCTGCCTCTATAGTTCCATTACATGGAAAACTTGGGGTGCCGCTAGCAGGGGTCTGAGCTGAGAGTGGAAGTACACTCATAGCAAAGAAAATGCCGAGAAGGGAGAGGTACAGATATTTTTTCATAGGGCTTTTTATTTGCCTTAATTATAACACAAAAAAAAACACCCCTCGATAAACTCGGGATGTTTTTTTACTCTAAAGAGGCGACTACTAGAAATTAGTCTGACCTGAACCTTGCAAGAAGGTGTTGACTGCCTGGATAATAACGAAGCCTATAAGAGCTACAATAATACCTGTGATAGCAGCTGTCATAGCGCTCTTAGCTGTACCCACTTTCTTCTCATCTCCGGCTGCGGTGAGATACAAGATGCCAGCAATGACAAAGGCGATAATACCGATGAAACCAAGAATGGCAAGGAGCCAATTCATAGCTGTCTGGATAATGCCAATGATAGAACCCTGTGGGAGTTCTGAATTCTTGGCGTTTGGCAGACCATCTGTTTTCCATTGTGCGTTAGCGAGAGTAGGCATCAAAAGCAAAGCAAAGGCCAACGCGCTGTAAAAATAATTTTTAACTAATGTCATATTTCTCTCACCTCCTTTCTTTTATGAGCTTGGATGCTCGTTTTTGATTTTTTCTCTTCTATTTTTTATTTTCAGGGAGCGAAGAATGATCCCAATTGACTGACAATAAGCAACGCACCCAATGCCACTACTATACCAATAATGGAAAATTGTACGGCTTTTTTGGCAAGATCTACTTGCTTGGTATTGCCAGCGGCAGTGAGGTACATTACCCCGGCAACCACTAAACTAATTATAGCAAGCACCCCTACGATTGACAACAGAAACTGCAAAATATTTTCAAGTATAGTTGTTATGGGTGTCGCATTGCTGATAGCCCCCGCGTGAGCTGTATTGATAAATAAAAACTTCATTCGATTTACTGTTCTTCATTAGAAACTCTGTCGTCAATAACATTACTTAAGTCAACTCTCTCTGGACAGAATGAAAATCCGAGATTATCACCAGCTAATTCTACATTCACTGAGCTATTGACTGTGACTTTGACATTCATCCGGCAAGCCTCTTCCTGACTTACCTGTAACTCCTCCAAAAAGGCCATACTCGCCCTCATTCGCGTATCGAGCAAAGGATACTTGTATAAGGCTACTATAAAAGTATTTGATTGCTTTGAATAATCTATACTGTAGTCCACCTCGGATGACAATGATGCTCCCTTAGGATACTCGGCTATACGATAAAAATCTGGCGTTATCTGGACGCTTGATTGTACAAGGGCGTCTACCTTGTTCTGCAACTCTAAAGGTAGGGTTGTTTTGTCTTCATAAATAACTTCCGGAGAAAAGCCAGCTGTTGATTCCGCGGTGTCATCGCTCTGTATGGGTAATTCTTGTTCCGCCTTTGGTTGTAACCAAATAACAACAAGTACTCCTATCACTGTTGCCGCCACAATACCTATACTTATTTTTTTCATAATCTTTACTACTTACACAGATTACCTGTAGCGCCACCTAAATTACACGTATTAGCACTACACTCCCAATCGTCCATATCTCCATCTTTACTCGCAGCTGATATTTGGCATGCAGCCTTAGTATTCAACACTGGGTCAAAAAGTTTTTTCATACAAGAATCAAAGGTGACCTGATTTTTAATCGTACAGCTCCATCTCAGACATGCGGAATTGTTATTACCAGGTGTCTTTCTTTGAAGACAATTACCTTGACTCCCTAAGCTAGCACATTCAGGACTAATTTTTCCTCCATGAGCAAAAATATTGATTTGGAATAACCCTCCAGAAAATTTGGATCCGTTAGAGCAGACATCTGTACCACTCGTCGCGCTGACATTCCCTCCACCGCTTTCTATATTACAGAGTTGAGAAAAGCGGTTGTTGCCAAAAGCTGGACAGGCGGCGCCTAGATTTTGTGGACTACAAGCATTGGTCCCAGTCAAAGCCTTACAAGTGCCTCCGCTGGCCGGCGAACCACCAGGAGTACCTGATCCCCCAGCTCCACCGCCAGCCCCTGCTCCAAAGTTGGTTGAACTCGCTGTACCGGCATTCGAATTTGGATCACAGGTAAATGAGAAAACCCCGCTCTGGAAGTAGTTTCCAAAGTACGTCGAAGCACCGCCGATACGAATAATAGTATTCACTATAAGCCAAGCACAGATTATCACTGTTATTCCAATAAGAGCCGCCTTGATACCCCCCTTCGCTGTACTGATCATCTTCTCATTTCCAGCTGAAACAATATAGAGGATCCCCATGGCAAAGATAATCGCGATACCAATCACGGTCATCACAGTCATAATCCAATCAATGATGATCTTACCCATGTAGAGAAGATGACAGGCTGTACAAGGCTTGGTTTCATCAAATTCAGTCACTGGATCATCTGCATTGAGAGCGCAAACTACCAATCCCGCTGCCTCTGTTACATCAGGGACGGTGAAACCAGCAAAAAGAGTAGCTACGAGTGCTAAGGAAAAAAAGATTTGCTTCATAGAAACATTTTGTTTTCTCTATCATACCATAAAAAAGAGCCTCCCACTGACTACAAAGGGAGGCTCTTTTCTTATTTTCCTCTTAATACTATTTGCTACGGCTTGCCTTAGTACGGTCACCTTCTCTTAGGAATTGTTTACGAAGACGGACAGACTGTGGGGTTACCTCTAAATACTCATCTTCAGCCATCGTCTCAAGTCCACGCTCAATAGTGATTTCCCAGGCCGGAATAATCTTAATAGCTTCATCAGTTCCTGAAGAGCGCATGTTGGTCAACTGCTTGCCTTTGACTGGATTAACAGCCATATCACTACCTTTGGTGACATTACCAACTACCATACCTTCATAGACTTCGGTTCCTGGACCAACATAGAGGACTCCGCGGTTCTGAAGGTTATCAAGAGCAAAGGCGAGAACCTTGCCAGTAATCATAGAAATCATCGAGCCAGTATCGCGCTTCTTGATTTCTCCAGCATAGGGACGAAAACCAAGCACTCGAGTGTACAATGTACCTTCTCCGCGTGTATCAATAGTGAACTCCCCACGATAGCCCAGAAGACCTCTGGTAGGTACTTCTATCAGCATACGGGTATAACCACCACTTCCCTCACGCATATCGGTCATAATACCCTTACGTTTACCCATTTTTTCAATAATAGTCCCGGTTGATTCCTGCGGACATTCAACAGTCACTTCTTCAAATGGTTCTACTTTCACACCATCGACTTCCTTGATAATAACTTGTGGCTGAGAAACTTGTACTTCATATCCCTCTCGACGCATGTTCTCAAGCAAAATAGCTACGTGAAGCTCTCCGCGACCATAGACTTTATAGGAAGCATCACTAAACTCGATTTTGAGACCAACATTGACTTCCAGCTCTTTCTCGAGGCGCTCACGAATCTGCTTGTTGGTCACAAACTTTCCTTCGCGACCAGCAAATGGCGAATCGTTAACAAAAAAGTTAAGAGAGATGGTTGGCTCATCAATAGCAATAGCTGGCAACAGCTCTGCATCTAGGTTGGCAGAAATAGTATCACCAATTTCAATAGTCGGGAGCCCTGCAATCATGACAATATCGCCAGCAGTCACACTCGTTGCTTCAACACGCTCTTGTCCATGAAAAGTAAATAGTTTCACTATTCTGCCGGTCTCTTTCTTACCGTCAATATTCTGAATATGAACATTATCATTGACCTTAAGCGTACCCTGGTAAACACGGGCGATAGCCAGGCGACCAACAAAGTTGTCATAACCGAGGTTGAATGGCTGGGCAATCAGTGGCTTGTCTGTCTCTTGACGAGCGGCTGCTACATGAGAAAGAACTGTATCTAGTAACGGATTGAGATCTGTACCCTTATTATCCAAAGTCAAGCTGGCCACTCCTTCACGAGCAATAGCGTACACTACTGGGAAATCTAGCTGTTCATCGTTGGCGCCGAGATCCAAGAAGAGTTCGTAGACCATTTCTGCTACTTCATCTGGACGAGCAGCGGGCTTGTCTATCTTGTTGATGACTACCATAGGACGGAGGCCAAGCTCGAGAGATTTCTTCAAAACGAAACGAGTTTGTGGCATTGGACCCTCCTGAGCATCCACTACCAAAACAACACTATCAATAGAGCGCAGTACACGCTCTACCTCAGAACCAAAGTCAGCATGACCAGGAGTATCTACGATGTTAATTTTTGTATCCTTATAGTTAAGTGAGGCATTTTTGGCATAAATAGTGATTCCTCGTTCCCGTTCAAGCTGGTTGGAGTCCATAGACCCCCCCTCACCAGTAACCATACCTGTTTGACGCATCAAAGCATCAGTAAGAGTAGTTTTGCCATGATCCACATGAGCAATAATAGCGATATTTCGGATTTCCATTGTTTTGGCCTTTAGAGAATGAAAAAAGGCGCTTAATACGCCTTAATAAGTACTCGGTATTCTAACCTAAAAGCAGATTCTCGTCAAATGCCCGAACTGCTATCAGAAAACTACTGAGAAAGTACTCTCAGCCTATTACTTGCTATATTCAGTGCATCTTGGATGGTTCGTTCACCCCGAACGACACTTTCGATAGTCTCTGCCAAGATAGTCTCCGCTCTATTAACATCCGTATGTTTCCACTGTTTGGCAAGCAGGTTACCACTCGCAAATGGACCGAGAACAACATCTGACTGCTGTTGCTGAATAAGATCTCTTCTCGCGGCTGGTTTTTGGGTTTCCTCAAGATACTTAACCGCTGGATCAAAAGCCACTGGAAAATCCTTAGTCGTACCGGTCAATCCATTTTCCAGGGTGAAGGTTTTGTTGACCTGGGGATACGTCATATAACGAAGCAACTGCCAGGCCTCATGTCGACGTAAGGCTGTATATTTGTCCTGAGTCATAGTATCTTTTTCAGGATTCGCGGATACATACTCTTTGTTTCTCGTCACCGCATACCCCCAATAATTCGCAACATTGCTCTGGGTCCCTCCAATAAATTGGGGTAATGGGGCAATGCCGATATTAAGCTTGGCATTTTTTTGCTTGAGAGTTGGGTACTGCCATGAGTAATTGATCATCATACCAAGTGTCCCTTCATAGAAGGAGTCTATGGAGTAATGTTGACTTGTATTCCAGGTGTAGCGAGGTGAAGCGATATTAGAAAATTGTGTGTAGAACTCAAGAGCCTTAGCGCTTTTCTGGCTTGAAATATCAACTTGGCTCCCAATACCAGGCTCTACCCCAAGCTGAAACATCATGGCTGTCAAAATATCTGTTGAGCGATTGATGTTCGTCGCTGTACCCAAAGCGACTCCTGATTGTTCAAAAGCGCCCGTTGCCGTCAGTCTTGTCAGAAGTGCGCTATCAGCAGACAATTCTTCCCAAGTTGTTGGTGGGCGGGCAATCCCAGCAGCATTAAATAAATCCTTGTTGTAATACAAAGCGAGTGAATCTACTGAGATAGGTGCTCCATAAATTTTACGATCCTCTCCCATAAAATCTTCTGCCACAACATCCACAAAGGCTTCTCGATAAGCTTTTTCAGTATATGTTTTGGGAGCTGGCTCTATCTTATCTTGAAAAGTCTCTACCCAAGCGTTCCTCAACATGAAAATATCTGGCCCCTTATTGGCAGCGAGAGCCTGTAGGAGCTCCTGTTCATAATTTTCAGGCTGGAGTTTACGATAATTGATCTGACCTACATATGGGTTTATCTCTTGATAGGCAGAAAATATCTCTTGATAGGCATCTGAGTCATCAAAGACTCCCCACACCTCTAAATCAATCTTATAGACTTCTGGAGCTGAATCCTTAAAACCACACCCCCCCAATAAGACAAGGATGCCGAGACCAAAAAAAAGTTTTATACCATTCTTGAAAATATACATAAAAACTGTGAGGCTATTTTTTGACGAGAAAGGCATAGTGGAAACCCCCTACAGGAAGCTCTTCGACAACAGTAAAGCCGGTCTCTGTTAACAACTTTTTGAGTTCGCTCGGCTTTATACGAAGTTCAACTCCTGGACCTACTGATTGAGCTTCTGGTTTCCATTCCATGATAAAGGCATGTCCCATCGGTCGCAAAACGTGGAGTGCCTCTGCAAGAATTACTTTCTTGTTACCATTCTGAAAGAGCATGTCTTTAATCACTACCCAATCAACACTCTCAGCAAGAAGCTGAGAGCCTCCTTCTTTTTCAAGATTTACCCGCCGAGTTTCAAGATTCTGAAGACCAAGGGTCTTGGCTCGGCTGGCTACTGCCTCAAGAGCGGCCGGAAGAATATCGAGAGCTATGACTTGACCATCAGCTCCAACACGTTTAGCAAATTCAAATGAGAAGTACCCTGAACCACAGCCAAAATCAACAGCTTTTTGACCAAATTGAATAGGGAGACTAGCGAGAGCTTGCGCCGGATCGACAAATGTCAGAGGGGTGGATTGCACCATAAAGATGTGTTTGTTTTGTATTCACAGTATACAACGATTATGGCCCAAATAGAAGCTTTGTCTTGTTCTAGAAACTAAAACCAGGCATACTGAATCTATATACTCTCCCTCTCTCCAACACTATGAAAACAGTTATCGCCAGCCTTCCTGGCACCCCTTTCCAAAAGCTGGTCTGGGCCGAACTCACCAAGATTCCTAAGGGTCAGGTAATTACCTACCAAGAACTTGCCAAACGCATTGGCAAGCCAAAAGCCTTCCGTGCTGTGGCTAATGCTGTAGGTAAAAACCCGGCAGCACCCACTATCCCCTGTCATCGAGTCATCCGTTCAGATGGTAGTCTTGGTGGTTACTCAGCTAAAGGAGGTATCAACACAAAACGAAAACTTCTACTTGCTGAAGGCGTCTCTCTTGTTTAACGGTTCCAAAAAAATCGTATGCGGGGCGCTGGGTAGCGTATCAGTTTTGGGTGAAAATGCATTTTGAACTGACTATATCCTTTCCACGAAGGCGGATCCCCTGGCATCCATACGATACCGAGATCTAGAAAACGAATTCCTTTCTTTCGAGTTTCTTGTATCCAGTAATTCATGAGACCCAAAGAGGCTTCGGTTTTTTTTGCAGCCGGTACAATAAAAGCAACTGGGTGAAAAGTCCGATTAGCATCAAGGTCATCTACTGCCATCAAGCCAGCCAGTATCTCCTGAGTTGCTTTTTCTTTGACAACGAAAAAAGAAACGTCGCTACCATAGACATCACTATGCCGATGAATCGACTTTCTAAACAACTCTCTGAGAGAAACCTTGAGAGTGCTTTTCCTGTAAGCCTCCTCAAATTCTTCTTTGGTAACCACTTCAACCATCAACACTTTCTGTGAAAGCCATTTCTTACGATAGCGTCTGGCATGCTGAGACCAGTGAAGCCAGTACTCTGTCCCTTGCTCTTCCATATCAATAAAGGCGGTCGTACTCCTGCGAAAAAATTGTGGAAGACGTATCCAACCAGTAGCCTGATTGGAATACTCTAACTGTTGCCAGATCTGGAAGCCAAACCCAGACACATCGCTCTTCGTTGGCTCTTTCTGACCCGTAAAGTACTCTCCTGTCATAAAACCAAAATCACAACGCATACCCAAGCAAGCAGCTTCTCTGATGAGTGTGTTTTTGCTCCCACTAAAAGAACTCCTGAGAAATTTTTCTGAAGAGGCTGGATTGATGAAACCAGATGGTAACTCTTTAATAAAAGCTTCTTTTTTATACTGAATCTTCATAGAACACCTCATTCTTGTTATACTCTCTTTATTAAGTAGTATAGCGCTTTTATCTAAACTGTATGCGATCAGGTATCTACCGACACTACAAGGGTATGTTGTTCTTAGTCCTTGGCGAGGCCACTCTTGAGAGTGATGATTTGGAGCCCGCCATCATCTACCAAGCCCTTTATGGAGACTACCGTCTTTGGGTACGATCCAAAAAAGACTTTTTAGAGGAGGTCTCTATACCCGAATATAGTTACAGTGGTCCACGCTTTTGTTTTATCAAAAGTTGGGGTCAGGAAGAGGCCTTACTCCATCCACAAGTCATATCTCCCTTCAAAACAACAGAGAAGCAGGATTAAGGCTTTACAGAAGCCAATTTCCGTGATACAGTTCTGTACACAAACGCATACCGTTGCTTATGTCTCTGGGCCACCTCTTTTCATCCTTTTCACCCCTTCAAATAGGCCTTTTTGCCTCTTTTTGCTTACTGCAAATTCTTTTTCTTTTAGGCCTTATTCTCCTTTGGTGGAGACAGGCTAAACAAGAGAAAAAGCTTCACATCTTCTTTGGAGATAAAGAAGCGCAGGCTCTAGAAACTATTCTGGTGGAACAACTGCAAGAGATACGGGTCCTGGATCAAGAGATACAAGAGCTTTTCGAAGTTTTGAATAAATTGAGAGATCTTAGCCTCAAAACCATCCACAAAGTAGCAGTTGAACGCTTCAACCCCTTTAAGGATGTAGGCGGTAATCAAAGCTTTTGTGTAGCTCTCTTGAATGGTCAAAACACTGGCGTTGTCCTCTCCTCACTCCACACAAGAGAAGGCACTCGAGTCTATGCCAAACCAGTGATCGAGGGCCATGCCAAAGAATTTCCTTTTACTGATGAGGAGAAAGAAACAGTTATCAGAGCCATCCACAGCCAGAAAGTAGTCACTGTCTAAACTATAATCACGCCCCCCAATCATGGAAAATCCAGTTCAACCTCAAAATGTCACCCTTCCCTCATCTGTCACCGTCAAAAAACTGAGTGAATACTTAAACGTGCCCGTCACCGCCCTTATCACTGAGTTGATGAAAAATGGTATCCTCGCCACCATCAATGAAGAGATTGATTTTGAAACGGCAAGTGTCATCGCTTCTGATCTTGGTTTTGAGACAACTCTAGCCCTTGAAGAAAGTGCCGAGGGTGTCATCACGCTTGAAGCTCTTAATAAGATTCTCTCTGAAGAGAAAAGCTCCGGCAAAAACCTGACCCCAAGAGCACCAGTTGTCACTATCTTAGGTCACGTTGATCATGGAAAAACCACTCTCCTTGATACTATCCGCAAAGCCAGTGTCGCCAGCGGTGAAGCTGGAGGTATCACTCAGCATATCAGCGCCTACCAGGTAAAAAAACAGAAGCAACTTATTACTTTTGTTGATACTCCTGGTCACGAGGCCTTTGCCGCCATGCGTAAGCGTGGTCTTTCTATTGCTGACATAGCCATCCTGGTTGTTGCTGCTGATGATGGTGTCCGTCCACAGACCAAAGAAGTTATCACCTATCTTAAGGAACGCAAACTTCCAGTTATCGTTGCCATCAACAAAATAGACAAGCCTGAAGCTAAGCCTGAACGCGTCAAACAAGAACTGGCTGAACACGGCATTCTCTTTGAAGACTGGGGTGGTGACACTATGGCTATCGAAATCAGTGCCAAAAACAACATTAATATTGATAAGCTCCTCGAAAGTATCCTTCTTGTCGCTGAAGTAGAAGACTTTCGAGCCGATCAAAAACGTGATGGTCTGGCTGTAGTACTTGAATCCCACCTTGACCCCCAGAAAGGACCAGTGGCCACTGCTCTGATTCGCACTGGTTCACTCAAGGTTGGTCAGGACATTGTCGCTGGCAAAACCTTCGGCCGTATTCGTCGTATTGAAGACTTTGCTGGTCGCAGTCTTGAGATAGCTCTCCCATCGGTACCAGCTACTCTCTATGGATTCAATGATACCCCTCAAGTAAATGATATTACTCATGTGGTCAGCAACAAGGGTCAGGCTCGATCTTATTCCAAAGAGGCTATTAGTAAAGATGGTCCCCGTATGATTGCTAGCGGTGATGAAGAAGAGGTTAAGAAACTCTATCTCGTTATCAAAGCTGATGTTCAGGGTTCTCTTGAAGCAATTCTACAAATTCTCGATGCTATTCACTCTGACGAAATTAGTCTCCAGATTATTGCTAGCGCGGTTGGAACAATCACTGAGTCTGATATTAAAATTGCTGAGACTGCTGGCGCTCTCGTAGTAGGCTTTAACAGTGAGCCAACTTCTGTTGCCAAACGTCTGGCTGAAAAAAGTAACATCGAAATTGTCACCTACAATATTATTTACAAAATGGTAGAGTCTATCAAAGAGAGAATGTCTGATATGCTTCCGCCAGAAATTATCCGTACCGATGGAGGGAGTCTCTCTGTTCTTGCAGTATTCAAAACAGGCAAACGTGACATGATCTTAGGCGGTCGTGTCAGTGAAGGCAAGCTGCTTCGTGGGTCACTCATTGAAGTAGTGCGCGATGGAGAAATACTCGGTACAGGTAAAATGACCAATCTACAACAAAACATGCAGAACGTTGATGAGGTCGGTCAAGGTAACGAATGCGGTGTGGTCTTTGAAGGCAATACCAAGGTAGCTGTTGGTGACCTCCTCGTGTGTTACAAAGAAGAAGAAAAGAAACGCACTCTTTAGTCACTTTGTGTCTCATGGATATACATCTTCCGCTCCCAGTTAAGGAGCTCTTAATCACTCTTGAAAAAAATAATTTTGAGGGCTTCGTCGTTGGAGGCTGTGTTCGTGATAGTCTGCTTGCTCGTGAACCCAAAGACTGGGATATCACTACCAATGCCTTGCCAGAGGAAATTCAAACGCTCTTTCCTGATAGTTTTTATGAGAATACTTTTGGTACAGTCAGTGTCAAAGTGGCCCCATTTTTAGCTTTTGGTGATCCGGCTCGTGAACACGATATTATCGAAATCACCACCTATCGAAGTGAGAGTGACTATACCGATGGACGTCATCCGAGCCAGGTCACTTTTGAAGATACCCTTACGGCCGACCTGTCTCGACGAGACTTCACCATCAATGCCCTCGCCTATGGTCATGTAAATGGTGCCTGGAAACTTGTTGATCCTTTTGGTGGTGAAGCAGATTTACAGAATAAAATCCTCCGTACGGTAGGTGACGCTTCCGAGCGTTTCGGTGAGGATGCTCTTCGTCTCATGCGAGGTGTGCGTCTCCTGACTGAATTGCGGACTACTCCAAAGCCCGTAAATGATGACTTCATGTGGAATGACTGGTCATTTGATAAAGCCACAGAAACATCCCTCAAGAAACTGAGCGGTAATATAGAGCATATTTCAGCCGAGCGAGTACGTGATGAGTTCTCTAAAATTATCCTGTCAGCTAATGCCACTTATGGCATCCAGCTCCTCGAGAATACCGGTTTACTCGCCTATATTATGCCCGAGCTTCGCACTGGTATCGGAATTACTCAGAATCTTCACCATATCTATACTGTCTGGGAACACAACCTTCGAGCACTCCACACCTGTCCGTCGGAAAAACTTTCCGTGCGACTGGCTTGTCTCCTTCATGACGTAGGCAAACCCGCGACCAAACGCGGTAATGGTTATCGTTCTACCTTCTATAATCATGATCATGTTGGAGCTAAAATGACCAAAATCATTCTTGAGCGACTCAAATATCCTGGATCAATAGTGAAAAAAGCTACTCTGCTTGTAGATCAGCATCTCTTCTACTATAACGTTGATGAGGTAACTGAAGCATCTGTCCGTCGCCTAGTGAAGCGTGTCGGCCTCGAGAATATGCCCGATCTGATGGATGTACGTATCGGTGACCGTCTTGGCTCTGGCGTACCCAAAGCCAAGCCCTACAAACTCCGCCATCTGGAATACATGATCGAAAAAGTTTCTCATGATCCCCTCTCAGTCAAAATGCTTGCTCTCAAGGGTACTGATCTTATGAAGGAACTCGCTATCAAACCGGGACCTACTATTGGCGCTCTTCTCGACGTACTCCTCGCCGAAGTAATAGAGGATCCCAAAAAGAACACTCTCGAAGCTCTTCTCACTCGTGCCAAAGAACTGCAACATGAATCTCTAGAAGAGCTCCGACTACTCGCCAAAGAGCGCATCGTAGACGAGAAGACCAGGGCCGATAAAGATATTAAGAAGAAGCATTGGGTGACGTAAATTGAAACTGTAAAGATTAAAATGTAAAAAGTAAAGTCATGCGACTCAAGATTTCTCCACTGACTGATAATCCCCTTACTCTCATGCGGAGAGCTGGTTACACCTTTCAACGAGCTGAGGGTGGTGAACAAAGTTTTGTCAGAGAACTGGCTCGGGGAGGTTACCCTCGTTTCCATATATACGTCAAAGTAGAAAAAGTGACCGCTTTTATCAATCTCCACCTTGATCACAAGGGTCATACCTATGGAGATGCTACCCGTCACCATGGTGAGTATGAGTATGCTGGGGCTGTCAAAGAAGAAACTGACCGCCTGTTGACGGTCTGGAGCGGACGTGCGAGCATAGTATAGTGGTAATTCGGGCAGGTGGTGGAATTGGTATACACGCTAGTCTTAGGAACTAGTGCTTCGGCTTGAGGGTTCGAGTCCCTCCCTGCCCACACATATTTATTCGAGTCCCCGCCTGCAAAAGCTATGCTTTAGCACTGCGGGCAGGTCTCTTCCGGCACAGATAAAAACTCCCCTTGATTAGTTCGGGGGAGTTTTTTTATTCTTGATACTACTCTTCTTTCTGAAGAAGTTTCTCTTGTGGTAATGCTCCCATGAGAAAAGTTGTGGCGAACAAAATGAGGGCGCCACTCAAGACTACTCGAAAGGCAAAGATGAGTGAGGTTGGCACGTAGTTCACGATAGCTGCAAAATACTTGGCTGGACCATTCCCCTTAGTAATAGTTTCATTTTCGCCAATCTCTACCTGCACAGTTCTTGTGAAGGCTATTTCGGGAGAATCTAATGGTGAAATATTCCAGATATCATACAAAGCTCTTCTTAGTTCATCACTCTGAGTCACTTTTGCTACAATCTGTAGATTCATGACCGAACCTATAGCCCCTACCGCATCAAAGGTAGTGATGTTTGGAGCAGTTTCACTAATCAAAGTACCGTTTATGTACCATTCCCTCTGTGCAAGTGTAGAGAGGAAACCTGGGATAAACTGAGCCTCTACACTCACAGCGTTGTTCTGATACGTCTGAATAACGTTCTTACTCAAATCATCACAAAGACCATTGACACAGCTCGTGGCCTGACCGGTAATATCTCGATACTGTCCCAAAAACTTAGGCCACGCGATTCCTACATCAGTAGATACTATATCAATAGTTGGCTCTACAACCCGGAAAGAGCGGGCGAGTGTCACTGTCTTCCCTGATACTGTATCATTAGCAGTCAAATTGACGGTGTAGGTATCTCCTGGATTTCCTGCTACTGGGAAAAAGTTAATGGCTGTTTGTTCACTATCTAGACAGTCAGGTGAAACATTAGATTGCGAACAAGTCAAAGGATCTCCATTGATACTCCACTGGAAATTACTGAGACCTGTACCATCCACACGCAATCCAATAATTTCATTCTTAATAACACGACAGAGGCTTCTATCAAAAGTATCACCGCTACAGATAATATTATTTTGATCAGAGGTGACCAACATTCTTCCTCCCACAAGAGTTGGAACTACCTGCGTGGCTAGTATTTTTCTTCCTGTTGAGACAAACTTCACAATCACATCACTCCGTCCCTTACGCACAATACCGCTATCAAAATTTTCACTCACGCGAGCTGAAAATCTGAGGTAACCGATATCATTTAAGAGGTAACTAGAAAGGGGTCTTCCTCCCAGTGAGGTATTGCGTGGAATATTGAGGTTTAGTTTGAGTGTATCAAGAGCATTACCTCTGTTAAGGCCAAGCGCCTCTATTGACTGGAGATCTTTCGTCACATTGGCGGTAGGTCCAATAGCACTACTAAACTGAACATTATTACTCATTTCTACGTTCCACTCAAACAATGAACTCGCTAGGCTTTGTTTGCCATTACTCACTGCAGCTGTTACCAAAACACTGTCACCAGAACCGTCACCACTTTCATCATTGAGAGGTTCATTCGGTGAAGCCGAAACACTTACTTCGAGATTAGTCGCCTGCCCTCCCTGGGCTGGATCAATGAGGTTTCTTTCTAAACACTTGTTCAAATCGATGTCAGCTGTTTCTATCTCTACAGAATAATTCTTGATACGGGCCATATATGAACCAGTCCCGTTGGCTACAGAGAGTGGGCAGTCTTGCTTAGGAAAAGCCCACATAATCATTACCGATGAGTTATCATGCTTAGTAGCGATCATGGAAGAGCCCTCCACAGCTACGCCCACCTGATCTCCAGAGATATAGTTCCAAGTAAAAGAAGTCTGGCCAAAGCCAACTACATTGGCTTCGTCTTTATTGCCATTATCAGCAGTATCGGGATCATTTGGATCTGTTCTCCAAAAACGCTCTTCACTCTGCCCAAAAACACCGTCTCCTGATGTTTGTCCTTGAGCATTTGGGAATAAGTGCTTGCAATAGGGGTTCACTCCAGCTGAGGTACTCGTATTACACGTTGTCAGAGCGGTGCCACATGATAGAGTGCTGTCAGTAGCGGGTTCTGTTGCACAGCGCGGTGTTCCTACTGCACAGCTAGCGGCGCCAGCACTGTCACAGGTAGGCAAGCCAGAGATAGCACACTCATTGGTGTCTGATACTATAAAAGTGTCACTATCTGTACTATTGCCTCCAGTGCTTCCAGTAATAGTACTTGGCTCTACGCCCTCCTCTTCTATCATACACACGGGTGTTTGCCCTGAGGGACAACCAAAGCTGGTATTTCCAGCATCTGCCATTTCATAGTTAATACCACTCTGATTATCGTGATAGTAGCAATAGTTTGGTGTATTGGTCTTATTATCACCTCCATAACGAGCTTTATAACCATCATCGTCAGTATCACTACTATAACTCGTCTGACTACTATCATAGCCATTCTGAACAATGGTCTGCGTGGCCTCTGTCTTCCAGTCTTCTACGGTAATGCGATTATCATTATCTCGATCACACAACTGTTGCTTAGAGGCACTTGGTGAGTTATCAAGATCACAGCCTTGACGCTTGATATACCAACTATAGTAGAGTGATTCTTCTTTATTACTGAAATAAACCGGGAAAGCCTTGGCGGTTATTTTTTCGCCAGGCCTTGGATCTGTCGGTGAAAAAAAGAGTGACACTTCAGGAGCTGGCTGTTTATTAGCTGCTACATTGAAAAGCTCTCCTTGGTCTTGGACGTTCTCAAGATCAAGATGGTAACGCTTTTCCAAGTCAGTAGCTATTTTGGAAGCTGAAGGTATCTTAAGGCCTCCAAACAAGGCAAGTGCCGGTGCGGTCGCCACAAAAAACAACTGTCCGCTAAGTAGGGTCAATGCAAGCAGTTTGTACTGAGTGGTTCGAGAGATCATACAAGTTTAGCGAAGACTTAAAAAAAGAACATCCGTCAAAAAAACAATCAAATAGCTCGTAAGGAAAGCATACCATAAAGATCCTGTTTTCTTAGCGACAATACCGGCTGTTAGAGCTGTCAGCAAGAGTGGTGCATCTACAAAAGTAATGCCTTGGGTTAATTGGAGTAACCCCACGAAGAGGAGTACTTGAATCCCTACTGCCCTCCAGTTGTTATCCAACCATAAGATTTGTACCAGTCCTCGAAAAAATACTTCATAGATAAAGAGGGTGAGGGGTAGTAGGGTCAGTGTATAGAGCGTAAACCACACAAAACTTGTTTCAATCAATACCGGAAAGGTGGCTTCTCCAGCAATACTTGGATATTGGTAGACCAAAAGCCAACAAGCTAAAAAGCCTCCCATTGCCAGAAAGATAGACCAAAGAACGGCTACCGTGTGATTGGTACCCCGAAAACCAAGGTTGGTAAGCGGTTCGCGAAGAACCAACCTTGTATACGCAACAGGAAGGACCAGAAAAAATATAAGGGCAATGATAGCTCCCTGTAAGATTGAACTTAGCTCAGGTGATTCTTCAAAAAAAGCAAAAAACAGTAAACAAAACACTATGAGTGCTGTCGTCCCAACAAAACGTTTTTCTTTCTGTGTAAATACACGCATAACTACTCTTATTCTAGCAAAAAAGGTTGCGTCTGTGTATATTGCTAGTCTTTTTTAATATTTTCGAGTACTTGAATAGCTTTGGCGATAAGCTCATTAGAAGTCAGCTTATCTAGGAAAAAGATTACAAAAACAAGGATAGTTTGCATTGGCAGAAGATTTACAACAAAACCAAAAGCTTCAAGGACATAGACAACAATGATAGTAGCTACCTTTTTTATCTCAAACAAACTCCTATTTGTCTTCGCTAGATATAGAGCGACAAACATGAGAATAAAAAAGAGGCTCGTTACTACAAAGCTGATAACTGGTAGGGAAAAACCTGCAAGATCAAGAAGATCTTTGAGTACAGCAATACAAATAGCTGGGGTGTACCTTAAAAGAGTGGGTTTTGTTCTTCTTTCTTCGCTCAACTCAAACTCTGCCTCAGAGATATGCTTACGCTTTAAGTCTAGGATTCTGAGTACGGTCAGTCTTCTTTGGTCTTTCTCATTCTTTTCCCCCGCTATTCTTTCTTGTTCCTCGACTTGCGCCTCTTCGTTGTCATCATCAGCTTGACGCTGCTGGGCTACTACCTGCTGTCTAATCAACGACTGATTAGACAAACTCTGGGCAAAGTAAGCATTGTCATCATCAGCTTGACGCTGCTGGGCTAGTATCTCCTCTCTACTTCTTGCTGTTTGAGCCATACATACTATTTAGTACTGATTCTCAGCATCAAAGTCACGTTTAGCGGTTTCGATTTCTAACAGCTGTCGTGGGTCTGAGGTAATAATCTGATCTTCGCTGTATGATGCAATAACCTTAATAGCAGCATGCTTGGTACCCGCAAAGAAAATACCTTCTCCTACATTGCTTTCCAAAAGAAGAAACTTTTCATGATCAGTTAGGTAAAACATCTCAGCTACCGCGTCGATAGAAGCCGGTGACTGACGAAGAAGTAACTGCAGAGAAGAGTTGGTGATAATCGGCTTACCATACCGTGAAGAAAGGAAATCTCCAATATCCTGAGTAATAGTCGTGAGACCGGTATAGTACTTGCGGCAGCGTTTGGCAATACCAAATAAGAAAGAGGCAGCGTCTTCGTTTTGCATCATCACCCACGCTTCATCGACAACCACAATACGTTTCTTGAGTTCTGTGCGCATCTGGTTCCAGATAAACTGAAGCACGATATACATAGCCATCGGCCGAAGCTCTTCCTCAAGGTCACGGATATTGAACACCACCAACTGATTCTTGGTCTCTATATTTGTTGGTTGGTTGAGAAAACCCCCAAAGATGCCCTCTGTATAGCGCTCCAAGCGTAATGCCAGCGAATCTCCTCCATCCATATTCTGCAGTACCTGATGGAGGTCTGACATAGTCGGAAACATACCTGGTTCCAGATGACGATAGTCGCTGTGCTCCGTAATATCACGAAGAGCGTAGGTCTCACGAATAGCTCGATCTAAGAGAGAGTCTTCTTCTGGGGTGAGACTCCCAAACATGATATGGAGTAAGCCGATGAGATTGGCTACGGTACTTCGGAAAATACTCTCATTGTCTTCATCATCAACTGCCTTAGGGAGATCAAAGGGATTGAGTCGGGCATCAGAGTTAAGTGAAATCTGAAGGAAGCTTCCCCCTACAGCTTCACATAGGTGCTTGTATTCATTTTCTGGATCAATAATGATGACACTGGCCCCAAACATCATGGAACGCAGTACCTCAAGTTTCACCGTATAGCTTTTTCCGGCTCCAGATTTAGCAAACACTACCATATTGGCATTCTCCTGACTAAAACGGTCAAAAAGTACCAAGCTATTGTTGTGGCGATTGATACCATAAAGTATCCCTGAATTAGAAGAAAGGTCCGAGGAAACAAAGGGGAAGGTGGTGGAGAGTGGTTCAGTATTAAGGTTGTTAGCCACATCTAAGACATCCAATGCCAGTGGTCGTGTCGCCCGAAAACCCTGATCCATCCGGAGAATAGCCGGCTTGGTGTACACCAACTGCGCTTCAAGAATAGCCTCAACTGACTGACTTTTTTCATTGAGATCTTTCTCGTCTTCTCCATAAAGAGTGATATAGAGACCAAAGCGGAAGAAGCGCTCTGTCCCCTGCTGAAGTTTATCTCGTAGACCCTCGATATCTTCAAGAGCTGTTTCGAGAACTGGATTACGAATTTTACCATCCTCTGCCTCAATGGTGAGCTGAGATTGAACCTGAGTAGAAGACTTCCTCAAATCCTTAAGGATATCTACTGTTTGAATAGGGTGAATAAAGAGAGCGGTATCCATCGCAAAATCGACATTGATTACCGGAG
>CAZLQC010000001.1:30404-62065 GCA_964561695.1 uncultured Bdellovibrionales bacterium
AGAAAACCAATTGGTACTGAGGAAACGTGGGTAGGCAATGACAAAATAGGTCCGGGTCATAACTTCTCCTACTTGAAGGCTATTAGAAGTAAGCTTGATAGCCGGAGGAGCGATGAGGTCTTTCAATGTTGCCAGACCCTGCTGATAGAGAGCCTCATTTTCTGAAACACGCGAAGGTCGGCCAAAGAAACTTTTCTTAGGCTTAGCCACTTCCTTGTCTTGATTTTCGGAGAGAGAAATACCTGGTAACATGCTGTTTTAGTTAAGTTCAAGTTCACTGACACGGGCAATATTGGAGTTGACGAAGAGAGAGGGGTTGTAACTATCGTAGAGTAATTCAATGATTTCTTCGGTATTGAGAGGTGTGGCCTGTACTCCGGTGCCAGAAAGAGCTACACTCACCTGTTCGACACGTTGGTAGAGCTGGCTACGGTAACTTTCAAAAAGTTCTCCGTGTAGGTTGGTGTTTTTCTGTGGATTAAAAATACCCGTGAGACGATCAAGGAGTCCACTTTTCTCATCCTCAGCTGGTGAAAATGGTACTACTATATAGAAGTACTTAGACATGATATTGGAAACTTCTGCCAATTTCTTGATAAAAAGCTTGTACTCAGTAATCTGAAAACGGAGCAATTCATTCTCCTGAACTGTTTCTTGGTCAGCCAGTAGGCCAAGGTAAGGTTCCACATCAAAACGTTTAGAACTAATAACTATCTGGACTGGGAAGTCAAGTGTGTTGAGAAAGTTTTGATACTGTAGGATAATCCCGTCTTGTTCTTGACTTGATTTGAGATCAAAATTAATAGATGAAACAAGTAAGATAGCCCGAATAGAACCATTTTTGAGGATGAGTAGTCCATCACGAATCTCTTCGACATCGACATAGCGTTGTGTACTGGCTCCGCTGGTAGTTTGTTTTGGTTTTAGAAATTCCATGTTTTTATTCTAGCATGCTAGCCATATTTGGGGGATTATTTTCTACCATCGATGAGAGAGGCCAGCTCGTGAGCCTGCTTGGCATTAAATGTTTTGTAGGGAATCTCTACTTTCTGTCCTCCTTCATCAGAGACTGTTTTTGGTGAGGGTCCTTGTTGAACGGGTCGTTCCCAAACAGAGACCTTCGGTTCAAAAAGAAAAAGAAAGCCGTGCATAGTAAAGGTAATCAATGAAATTCCATTGGGTCGATAAAAAGCCATCAACACAAAAAGAATAACGACTGGAATAGCGAGTATGAAAAAGGAGACCGAGTCAAAAATATTATAGAGGGTGAGAAGTACCGCTCCCATGCCAACCATCCAAAGAATCTGTTTCCAGGTGAGTGGACCAGCTATTTTGTCTTCGACATCGATAAATTGAGGCACATTGAACATCATATATGTATGCGGTTAGGGGTCTCGACGACTCACTGGACGAATGTGAAACTGGCTTGATCCTCTGGCTGGTGCGGGTGACACATTTTTCTCTGCCACTTGTACCTGCGGTACAACAACTGGCTGTACTTGAGGTTGTGGTTGAGGCTCTCGTGGTTCTGGGATAGATTCAACTACCGGCAATGGTGTCTGTCTTTTTTCTTGCTCCGCTGGTAAGGCATGGTTAAAAGAAAAACTCATGCTCCCCACAGCTGGAGCAATAGGGGCCGTCTCTGGAATACTGTCTTTCGTAAAAACGCCCTTAATCCATTCCGGCTTAGGTTCACGTTTGAGTTTTTCTGCCATCTGACTGACATCAATGCCAGAATTTGAACTAGCTAAGCGTTCTGGTGAGAGTGGCTGTGGTGGGATAGAGATTTTCTGGTATGGAGAAGCGCTCGGTTGAAACTTACTTGCCATCGAGACTGGTTCAGCTGGTTTTGAAGGAGCTGGTTTTGGTACAAATGGCTGTGCATCCAGACGCGCTGGCGCCTGAGATTTAGGTACTTCAACTACTGGTGGGAGAGGAACTGGTACTGCTGGAGGCACTACTCTTTCTACTACTGGTTCTCTTCTTGGAGTTAGGACTGGTACTGGAGCTACTAATACCGGCAGAGAAGAGCTGGTTTCAACAGCAACTGGTGGAAAGATGATTTCTTGTCTCTCCGTATCAATTTCTAATGGAAGGTTTTCCTCTAAGGATTTGAGAATAAGATTGACTCTTTCGCGCTCAAGAGCATTCAAGGCTTTACCATTTTCAGAGCGAAACAAAAATTGGCCTCGCTCTACCGTAGAGTGTTGCCCAATACCGAGTTCGTCACGGTAATACTTGATCCAATTATAAAGTGACCCTCTGACTGGCTCTGGCTGAGACTTGATTCTAATACGCTCACTTGATATCGTCTGATTGCCTAGGTTGGGATATTCCGAAAGCGCAGCTAGAACAACCTGTCGCTTGGTACTGCTTGGTCTTAATGGTAAATTTTCCTCTTCTTCTTGAACGACTTCAGGGTCTGGTAAAACCATGAAAACTTTCTGCTGAATGTACTGAATAATAACATCAGTATTAACACTAGGAAGTGTACTAAGTTCTTGCCTAACAAGATCTAGCGCTTCTTGCTCAGTTATTTTTCCGAAAAATAGCTCTCTTGTTGTCACCGTCACATACTCCACAAGACGTTCTGAAAGTTGATAGGCCTCTTCTAAACCAGCAAGTGCTTCTGCTATTGTATGAGAAAGTAGCCGACTACTGTGGTTATCGTCAAGCGTAAGGACCGCATTCCACACTGCCCGGCTTTCTTCTTCGGATTGATTGCCTCCATTTAAATCTTTCGATGCAAACAGTGGAAAGTAGATTTTCTTTTCTTCTCGCATAACGTATTTATTTTTCTTTTAGCATCAAGACATATTCTCCCCTAGGGCGTACCTCCACCTGCTGGTCCTCGTCGTTTGCTTTCTCTTGCATTTACCTCATTTTTCATTTTTTCAACATGAACCCTCACCTCTGGATTCTTATTACTTTGTACCACCATCTTTGCCAACTCAGTAACTTCAGTGAGCGTGAAATTTGATTGGGCATACTCTTGGAATTTAGGGTTCTTAAGCAAAGCGGACTGTTGGGAGAGATCCTTCATAGTCAATTTATGCTGATTATACAGTCCCGCTATCTCACCAGATGACATCGCTGCTAATGGCTGGTTATTCTGATACTCAAAGAGCTTGTCAACATCACCTCCCATTTTCTTAATCTGTTTGCCAAAGTCGATAACCATCTTATCGTGAGTTCCTGCAATAGCTTTATGTCGATCAGTAAGTCCAAATTTACTTTCGGCCTCTTTCCTGACTTTATCCAAGTCATCCCCCGTGATACCGCTAGCTTCTGCTTTGCTTACTGCATCATTGACCAGCTTCTGTCTTCTTCCTATCTTACTTATGGTGTCATCAAGTTCTTTTTTATCTGCTGGAGCAAAATCTGTTACACCCTTACTGGCAAGTAAGGTCTGCATACCAGCTACCTGTGAATCAAAGAACTGTTGTGGCCTCATGCTAATAGCATCATCATCTGCAGACTTGAGCACTTTCTCAAACTTCTCATAGTCACCAGCAACGGCCTGTAGGGCAGCCGCCAAAATCTCTGGACGCTTCTTAATACCCTCTTTGCTTTCAGCGAGAGAGAGGGCTGCTGCCTTTTTCTCAGTATCGTCACCTTTCATAAGTTTTTCTTCAAGTGCGTCTCGTGAGAGGTTGTCCTCCTTGAATTCCTTCATTTTCTCATGCAGGCGTCTATCCTCAGCCTTCTCTTTCTCGCGCTGAATACCGTGTGTACCTCCAGAGATAGCTCCCGCATAAAATGCCTTAGTATTCTCCGTTCTATCATCCCAGTGCTGACCAGTGGCCAACTTACCCACATTATACTTATATTTACCAAAACCAACCTTTGCATTTCTGTACTCCCAATTTCCAAGCTGCCCTTTCTGCAGACCCTTGCTAAGACCCTTCTTGATACCTTGATAACGAGTAGTCACTGGACTCGCCGTTTTCTTACCTATAAACTTAGCGAAATCTTTCCCATACTTCGTAGCAACGGATGCTCCGGCTATCGAAAACTTATCTGAAATACTCATTGCAAACCACAGCATCGTAATAGGGATAAAGAAAAGAACCATAGAGGCGATCATACCTGGCTCAGAAGAAGTACCTGAAGCAATTTGGCTCACTCCTCCATAAGGACTACCGGAAGTACTATTTGAAATAGCCGCAAAGAAGTTGGTGGCTAGCAGTAACATAAAAATAGCCGCTGGACCAAAAAAACAATACTTCAAGAAATTGTCCCACCACTGGCTACCATACTTCTTCAGTCCCGGGATACCGCTAGCGACAAAGCCAATCGGTGAGAGAATAACAAGTATTATTAGCGCGATAATACGGATAAGAAACTGAAAAGCAAAGACAAAAATGGTGATATTAAAGATGAAAAGAAATATTATGGCTGCTAGTAGAGTAGCGACTGTTGTTTCTTTAATGCTATTAGGAAGGAGAATTTCATCTAATTTAGATGCGCTCAAAGAGGAGGAGAGTGCTGTACTAGGATCACCATTACCTACAATCATCTGTAAGAAAAAGTACATCGGCACATTGGCAAGATCAATGATGACCCGAGCTATCGGAAAACTAAAGTTAACCAAGAGGGCAGCAATGACAAGCTTGATGATAGTCTTGGAATTACTGTAGCTCTCAATTTGGAAGACAAAAGCGAAGGCAATGAAAAGAAGTCCGAGGATAAAAAAGATATTGATAAAGTCTCGGACAAATTTCCACATGTCATAGACCGCCTGGAGATTGAGAAGACCCTTGTCTCCAGAAATGTACTGCGGGTCTATCACGTAAGCAAAAAGAGTGATGGCGATACTCGTGAAGATGCCAATAAATTCAAAGAGTCCGTAAAGAAGGGCCTTAAAAGCAAGACCTACTGTATTTTCTGCAAGAAAACCCAAGAAACCAGCGTGAGCTACTTCGCCACTAAAAGCAAAGAGGAGTACCGGAAGTACCCAAAAAAGAAGCTTTTTTGTGAAGCGTTTTTTTCGTAAAGCTGTGTTGATTTTGTTTTGCATTTCTCGCACAGGCAAATAGTTCGAGACACCCCGAATATATGCTTCAGTATAACATAAAAGTCTTGTTTCAGAGTATACAAAAACCGCCCCAGATTTCTCTACGAGACGGTTATAGAGAGTTACTAATAGATGTATCCTTTGATGACCCGGCTATTAGCTGGCATAGTTCGACGACTGACTTTCCCCCAACCGACATAGTTCATATCGCTAACCGTGATACTGCCCCCACTCACCTTTTCTACTAAAGCTACGTGACCATAGTAGCGGTTCTCCGTAGTCACCACAATAGCTCCAACAGCAGGACTTTTACCGGTCTTATACCCCTGAGCTTTGGCATTATAGAGCCATGTACCAGCATTTCCTCCCCAAGGAACAAAACGTTTAGAGGCCACATACCAGGTACAGTATCCATATGGGAAGCGGTGACCCTTACCAGCCTTACCTTCTGGAGTCCGGTATCCGGAAATATTCGTCACCGCGCCAAGACCGGTCGTGGTATTAGCATACTGGCGACGAGTGAGGCCTGTTTCTGTTTCTTTTTCTGGTTTTTTCTCTTCTTCTTTACGTCCATCAGGAATAGTGATAGAAGCCCCAGCCTCAAGCTCTCCATTAGCCGGTAGAGAATTGAATGAGATAATTTTTTCTTTATCTGCCTTATACTGTTTAGCAATATCATCAATAGATTCCCCACTCTTCACAACGTGGTTCAGACCAGCTACCGGCAAAATGAATATCTGGTCCCCTGGCTTAATAGCATCTACATTATCAATATCATTAGCCCAAAGAATAGTGTTGACTGTAATCCCCATTTTAGCCGCAATACCACTCATCGTATCGCCATCGAGCACTGTATAGAGGGTCACGCCTCCACCTTCTTCTTCTGGGTCTTTCGCTATATTGGCCGTTGTCTGCGAGAGAAGTACCTGATTATCAAGAGAAGTACTCTCGACATCAAAAAGCGACAAGTCTTCCTTTTCTTCTGGATCTACCCCCATGGCTGAGTCAGCTAGTGGTACTAGGGCCAGGTTCTTCTTATTCTCATCTATGACAAAACGCTGCTTAGCACTGCCTCCAGCTTCTTGCGTTTCCGCTTCTCCTATATAGCCAAAAAGAAAGCTTTCTTGGCCTTGGCCTTGAGCAAAATTACTGGCTGATACCATAAGAGCGCTCGATGCCACGATCGAGAAAGCCGAATAGCTACGAAAAACACGCACTACGCGATAGCCTGAAATTTGTTTTACAAAAGTCAGAAAACGATACTGTAAGGTATGCGTTTTGGTATGTAAAGCACCTAGACGCTCACGAAAAGTGAGCGCCTGATTAAGGTCTTTATCAGTTTCTTCAGCTGCCGAAGCTGAAGCTTTTTCTAAAGGATTTTTAGAGAAATTGCGAATATTCTTCGCGCCTTTCAGTTGGGAAAAGGTTCATCCAGGCTGTGGCTCTAGGTGAGCACGAGTAGCTAGGCTTCAGACTTTTCCCCTAATTTTTACAATAGCAAGTATAGCTTTTAGACCACCTTTGGTCAAGGATGTTTTTCTAGAAAAGGCTTAAAAAGGGCAAATTAAATCATTCTAGGGGTATTTTTGTGATATACTGAGAATACTATGCATCACTTTATCAAACCCAACACTGAGCTTGAAAACTACGCCAAAGACTTTCTGGAACATTTGGAAATAGAGCTCAATCGTTCACCTAAAACTCTCTCCAACTATAGCCTTGTTCTGAAACAATTCTTTGACTGGGGGCAGGTGACTCTACCAGTAGATATTACCCAAGAGAAAATCCGTGAATATCGTATCTTTCTCAACCGCAGGGGTACCAAACAAGGTGAAGCTCTCAAGAAAAATACCCAAGCCTACCACGCTATTGTACTCCGGACCTTCCTCAAGTATCTCGCTAAGAATGACTGCGATGCTGTTCCTCCAGAAAAAATAGAGGTGGGAAAGGTGCCAGATCGTCAGGTAGATTTTCTAGAAATTGAAGAAGTTGTTCGTCTCTTAGAAGCTACTCGTGGTGATACCCTCAAAGCCTATCGTGACCAAGCCATCATAGAGCTCCTTTTTTCTGCTGGCCTTCGTGTCAGCGAACTGACCAACCTCAATCGAGACCATATCAATCTCACCAAAGATGAGTTCAGTGTTCGTGGTAAAGGGAGTAAACTTCGTATTGTTTTTCTTTCAGATGAAGCCCGTTCTGCTCTAGAACAGTACCTCGTCAAACGTATTGATGTAGATCCTGCTCTGTTTATCTCTCTCCCGAAGAAAGGTCTTGTCAATAAAAAAAATAGCTCCCGCGAGACCCTTCGTCTCACGCCCAGGAGCATCCAACGCCTTATCAAATACTACGCCAAAAAAGCAGGTATCATGAAAGACGTTCATCCCCACACCCTTCGTCATAGTTTTGCTACTGACTTACTCATCAATGGCGCCGACATTAGAAGCGTCCAAGCCATGCTCGGCCACGCCTCTATCACCACCACCCAAATCTATACCCATATCACCAATGACCGTCTCAAAGAGGTCCATCAGAGCTACCACTCCAGCCGAGGTAAAAAACCGAAAACTGCTTGAGGACGTGTTGCCACGCTTGGGTAATTTTTTCTTGATACGTAGGTGTCCTCACTTGAGAAACTATCCCTTCTAGAGTTTCCAGAAGAGTTTTCTTTTCTTCTTCGGTACACAAAAACTGCTCTCCGCTCATTTCTATACTCAGCTCATAGGTAGCTACCGAGAGACAAGTTTCTACTTTTCGTTCGAGATAAGCCTGTTTTTCTAACAGGCGTCCTTCTAGCATTCTTTGTTGTGGCGTTCCTGCTATCAAGCGTGCTACGCCAGACTGGCCTTCTTTTTTTTGTTTATATAAAGCTACTTCTTCTCCTAAGGTAGCCACTTCTTTCTGTAAGGCTTCTAGGCGCTCTCTCTTCATTTCAATTTCTTGAGAAAGAAGGGTCATATCCTCCTCTTCTTGCAGTTCTTCCTCAAGTGATTCTACTGGTTCTGATTCTTCACTTTCTACCCCCTCTGCTACAGCTATTCTGTTACGAATGCCACACTCTCCATTTATTGGACCCTTCCTGTTTCCTCCAAAAGTATTGTCTGTTGCTTTAGCAGAAGATCCAAAAAAAGCCCCTCCCGTACCCAGGGGATTCTTACAGTCAATTCCAAAGTTACCATTACCTGAAAAAGTATTGCCTTTAATAACAAAGCTTCCTGTCTTGGCACCACCCCCGCCACCGCCATATGACTGCAAAGCAATTCCGCTTGATGCGTTACCACTGAAGGTATTACCGCTCATCGTAAAACTACTTCCATTGATAATCACTTCCACACCACCTTCTTTGTTATTAGCAAAGGTACTCCCAGTGATGGAACCTCCTGTACCAGCATGCATATCTAGACCTTCCTCTTGGTTATTGGTAATACTACTGCCTGAGAGAACCAGCTGTTTGCCACTCAGCAAAAACAGACCTTTGCGGTTCTGACGAATACGCGAGTTGCTGATAGTCAGTGTCCCACCACCCTTGGGTGCAAAAATACCGGCGTCACTTGCCCCGGTGACAGTGACATTTGTCAGACTCACACTCGCTCCCTTGTCTATCGTAATCGAGATCTCCTTACCATTAACCGTCACATTACTCAAACTCGAACCATCGGACATGGTGATATCATTAGAGATAACTGCTTTCTCAGGACTATTCCCTATCACGCGTACGCCCTTAGGAATACGTACAGATTCCTTCTCTTTACCAGAAAACTGGATTTCTTTCTTGCCAGACTTAAGAGCCTTGCTGAGGTTGGAACTCTCTTCAGCAAAAGCGGGTGTTCCAGAAAGAGAAAACAAAAAAATCCCCAACAAAAGGGTTCCCTCTATTTGGAGTGGTCTACCAAAAATACTCTTCATATGGCTTTATCATGGCCCATTTGAGAGAAAAAGACAACATCTAAAGCTTCCTCAAAGGTGCCACGCCAGCCATCATTTTCTTTACTCCAGCTCGCTTGAAGGCAATAGTAAGAAGCGAGCCTTCAAAAGTGACAATGAGGCCGCTCCCAAACTGAGGGTGCTCTACCATATCACCAGGTCGAAGCTCTTCGGTCCGAGTGCTTTCGAAGGCGCTCTTTTCAGCAGTTGCTTCTTGAGACTGAAATTTTTGAAAACGGGCCGCTGTTTGGCTTGTTGTCCCAAAGGAACTTTGACGCTTAAAAAAGGTTTTTTTGGCACCCAACATACCTCCCTGGAAAAAATCTTCCTCAATAATCAAATTCTCTGGAATTTCATCAATGAAGCGTGAGCGCGGATTAATCTGAGTACTGCCAAAGATAGTACGGCTATCGGTATGAAGAAGGTACACTTTTTCTTTAGCTCGAGTCAGCGCTACATACATAAGTCTGCGTTCTTCTTCCATTTCCTGAGGAGACAAGGTACTCCGTGAATGTGGGAAGATACCTTCTTCTAATCCAATAATAAACACTTCTGGAAACTCAAGCCCCTTGGCACTATGGACGGTCATTACCTGCACAGCATCTGCTTCTCGATTCAGCTCATCAGTATCAGAAGAAAGAGCTACTTGTTCGAGAAGCAAGTGTAGCGCTTCTCGTAGAGTCACCTCTTTGAATTTTTCAGCCAAAGAAAAAAGTTCCTGCACATTCTTAACCCGGTCCTCTCCCTCGGGTGTACCGTCTTCGAGAGTACCGAGATACCCGCTCTCGCGAGCCATAGTATCCAGCAAGCTTGAAAGGGTCACCGCTTGATCATTGACCAGTACTTGCCACTTCAAAAAAGCATTACGAAACTCTCCGAGCACTTTTATTTTAGACTGCTGAACAATTCCCTCTTGGGTCAGTATTTCGATAGTTTCAAGAAAGTCTTGCCCTGAGCGTTCTACTACACTGCGCCACTTTTCCAAACTCACCTTACCAATACCGCGCTTTGGAGTATTGATGATTCTTTCCAGAGCAAGAAAATCTTTTGGGTTGACCAAAAAACGGACGTAGGCAACCATGTCTTTAATTTCTTTGCGTTGATAGAATTTGATACCTCCTATAATCCGGTATTGCACAGACAGACGAAGAAACATTTCTTCGAGAGCGCGTGACTGGGCATTGGTTCGGTAGAGAACAGCAAAGTGGCTATACGGAGTACCTTGCTGTTTCGCTTTGACCACTGTTTCAGCCACAAAACGGGCCTCAGCTTCTTCATCACTGGCTTGGCAGAGGGAAACAAGCTTACCCTCTTTTTGTTCTGTCCAAAGTTTCTTGTGACGCTGATCGCGGTTACGCACTATCACACCTTGAGCGGCATCAAGAATCACCTGCGTTGAACGATAGTTCTGATCAAGGGTAATCACTGTTGCTTCAGGATAGTCTTTTTCAAAGTTAAGGATATTTCTAATATCTGCCTGACGCCAACCGTAAATAGATTGATAATCATCTCCAATGACAAAAATATTTTTGTTTTTTTGAGCCAGTAGATGAACAAATAGATATTGAGGAGAGTTGGTATCTTGGTACTCATCCACCATGATGTATTGAAACTGATTTTGGTAACGTAGAAGCACGTCAGCATGTCTCTGAAAAATAGTGACCACAAAACGGATAAGGTCATCAAAATCAAGGGCGTTATTGTGTTTCAATTCACGTTGATAGGCCTGATAGATTTTGCCCACTATCTCTTCAAAGTAACTGCCAGCCTGAGCCACATATAGTTCTTCGTCAATAAAAGCATTCTTGGCTCGTGAAATAGCCTCCATAAGAGCGCGGGGACGTATCTGATCGGTATCAATATCAAGTTTTTTCATCACCTGCTTGATAAGTGACTGCTGATCTTGATCATCAAAGATCTGAAAATTGGTATCGTATCCGAGCAAACCAATTTCTTTACGTAAAATACGAGCGCAGAGTGTATGAAAAGTGCCCATCTGTGGAGTTCCCGCAACTACTATCCCTTCGTTTCTGCCTGCTTCCAAAAGTTTTTCAATACGCTCTTTCATTTCCTGAGCCGCTTTATTGGTAAATGTCACTGCTAGGATATGAGACCCAGGAACATGCTCAACAGCCATAAGGTAGGCGATGCGGTGAGTCAGTGTTTTGGTCTTTCCTGAACCAGCACCAGCCAAAATCAAAACAGGCCCCGTTGTTTGTTTGACGGCGCGCTCTTGTTCACTATTGAGACCACTTTGCCAAAAAGGTTTTTGCATAGCTCTATTTAGTAGCTTTGCTAGTCTAGCACATCCTGTATAGCCTTAATATGTTACTATTAGAGTATGAAAATCAAGCATTCTCTCGCCAAAATACTGGAAAACATTGAGAATACGCCCCAGACCCTTCTCGGCTTCCTAGGCGCTTTTACTCTGCTTATTGTCCTTCGTCTCAGCATTGAGGGGGCTCTCGGCCTTTTCGAACTTAAAAGTTTTCAGGGTCTTTTTGTAGAATTTAGCCATACCTTTCTCTTTTTCTTGTTTGCTTTTATCCTTTTCTTGCCACTCCTTTCTTGGCTAACCAGGGAGCCTCTCCTCCACACAGTCAACACCCTTCTTTTTGGCTTTTTTATCATTCTTACCCCTCCTATTATCGATACGCTTCTTTTTGGCCACAACGGTTTCTGGAGTTTTTATGAATTCGATGGTTTTTTTGGGCTACTCATTCGATACTTTACTTTTTTTGGTGATACCCCAAGCATTGGCATCACCACCGGAGTTCGCTTAGAAGTGTTGCTGGTTACACTGGGCAGTATCGTCCTCATCTATACCAAAACCCGCTCTATCCTAAGAAGCCTCCTCGGAGGCATCCTGATGTATTCCCTCTTTTTTATTCTTGGTACCTTTCCTTCATGGATTACCCTCGCCGTACAAGGCTTCTCCCTTGGCTTCCTAGAAGTGAATGAAATTTCAGTCGCCAGACTCTTTCTCACCCCTGAGAATATTCTTTCTCAAAGCTCCCTCGATATCCGTAGTGTTCTCGGCATCAAGATGAGTCTTTGGTATGCCCTACTTATTCTCTTCAGTATTGCTCTCCTCTTCTGGCAACAACGTAAAGAACACTTCCTAGCTCTCTATCATAATGCTCGTTTTCCCCAGGTTTTTTATCACGGGGGCCTGGTCTCTGTCGGGGCACTCCTGGCCATCCACTTTGAAGATCTTCCCTTACCAAGCAACCACTTTTCTTACCTGGCTTTTCTCCTCCTTATACTGAGTGCTGTCTTTGCCTGGCTCACCTCGGTGATTGTCAATGATTTCTATGATACCCACATTGATACACAGACCAATCCGACTAGGCCTCTTATCACAGGGGTCATAGATCGATCGAGCTACCGAGACTATGGGGTTATTTTCTTTCTAACTTCTCTCCTCTTTGCCGCTCTAGTCAGTAGTCAATCACTCTTGTTGGTATTGAGTTATCAAGTCTGTGCATGGGTCTATTCTGCACCACCCTTCCGTCTCAAGCGTTTTCCTCTCATTGCCACCCTCTTTGCTGCTTCTGCCAGCATGTTACTTCTTGTTGCTGGCTACCTAAGCGTAAGTGAAACGCACTCTTTAGCTCTGATTCCTACCCATCTTCTTCTCTACCTCTTACTCTTTTTGACACTGATGCTCCCCCTCAAAGACTTCAAGGATATCCCCGGTGATGAATCTGATAACGTCTATACTATTCCGGTCATCTTAGGCGAAGTATGGGGCAAACGAGTTCTTGGCAGTCTTCTCTTCACTATTTTTGTGCTCAGTCCGGTCATCTTAAATGCTCTTTCTCTCTTACCTCTCGCTCTTATCATTGGTAGTATTGGTTTCTGGACTATCCAAAATGGTACCGCCGACCAGAAAAGTTTCTTTTGCTACCATCGTTTTTCTCGTCTTCTTTTTTCTCTTGTTTTTATCTATGGTCTACTAGCCACTCTTGGTCTTTATTTTGGTATCTTTTCATGAGAGCCTCTCTACAAGGTGTTGCCAATCTGTTAGTGATAAGGCCTGAGCGCGAATGTCCGGACGAAGACCTAAGTCTACTAAAAGGGCTTCTAGCTCTTCTTTAGACTTACCAGTGAGACTGGTCAAGTTATTGGTGAGTGTTTTGCGCTTGGCTTGAAAACCAGCTTTGACGATACGAAAAAAACGTTTTTCTTCTTTGCTATCAACTAAGGCTCTGGGTGTAATTTTGATAACCGCACTGTCTACTTTCGGTATCGGTGAAAAAGCTTCTCTTGGTACAAAAAAGAGTTTCTCAACACTGGCACTGTACTGAGCCATCACACTGAGGAGACTCATCTGGCCCGGCTTAGCTATGAGACGTAGAGCAACTTCGTCCTGCACCATCAAAATGATTTGTCGTGGCTGGATATGGAGCGCTAGTAGTCTCCGAATGATAGGAGCAGTTATGTAGTATGGGATATTGGCTATGACTGAATAGGTTTTAGTTTGAATATTTTTACTGGCCAAAAGAGTGTCTATATCAAGATCAAGAACATTGCCTTCTATGAGAGTCAAATTCTTTTTATTTTCAGCGAGAAGTATCTCGGTAAAACGAGGGTCAGTTTCTATGGCAATTACATGGCTGGCCTGATCCGTCAGAGGGAAGGTGAGGGCGCCAAGGCCGGGGCCAATTTCAAGAACTACCTCACTTTTCTCTAAGGAAGCATTCTCGAGAATACGCTCAATGTAGCTCGTGTCTTCTAGAAAGTTTTGTCCGAGAGATTTTTTAGCTTCTACCATAATCAGACTTAGTTAGTAATTTCTTCCATTTTTACATTCACCACTCCCTGTCCCAAAGAAGCAATTTCTTGGAAAGCTACCTTATCGAGGTCAATAATGCGCCCTCCGCCAAAGGGACCTCGATCATTTATCTTCACGATAACACTTTTTCCATTGGCTGTATTGGTAACCCGTACATAGGAACCAAAAGGAAGCCAGGGGTTGGCGGCTGACAAAGTGCCTGTATGGGCATACCATGAAGCTCCTCCGCTGTGACTTTTGCCTGTTTTGACCAAAGTACCCTGACGCACAATCTCGGTGACTGGCTCCTTAGTGACTTCTTTGGAAAGAATAGTGCGCTTCACCTCTTTGCCATCATGACGGGCTATACGGAGCTTCGTAGCCAGTATTCCCTTCTCCCCTTTTTGCTGGATCTCTTTTTTACGCCACGAAAGGGTATCGTCTTCTTTCTCTTCGGTTTTGAAAGCAATAGCCGTTTCTTCTACCTCTTCTGAAATAGTGACCCGCGTGATTCCAATAGCCATACCCTCCGCGAGAGCCACCTCCTTACTGGGTACTATGATATCTGCTTCATTGAGAGTAAGGGGCAGTTCACTCAAAGCCTCTTCGACACTGGTCGCTCTCGTCTTATATTCATCTGTATGGCCATCTACCTCCACAGTGAAGTTTCTCTCTCTTTGTATCTGGATCTCCGTGCCAGAAGCAAGTGGTGTGTCGAGAGGAGGAAGTAGAGCATCACCAGTAGCTACCGAAATTCCTTGCTCAGCCAAAAACTCACCCACCGTAGGAGTATCAGAACCAAGATATCTATATGTTGCATTGCCATCCCTAACGACAATGGCTTTTTTGTGGGTGAAATCTTGCTCATCCTTTTCGGGTAACAAAAACACCCAACCCACCAAAAACAGCGCGGAAATAGCAAGAATACTCTTATACATAGGCTTTCTCAATTGCTTCCCAAGTAACTATCTCAGTTCTCAACGTATGAAACTACTCATCATTTAAAAAAGTTTTATTCTGGCTCCAAAGCCTTCAGACTCCTTCTGGTTACCCATGGGTAGCCATCAGTCGTCTTCACACTTTTCGCTCAGAATAAAACATCTTTCAATAGATGTGAGAACTGAGAGAGTTACTAGTCATTAAAACGGTATTGTAATGCTTCACCAAGGTGAAGAGCCTCTATTGTATCACTTCCTTCAAGATCTGCTATAGTACGGGCTACTTTGAGAATACGCATATAGCCACGAGCTGATAGATGGAGCCGGTCGACAGCCAGACGAAGCATTTCCTGGCCAGCAGCCTCAATCTCACAAAAGCGCCTCACTTGTTCACTCGACATCTCAGAATTCATATGAATAGACTCTTCTGAAAAACGGGCCCGTTGGAGGATGCGAGCTTTTTGTACCCGTGCTTGTATTTGTTGACTTGTTTCTCCGCTCTGATGTTCAACTAGTTTTTCAATACGTTGACGCGGTACTTCTATATGAAGATCAATGCGGTCAAGGAGTGGTCCAGACACCTTCTGACGGTAGCGTTCGGCTTGGAAAGGTGAGCAGGCACATACCCGTTCACTGTCACCAGCAAATCCACAAGGACATGGATTCATAGCCGCTACCAGCATAAAGCGAGCTGGGAATTCTAGCGCGCCCTTCACACGGGAAACTGTCACAATGCCATCTTCGAGTGGCTGTCGTAAACTTTCAAGCACGCTCCGGGGAAATTCAGCAAACTCATCCAAAAACAAAACTCCTCGATGAGCAAGACTTATCTCTCCTGGTCGAGGATAACTTCCTCCACCAACCAAGGAGATGGCACTGGCTGAGTGATGTGGTGACCGAAAGGGCCGCTCCATAGTCAGTGCATTCTTGGGAAGCTTGCCCGCCACAGAAAATATTTTCATCACCTCTAGGCGCTCAGCAAATTCAAGAGTGGGAAGAATACTTGGAAGTGTTTTAGCAAGGAGAGTTTTTCCGGAGCCTGGTGGTCCCACAAAAAGTATATTATGTCCCCCAGCTGCTGCTACTTCAAGCGCCCGCTTAGCCTGTTCTTGACCACGAACATGGCTCATATCAAAACGATATTCACGAACCTCATCTAAAGTTATTTCGGGTATATATGGAGTAATGGGCTGTACACCCTGAAGGTGTCGTACGAGTTCTAGTAATGATTTGATTGGAATAATAGTTATCCCATCAATCAAAGCGAGCTCTTCTTGATTGTCTGTAGGAATATACAGCTCACTATAGCCAGCCTCTTTAGCAAAGACTGCTATCGCTAGGGCACCACTTATTTTACGCACCGCACCATCAAGAGCGAGTTCGCCTACAAAGAGCTTGCCTTCAGGTAAAAAAGTTAGTTGACCAGTAGTCAACAAGATGCCCAAGGCAATGGGGATATCGTAGATGGGTGAATTTTTCGGTAAATCTGCTGGTGCGAGATTGACCGTGATACGTCCCTGCTGATGAGGAGGTCGAAAACTAGAATTCTTAAGGGCAGCGCTAACTCGTTCTCGAGATTCTTTGATAGCCTGATCAGGAAGTCCTACCAGGGTGAAATTATGCAGTCCTTGAGGTAAAACATCTACTTCTACTTCCACGCTTTGCGCGTGAATACCGATTACTGCTGCCGAATACACTCGTGCGGCCATAGGCATCCTCTCTTATGATAGTGCTTATTTTGATTTCACTTCTTAGTATACAATGAAAGACTCTCTGTAGACATTTTTTACGAGTCTTCTTCAAAAATACCTTCCAGACTCATATTCAAATAATCGTCTATCAGAGACTGATCATTATTTACCTGCTCTCCCTTGAAATATATTTCTATAAAATCAATAAAAAGCAGCTCCTCAGTTGTTTGATTATAAGCATAAACAAGTCGAAATCTTGATTCCCCCTTCATTGCTTTACACGAGAGACGTACCTTAAAAATACTGACTGTCTGGTCATTAGAAACATGTAGTCTATTCCAGTGTTTAGATCCAGTTCCTTGAGGATGCGTTCTGAGAACATCTTGCAATAAATCCAAATCTCCTGCTAGTGATCGATACTTCTTGAGAAAATTCTTAAGATCTTTTGCAAACTTCTTAGACTGCCGAAATTCCATAGGACAAAAGTATGTGATTCTGATTAGAGTTCATCATACTGTCGTATAGAGAATTTCTCCGGACGATAAAAGACGTGCTCGTACTGTATATTTTTTCCCATATCAGCAACGCTCCAAGGGGTATCCTCATGAGAAAGATTGGAGAGCTCCGTAGCACTCTTATCACTATAGCGAATCAGTACACTGTTAATCATTTCTAACTCTTGTGCTGTAAGTAAGCTCAGATCTGCTCTCTTGCGTGGTAAAAACTTCTTCTGATCAAAGGTGAAATATTTACTCTCTACTTCCTCAAGTTCCTCCATATCTTTCATCTGCTTGACCACTTTTACAAACTCTCGTGGAGTGGGGCCATGTGTATTTTTTATGTAGGTCAATCCCATCAATTGCTTTTCATACTTTTCGTAATAATCAAAATCAATAAAGTACAAAAGTTTATACAAGACCGTCATACCTACATTAGGTTTGCCGGCAGTCTTCTCTAGCACATACAAAAATACTTGCCGAAACTTATCAATATTCTGTTCTGGAATATCAATACGAAATTCTTGTGTAGTCTCTGGCGCGTGAATCTCTTGGAGATGACCAAGCCTTGCTACTTCTTCAATTGAGAGCGTTCTCTCTCCCTTCTCCACTTTGATCCAAGTAGGCCGAGACAAACCCAAACATCCAGCCATTTCTGCCTGAGTGATGCCAAGATTCTTACGAATCTTTAAATAATTATTCTTTTGAACCATACTCTTTTCTTAACCACCTCTACTATATACTTTATATAATTAATTGTCAAATATTACATATTATTTGTAATATATTACAATATTTCCTATAAGATCCCTCTCAAATTAACAAATAGGCCTCCTGGAGGGTATTAAGGTAATCACGCTTGTAAAAGCAAAAAACTACCCTTTGGACAGTCTGGTAAGGTCCCTTATACCTTTGGCCTATTTTTTAGAAGATATCCAAGATATACGATAGAGAGAACAGCGTAGCTAAGTGACAAAAATACTCCCATATCCCCTCTGCTAGGTCGTAGAAAATCAGGGCTACTTTGACTTACTAAACAAATGAAAAAGTAAACTAGAATAAAGTACCCAGTGAACATCTTCCATTTTTCAAAATTATTGCTGGCAAAAAAGGTTACGAGTAGACTCAAAACAGCCACTGGGATAAATATCATAAGAAAAGTAAGGCCGGTTTCGCATTGTAAGTAGTTATCACTACAGTAACCAATGTTACCTCTCTGGAAGTAGGCTAAAACCAGAAACGAGCCTGCTAAAAAGAGACTTCCTGCTACGACCGTCTTTTGATTTAGATAATGAATCATAATTTTAATACTTAATATTTATTCCTCCTTTACTTATCTCTATATACGGTATCACGAGTCCCGGTAGAACCTTTCTGACCTTTCTTTTCTCGCAAGTTTCCGGATCAGCATCTTCATCTTCTAACTTATCCATAATGTACGTCTGATTCTTCTTTCTCAGATAATGAGCAGTCAACCTATCATCGTCACTTCTGATATGCGATGAAAAGGTCTTGGCTTGATCTAATCGATCTTCTTTATAACGATAGAAGAGTCTGGTATTTTTGAGTGTAATAAGCTCCCCTTCATTATAGCGGATACTTTCTAGAATAGCTGTATCTTTATTCTTCTTTTCTTTTTGTTTGGAAAAAGTGAGTGTAGTGGTGTTACCCGCTCCATCGGTGAGAGTATAGCTATTAGTATTTTGTGTTACCACCACACTTCCCTCTACCCCCTCTACAAGTAGCCTCTCGGTTGACACATCAAAGCTAATCTTGGGTTCTGGCGCTAGGGTATCTATCTTAATCTCTCGGGTTTTAGCCTCTTCTCTATTACCAGCGGTATCAGTAGAACGGAAATGTAGCTGAGTAGCACCTTCTTGAGTGATTACAAAAGACCCTCCATAGGATTGCCAAGCGTCATTATCAAGCGCGTACTCTGTGGTAGCACCTTCTTCAGTAGTGAGGGTCACCTCTACAACACTTCTATACCAACCATTATTTCCTTCTGTGCCAGAGAGAGCGACAGTGCTTTCCGGTGGGGTAGTATCAAGTGGTGCCGGATTCTCATACTCTGTTACTCCTCCTGACGTGGCCTCAAGAGTAGTCTCTATCTCACCATCAGCATCAAAGTCTATCTTCATCTCCAGGGGCTCAGTCTCTGTGCTGGGAGTAATATCTACCACAGAACCTGCCAGAGTTGGGATAGCCTCAAACTTGGTCTCTGAGAGCATCTCTTCTCCCTGTAACTCGTCAACACTGAGGGTAAATGACCCCTCAGCATACGCTGTCAGCTTGACGGTATGAGGAGTATCTTTCGGAATCAATATTGTCTTAATCTCTCCCATCTCAAAGTACTGAGCGCCTTTGATACTCTCAATAATGGTCCCTGTTTCAGCATCCCAACCCGTCACCTTACCCAAGCTGTCTGTTACTGTGAGGTGTAACGGTGAGTGGATCTCGTATTTAGTGTACCTAGTATTTCTTGATACTGGTTGAGATGTTGCTATGTAGTCATTTTCAGTATCCGAGATGTTATTTTTAATAAGAGATTTAATAAATGGCCGTAAAGTATCTACTTCCAAAATATCTTTGTGGAAACGGTCCTTATTGAAAGAGAGGGTTGAATTGTATTCTTCTAAATCAACCCAATACTTCTTCACTTGAGCACTTTCTGTCATATCCAAAGCACTTGGCACCAGCACAGTAGCGTCACCATTAAGCGTCAACTTATCACTCACTGTCAAACTATTATGATTCTCCGTGCAAACTGGCCGACCACCGATAAGCTGATTGCTGTCGAACTGACAGATCTTTTCGTCCTCCGCTTGTAGTCCGGCTATGGTATAGAGTCCCCAACCAGCTATCTGCACCACTTCGGTCTCTGGTGCTGGTATCCAACCGTCTAATGTCTGATGCACTGTCTCTGCCTGGCTCAATAAGCTATTACTCAAGACCTCTGGCTGGCTGGTATCGCTATAGTCTGGTCGCACCCGTCCTTCCTCACCAGTCAGAAATTCTCGAAACTCTGCATAGGTATTAATTCTGTTTCCATAACGACTCGTCCAAACTGGATCGATGTTATTCCCAACAAATTCAATCGGCGGATTGATACTCTCAAACATTTTCTCACTGGGAAGTAGGTTGTACATGGTGGGCATATTGTTCACCAGACCACGACTGCGTTCTGCCGACACTCCCAGCCAGGCAATACCAAGCTTAGAACCGTAGAGCATACCCACTACCGCGTCAGGTGTCCCCGTCTGTGGTACAGCTACAAGGATTACTCTATCTATCTGGTGATAGAGTGGATCATTAGCATCCTTAAGCTTCTCTACAAAGGACTTAAGTACTAGCCCACCATTAGAGTGGCCGATGAGCGTAATCTGGCCTGACTTGGAAGTACTTTGTAGAGCCTTTGCTTTTTGGTAGAGATAACTCTGAGTCAAATCTGTGTTCTCGGTTGTATAGCTCAGGTTATTCCCGTTCACTCGGCCATTCATGACTATATCGTCGAGTGACAAACGCCAGTCATAGGGGATAAAGGCATAGTCAGTGAATAGACCTTCGGTTTTCCAGTCACGCAGATCATTGATAAACGACTGGTACAGGTTGCTTCCATAGGCATCGTCTACGAGACCGGTCTCATCAAGTTCACTTCCACGCACTGTATCATCCTTGGTAAAAACATTATTCTTGCTTGTTCCATCACTATTCATCTCCAGTCGTTCTTGTTTGGCGTCCCCACTAGAAACCCACAGCTCCTCATCACTGAGACCACTATTCTCATACAACCGGCTTCCCATAATACCCGGCAAGAACATGACGTTCGAGACACAGTTATTAAAACAATCCTTCCATGGCTGATAGAGAATGTAATTAGTGACCTCATTACCCAGGCCCGTCGGATTAGTAGTCTGGTGCTTGGGTCCAGTAGCATCTCCCCACCAGGTATTGCGCGCATCGATGACTGTGTGTGCTAGAGAGGTATTGGTCATACCATACTCCGTATTGTCATGGATACTATTACCCTCCATGGTCAAAATCCCTCGATGATACCTTACCCCAATGACATTACCAGTCACTTCCGTGTTACGTAAAGTATTGGTACCATTACCAGCCATCAAACCCATAGCTCCACTCTTGGCCAAGAGAGAATTTTCCACCGTAAGCGTACCACCAAAATTGAACAACTGCCCGTACACTGGTGTACAGCCTCCATAGTAAATATGTGTATTTTTGATATTGATGGTAGCGTTGGTGTGCACCCCTATACTGCACCAATCGTTCGAAGATGGTTGCGTAACGTTTCCATCATTATTAGTATCTCCTCCATAGCTATCGTCATTGATAGTTGTAATGATGACAGGCTCACCCTCACTACCAATATTGATAGTGCCAAATGAATACAAGGCGAGAGTTCCGGCCAACTTAACAATAACGCCTGGTTCGACAGTGAGCGTAGCTCCCACTGGTACCTCAACTTGACTGACTACGTATGGGCTCCCAGCTTTGGTCCAGGTAGCACTGCCCGGCAGACTACCACTGACATTCGTGGCTCCCCGTGCTGGTGCTGTCAAACAAAAAAATCCCCCTAAAAGAAGTGTCGTCAGGACAAGGACCTTGTGCATATTCGTTAGAAAAAAGTTTTAGCTACCATCATAATAGCAAAATAGACGCTTCCGAAACAAGATTTCTATTGACTCTTGTTCCCTAAACAAAACAAAAGGCTGAGGATTGCTCCGGTGATGAGTATATCTGCTACATTGATCTGGCTTCCGATAAGGGGAATAGTCAGAAAATCAGCCACACAGCCATACAGGAGTCGTTCTAGGGCGTTAGAAAAGCCTGCGCCAAGAAGGATACTCAGAGCTAAGCTGTCTGCCCATGAAGTCACTCTCGTGTAGAACAGCGCAAGCCCGGCAAGCAGTCCCCACTCTAGAAATAACAAAAAAGGCCCTGGTTCCAAAAAACCAAAGCCGTAGTTTGTATTGCAAAAAAAGGTATGTGTCTCTCGTACCAACAGAGCTATTCCAAAACACAAGCTCAGGAAAATCACTGGTAAGAGAATCTTCTCTCTCTTGGCCATGACTTCACCCATAGAATCTAGCGATGAATGGCGGTACGGGCTGCTGGATAGATACGTAGACGCTCTTCGCTTATTTCTTCCCCACTGGCCTCGCAAATACCGTAGGTACCAGCTTCTATCTTATCCAGGGCATCTATTGTGTCTTTGAGTTGGGCTTCGAGATTTGACTCAAGGGCGATATCATCAACATACTGCTCTACTTCAGAAGCATGCTCTTCTTCGTCAGTACCCATATCTTGAAAGGTGGTCTCGTAGCTTCCTTCAGTACCGGTAGATTTGGCAAAACGAGTAAGCTCAGCCTCTAAACGAGTTTGCTCAGCCTCTAACTGTGCCTTCATTTCTTCTAGAAATTCTTGTGTGTAAGCCATAGTATTTTTTATCAATGTAGAGCTAGTATAGCTAAAAAAAGGTGATTTGTCTAAAGAAATATGTCGGGTAGGTGTTTCACTAGAGCTTTACCGCTCAACTGATCTATCAGTACACTAATGGCATCAAAGCTATAGGGCTTGTCTTTCTGCCTAGTTTCCCCCAGATAGACATTCCCGATTCGCAGAAGTTTGCGAAGTTTATCACGATTGATATTGGCTTCTGGCGGTAAGGCATCAATATCCTTCTTGATTCGTGTTTTGACCTCTACAAAGACAATTTTTCCCTTATACAAAGTGATAATGTCTATTTCCCCTAACCGTACCCCGGAAGTATTGGTATAGTTGCGGGTCAAAATACGGTAGCCCTTCTTTTGTAAGTAGTGGCAGGCAATATTTTCTCCTAACTGCCCCGTAGAAAGGTGTTGAGAGGGCATAAAAAGTGATTTAAGTATGAAAAAAAGCCTCTATAAGGCCATGAAATGAATTGTTGGTGTCGGGCGCGACGAGGCCCGATATAAAAAATATTGGCTGTGGCGCCCGACTGCATGTGCCAACAGATATGTAGGTTACCGCGTCCGGGTGAGAGACACTAAGTAATCCAATTCACGTCTGTATTTTGTGCAAATGCTAACGTTTATAGTCTCCTAACTTATTGACTATTTTCCCCTCCCATTCTCTGGCATTGAGCCTTTTAGAGATTTTTTTAAGAACTGGTTTTTGTTTTTTATTTTGGTTTTTCTCCTGACATATATTATGTTTGTCTGGAGTGAATTATTAATTTTAATAATTCTTTTTTTGTTTTTGTTTTAGTCTCCGCGTTAGGACGGAGCGACCTATAATGATATATAGATTCTTGAACAGTGAGGGAAACTCTCCCACAACCACAAATACTGGGGTTATGAAGGTGTTCCACTCACCATTCAACTCTAAAAAGAATGAATGTGGGAAATTGTTAAAGTTCAAATTCACTTACAAACCAATTATAGCAGAAAAAAGTGCTCGAGTCAATCCTTGCGTCTTCTAAACACCTTATCTAAAAGGTTTTTAGCCTTATTGTTTCTTTTTTTATACTAAAAAGAAAAATGAGCTAAAAAATTAAAGTAAATTACTTTTTTTAATTGTCTACTTTTTCTTTTTGTTAAGCCTTTTTTAACGCACACCTACCTCAAGAGTCTTTCTGGTCACATCTTTGCTATTTCCAAAAAAGAGAAGCTTGTTCTGCAGGATGTAGTCGAAAGAGTAACCTTTCTCCGGAGCAATATTACTATACCGCACGACACTATTGTTATATGATCCAGATGAAAATTTGATAGGTGTTGGCAAGATCAAATCACTTGGATACAAGATGTTACGAAAAGTGACTGGTAGGATGGTCTCAAGTTTGGTGAGGAGGCCACTAGGGTCTTCTTGTTCTTCTTTAAGCTTCGTAGCTATCCCTCTTCGCGGTTGTCCTCCTTCAAGATAGATTACCAGGGTAAAATCTTCATCAAGAGCTGTCAGAACATCTTCTCCTGGTCCAAGCTCCAACAAGTAGGCGAAGCGACTCATGGCTAATGGGATATTATTTTGATCAGTAACCTGGAAAACGATAGGTTCTGTGATACCTGCCTCCAAGATACGTGCCTCTAAAGCCCCTATTTCAGCCAAAATACTCTCTTTCGTAGCGGTTTCTGGATCGATAGGAAGATAGTTAGAGCGAGTGGTGGAAAAAGCTTCTGTTTCGAGAACCAGTTCAGTAGTGACTTCTTCATTTGAATCAATAGTGGTTGATTCTTCTATAGGTGCCTGATCTACTATCTCAGCATCTCGAATCTTCTCAAGATAGAGAAAGATACCGATAATCAAGATGAGGCCTACTGCTAGAATAGAACCAATAATCAGTATTTTTGAAGAATGGCTATGACCAGTCTGCTGTTCTGATTTCTCCAGAATGATATTGTTTGGTAAAGGGGCTACTGGTGACGCTGGCTGTGGGATAGGTGACGGTGACATCGGTGCCGTTCTTAGAGGGTTCTCCGTATTTACAGGAGCCATCGGAGCTGGTGTCTGTAGAGGCGCCTCGGCCATGGGCTGTCCTTGAAGAAATGGGTTACTCACAGGGTTAGTTGACTGAGGCGGAGGGGTTGGCAAGCTAACTGGCTGGTTACTGTTTGGTGAAAGTGGCGAAGCAGTTGTCTTCTCACCCATGATGCGAACTTGAGAGAGAATATCCGGCGTAATTGTTTGCTCACTTGGAGCTGTTGTTTCTGTTTTTTTTGATCCAAAGAAGGACATATATTTTTTTCAGCAAAAAAGGGAGCCTAGGCTCCCTTTTAGTATACCTCATTTTTACGAAGAAACAATTCTACGCGTCAAGGAGTGCCTTCATAGAAAGATTGATTCTCCCTTGTGAATCAATTTCTTTGACCAGCACTTGCACATGGTCTCCTACTGAGACAACATCTTCTACTTTCTCTACACGAGCATGTGCCATTTCTGAAATGTGGATAAGGCCTTCTTGATTTGGTAGCACTTCGGCAAAAGCTCCGAAGGTCATAAGACGAGTGATGCGAGCATCAAAGATTTCTCCGGCTTTGACTTCACGAGTCAGACTCTCGATCCAAGCCACTGCCTTTTCACCGCCAGGACCATCCGTAGCAGTAATAAAGACCGATCCATCATCTTCGATATCAATAGAAACACCGGTTTCGTCGATAATTTGGTTGATCATTTTACCTCCAGGTCCAATGACGTCACGGATTTTGTCTGGATTGATGTGAAGAGTGATGATACGAGGGGCAAATGGGGAAAGTTCTTTACGTGGAGTTTCAATAGCTTCCATCATCTTACCCATGATAAACATACGACCTTCTTTGGCTTGTTTGATAGCATCTTTCAGCATACTTGGAGTCAAACCATCGATTTTTACATCCATTTGCATAGCAGTAATACCTTCTGTAGTACCAGCTACTTTGAAGTCCATGTCTCCGTAATGATCTTCCAATCCCTGAATATCAGAAAGTACTTTGAATTGATCGTCTTTACCAGTGATTACTCCCATAGCAATACCAGCAACTGGACGAGTTATTGGCACTCCGGCATCCATCAGTGAAAGCGTGGAACCACACGTTGAAGCCATTGAAGAAGAGCCATTAGATTCCAATACTTCAGAAACAAGGAGAATGGTGTACGGGAAATCTTCTTTGCTTGGTAACACTGGAAGTAGAGCTTTTTCAGCCAAAGCGCCATGGCCAACTTCGCGACGGCCCGGCCCACGCATTGGACGGACTTCGCCGACTGAGTATGGCGGGAAGTTATAGAAGTGCATATAGCGCTTCTTCATATCCACTTCCATGGTGTCAACTACCATTTCATCGCCAGGAGCCCCCAAAGTAGTAACGGTTAGAGCTTGGGTTTCTCCTCTTGTAAACAACCCTGTGCCATGGGTACGAGGAAGAATACCTACCTTAGTAGTAATAGGGCGGATCTCATTTAAGGCGCGACCATCGGGCCGAATTTCTTCATCAAGAATTTTCTGGTGAACGACTTCATCAGCAAACTCATCGCTGACAATGGCGAGTATTTCAGTAATATTCTTCTCTTCTCCGAACTGTTCACTAGCTCGTGTAGCCAATTCCTTGTTGATTTCAGCGATCTTGCTCTCCATAGCCTGCTTGGGTCGCAGGTAAAGAGCTTCCGCTAGGCCAAGTTCTTGGCACCATCCTCGAATAGCTGCCTCAAATTCACTGCTCCCGACAAGTAAAGCTGCCTCACGCTTAGGCTTCCCTACTTCACGCTGAATACTAGTGATAAAATCAGTGATTTTTTGGATTGACTCAAAGGCGAACTCGAAAGCATCTCCCATCTGTTCTTCGGTTATCTCCTGAGCCCCCGCTTCAATCATGTTGATTTTGTCGTGAGTACCTGAGACCAAAAGATCTAGCTTGCTCCCCACGCGGTCAGCTTTTTTTGGATTGAGAGTAAAACCAGTCTCGGTCAGACCAACTCGAACAGCCGCAATAGGACCGTTCCAAGGGATATCTGAAAGAGTCAGGGCAGCTGAGGCCGCTATCATAGCAGCCAGATCACAGTCATTTTCACCATCAAAAGAAAGTACAGTGGTAATTACTTGTACCTCATTACGCATGCGACTATTGAAGAGTGGTCGCACGGTACGGTCTACGGCTCGTCCTGAGAGAACAGAGTCATCTGATGGACGGCCTTCGCGCTTGATAAAGCGTGATCCCTTAATTTTACCAGCCGCATAGTAACGCTCTTCAAAATCCACCATCAACGGGAAATAACCCGTGATACGTGACATTTCTTTGCTCATCACAGCGGTCGCAAGCACGACGGTATCTCCGTAACGCACGGTCACTGAACCGTTGGCCTGTTTAGCGAGTGTTCCCGTCTCAATGACGAGATCGCGCCCTCCTAAGGAGAGCGTAAAGCTTTTCTCTTGCATATTCTTACGCGCTCGCAATGGCCTATATACACACGGCTAGTCACTACCTATGTAGTGAAGAAGCGTGTAGCTACAAACCAAAACTCGCGACTTTATATAATTATTCTTCTTTTACTTACTGTATAAAAAATATTTTCTCTCTCCGCTATCTAAATCAGGAATCTTCGTTTATCTGAAGAGAGGTTGAAGAAGTCGTCCGCTACCTCTACGAGCTTCTGACTAGAAGACTCGGCAAAGGCTACTACTTCTACTCGGCAGGCAAAGGTATTCTGGATGTATTCAGCGAGTGAGACATAATCACCATCACCTGATACCAAGACAATAACATCTACCTTTTGAGCCATTTTGATGGCATCTACTGCAATACCCACATCCCAATCACCTTTCTTGGAGCCATCTGGGAAAATCTGCAGGTCTTTGGTTTTCACTTCATAACCAGCCTTTTCCAAAGCCTCAAAAAACTTATCCTCAGTGGCTTCTACTGTGGTGATGCCGTAGGCAATAGCTCGAATAAGTTTACGCTCAGACACGCTGGCCTGAAGCACGTTCTTGAAATTGACCTTCTTATTGTACAGAACGCGAGCGCTGTAATAGAGGTTGGATATGTCTACCAGCACTCCTATTCTTTGGTCGAGAAATTTTGCCATAGGAAAAAAGAAAGCGGGCTACTTCAGCCCGAGTTTCTTGATCAGTTCTTTATGTGATTTTTCGTTTGTAGCCTTGAGATAGGTAAGAAGCTTCTTGCGCTTAGCCACCATTTTTAGAAGTCCACGACGTGAATGAAAGTCTTTGTTGTTTTTCTTGAGGTGAATGGTCAACTTACGAATTTGTTCCGTAAACAAAGCTATCTGATACTCTGGTGAGCCTGTATCTTTGTCATGTCGCTTGATGTCTGTAGTTACCTTTTCCTTCTGCTTATGTGTCAGAGCCATACTTTTTTTGACAGCGAGCTACTCGTCTTCATAGATGAAAACCAGTACCTGCTCAATACATTAAAATTAACAAGTTGTACTATAGCACAGATTGATTTATTTGCAAATCAGCTCTATAGAATAGCAAAGGCAGCAACAGCATCCCCTGCTTGCGGTTTCATGACACGTACCCCCTGAGTCACCCTGCCGAGAAGGGGTACGCTCTTGAGCAAAATGCGGATAATAGTACCCTTGGTTGAGGTCAAAATCAGGTCGTTATCCATACTCTCTTCATGAGTCACCAGAGCACCCACCAGAGCTCCGGTCTTCGGTGTTACTTTCATGGCTTTCATACCGCTCCCACCCCGTTTCTGGACTTTGAATTGCTTGAGAAGGGTACGCTTACCATAGCCATTCTGTGAAAGGACCAGCAGTTCCATGTCTTTAGCATCCTTATCAATAATATCCATAGCTACCACAGCATCTTTAGCATCCTTGAGTTTGATACCACGTACTCCAGCGGCATTACGCCCCATTGGTCGCACATCAGCTTCCTTAAAGCGAATAGACTGTCCATCAGCGGTAGTCATCACTACATCATCACTACCAGTAGTGACGTTGACCCATGAGAGGGCGTCGCCCTTCTCAAGACCAATAGCAATCAGACCACTACGTCTTACATTTGAGAAATCTTCAATCTTGGTTTTCTTGATAGTACCTTTTTCGGTTGCCATGAAGAGATACTTAGAATCACCATTATCAGCAAATGAAATCACCGCTGTAATTCTTTCGTCTTGTGACATCTGGAGAAAGTTTACGATGGCCTGCCCGCGAGCAGTTCGTGTTGACTCTGGTATTTCATAGGCTTTAGTCTGAAAAACTTTACCGCTGTTGGTGAAGAACATGAGGTTATCATGCGTATTGATAGACAATACTTTAGCAATACGATCCTCTTCCTTGGTAGTGGCACCGATAACGCCCTTCCCTCCACGCTTTTGGACACGGTAAACACTCGGGTTCATACGCTTGATGTAACCATCGACTGTCAGGGTGATGATCGCCTCTTCATTAGGAATCAAATCTTCTTGCTTGAACTCTCCGATACCCCCCTTGATAACCTTCGTTCGACGTTCATCGCCAAAACGGTCTCGCACTTCCAAGAGTTCGCTTTTTACAAGCGCCAGAATTTTTTTACGGTGTTTGAGAAGATCTTCAAGATAGGCAATCAATTTCATTTTCTCAGCCAACTCATCCTCAATCTTCTTGCGCTCCAATCCAGAGAGTGTCTGCAAACGCATTTCCAAAATAGCTGTTGTCTGACGATCAGAAAGTTTGAATTTCTTCATCAAGTTCACGTGTGCCTCTTCTTTGTTTTGCGACTTCTTGATGGTGGCAATAATCTCATCAATATTATCGAGGGCAATTTTCAAACCTTCGAGAATATGAGCGCGGTCTTTGGCCTTCTGAAGATCATACTCTGCACGACGAACCACTACCTTTTCACGATGGACTATATAGTGTTCAAGAATAGCTTTGAGAGTCAGTATCTGTGGCTCTCGTCCATCCACCAATGCCAACGCATTCATGTTGAAGTTCTTTTGCAGATCGGTCATTTGATACAGCTTGTTGAGGACTTTCTGTGGAAAAGCTTCTTTTTTGAGCTCAATAACAATACGTACTCCATCTTTGTCAGACTCATCGCGCAAGTCTTTAATACCCTGAATTTTATCTTCTTTGACCAAGTCAGCCATTTTGACAATCAGTGATGCCTTGTTTGTAGCATAGGTCATCTCGGTTACGACAATCTGAAACTGGCCAGCTTTTGGTTCGACAATTTCTACTTTGGCACGGGCCGTGATTGGTCCACGACCAGTAGCGTAGGCTTCGCGAATATCACGCTGATTATAGATAATACCACCCGTTGGGAAGTCGGGTCCTTTCACAAATTCCATCAAGTCATCAATGGTTGCTTCTGGATGATCAATAAGGTGCGAGATGGCACCCACAAGTTCATTGAGATTGTGTGGTGGAATGTTGGTTGCCATACCAACAGCAATACCCACTGTACCATTGAGAAGAAGTTGGGGTAGTTTAGCTGGTAACACCACTGGCTCTTCATGGACACCATCGAAGTTAGGTATAAAGTCTACTGTGTCTTTATCAATATCAATCAGCATCTCTTCGGCGATAGCCATCAATTTAGCTTCGGTATAACGATAAGCAGCGGCGCTGTCACCATCCATAGAACCGAAGTTTCCTTGTCCCCAAATGAGTGGGTAACGCAAAGAAAAATCCTGAGCCATACGCACCATCGTGTCATACACAGCTGTGTCACCATGAGGGTGATATTTACCAAGCACTTCACCGACTACGGTAGCTGATTTACGAAACTTAGCCGTTGAACGAAGACCGGTAGACCACATAGAGTAAAGGATGCGACGATGCACTGGTTTCAAACCATCACGAACATCAGGGAGTGCTCGAGAAACAATAACACTCATAGCATAGTCAAGATATGACTGACGCATTTCATCAGTCAGTGAACGATCTTCGATTTTTCCACCATTGTATATTTCGTCAGACATAAGTGCTACTTGTTCATTATTACATTGGCTCTGATCTATCCCTACTGTCCTTCTGGTTGCAAAATTTCTTCTACTCCCTTTCCTTCCGGTTTTGTTTTTAGTGATTCATTATTTTCCATCAAAGACTCAAGTGACTTGCCCTTTTCTACCGGCATGGCGGGTAAAGAAATATTGAGTTCTTGCTGAGAAAGGTTATTGACACTCTCCTTGAGAGAAAAAATCCAAATGATTACTACAAAAAACATGGTTACTCCCAAACAAAGAAACAGGTAGCGCATACGAACAGCCTCTGGTTGTTCCCGAATCTCAAGGATTTTTTTTTCAATACGCTCAATCATATCCTTTAGAGACCTCGTTCAAGAAAAATGACTTCCATATTCTTACCTTCTAGATCTTTCTTCTTCAATGTGAGCTTTGTTTGTCCGCTCTCATTCTCTGTTACTCCCAATGCCTCGCAAAAAGCTTTCTTGCTACCAATGTCGGCTTTGGTAAGGCCGGGCAACGCAAAATGCATAGGAATAACGACGCTCGGCTCAATTTTTTTGACCAAATCGACTGCCAAGGCAACAGAAAGGGTGTCTCCACCACCAATAGGAAGAAAGAGAATATCTGTGTGGGATAGTTTATCAAGGACTTCTGGTGACAATTCATGACCCAAGGCTCCGAGATACACCATATGCAGTTCTTCGCTTTCAAAAGCAAAAAAGGTATTGTGTCCGCGTTTTGCTCCTGAGACATCGTCAGCAAAACTTGGGTAGGCCTGAAAACCAATGCCCTGAGTCGAATATTCTCCCGGTATATCCAAAAGAATAGTCTCTTCTTTGACTTCTGGCGAGCTTTTCTCTTGTTGATGTGAAAGGAGGAGAATATGAGGGGTACCTTGTGGAGAACGCAAACCAGCTCCTTTGGGGAGAGGATCGGTCCAAATAGTGATATCATCTGTGGCCCTTCCGCCAGGTTTTGTGGTTATTTTGAAGCAAAAATCACCATAGTACTGAATGAGCATACCGTAGAAAAAGTAGTTTACTGGCTTATTCTAGCACAAACCACTCTGTCATGTCCACGCGAGAGAAAGCTTTTTAAGATCTAGCCCCTTGCCAAAATAGCCCTTCCCCGCTATACTAGTCACATTATGGTTGTATAAAAAGTTTCCTTTTTGTAGGACTTTTCCCTCTCCATGATGCTTGTGTAACTAAGTCAGTCTTAAGATAACTGAAGCGAGAAATGCCTTAATTTCTCCATAATCTCCCAATTCTTAATGAATAGGGTTCGTGATTCTAGTTACCAAGCACCATTTAAGTGAAAATGGCGCTTTTTTGTTAGACCTTTTAATTATTAACCCCCCTCAAAGTAGAAAAAATATGCAAGAAATTACTCAAACATCTAAAATGGGCGCTCTTTTGGAGCAACACCTTCTCGAAATACC
>CAZLQC010000001.1:62075-70875 GCA_964561695.1 uncultured Bdellovibrionales bacterium
ACCTGAAGTTGGTGATGTGGTACTTGGAACCGTTCTGTACGTGGCCTCATCTTCAGCCTTGATAGATCTTGGTGGTCTTGGTACTGGTATTGTTCTTGGTAAAGAAATGCGTGATGGCCTTGGACTTGAAGGTAAACTTAAAGTGGGTACTCAAGTCAGCGCTACATTGATGAACTTCGAAAACGAAGATGGCTATATAGAGCTCTCTATCCGTGAAGCCTCTTATGAGAAGTCGTGGGAAGACATCGAAAATAAGCTCACGTCACGTGAAGCTGTTACCACTAAGGTAACTGACGCGAACAAGGGAGGGCTGATGGTAGAAATCAACGGTATCGCTGGTTTCCTCCCCGTATCACAGCTTTCTAGCGAACACTATCCTCGCGTAGAAGATGGTGACAAGAATAAGATTCTAGATCTCTTGAAGAAATTGACTGGTCAAGACGTTATTGTTCGTATTCTCGATGCTGATCGTGAGAGCGAGAAGCTTATTGTTAGTGAAAAGGCTGCTCAAAGCGAAAAAGAGCGTGAACTTATTAACCTCTTCCAGATTGGCGATGTAGTAGAGGGTGAAGTGAGTGGTGTCGTGGATTTTGGAGCCTTTGTTAAATTCGCCCCAAAGAATGATGCTACTAGTAAGCCAAACCACGAGAAACTTGAGGGACTTGTTCATATCTCAGAATTGGCTTGGCAACTTATCGATGATCCTCGTGAAATGATCAAGACTGGTGATATCGTACAAGCTAAAATCATTGGTATTGAAGAAACGCGTATTTCTCTCTCTATGAAAGCCCTGAAGGAAGATCCGTGGACAACCGTTGACCAAAAATACAAGATCGGTGACATGGTGACTGGTAAGGTAGATAAAATCAATCACTTCGGCGCCTTTGTGTATCTTGATGAAGACATCCATGGCCTTGCTCATGTCAGTGAGTTCCAAGAAGTCTACCCAAATAAGAAAATTGAAGAAGTCTTCCAAGAAGGATCATCTTACAACTGGAAAATCCTTTCTATCGAAGCTAAGACGCATCGCATGGGTCTCCTCCCAGTAAAGGACGCTGCCTAAAGTCATCTCGTAAACATCCTGGAACCAACCAGGATGTTTTACTAGCCATACCATTCTATGGGAAATGTATTCATCATTTCTGGTCCCTCTGGCTCAGGCCAAGACACTATCATCGAAGCTCTTCACAAAGAGTTTCCCCTTGAACGCGTAGTCACTACGACAACTCGCCCAATGCGAACCGGTGAAAGTGACGGGCACCCCTATCACTTCGTCAGCAAAGAAAACTTTCTCTCACTCCGTGAAAATGGTTCTTTTGTCGAATGTGCCGAAACCTATAATGGCGAATGGTACGGCGTTCAAAGAAAGGATCTCGAAACCGCTCTGGCTTCCAAAAATATCGTCATCTGGAAAATGGACTACAAGGGTGTCGCTACTGTTAAAAAACAGTTTCCTCACATCACTTCCTTCCTAATAGAAGCTCCGGCCGAAATACTCCGCAAGCGTCTTATCAAAAGAGATAGCCCTAGTGAAGAATACTTACAAGCTCGTATGGAGTACACCAGCGAGTGGCTCGCTAGCAAACAACTTTATGACTACTGTATCAAAAATGAAGAAGGTCGCCTTGAAGAAGCCGTTGCTACCATCAAAACTATCATCCAAGCAGAAGTTACCAAGAACCAAAGCCTTTGATGCTTTTGAGGTTAAGGTGCTTGCTTTTGGAAAAAGTCAGTTGCTTTGGCAAAAGAATGATGTTCTTATTCTGGCTCTTTCTGGTGGAGCTGATAGTACCGCTCTTCTTCATGTATTCATCGCCCTAGCTCAGACGGAGAACCTTCGTCTCGTGGTAGCTCATGTAGACTACGGTTTGCGGGGATTAGAATCCGCTCATGATAGAGCTTTTGTAGAAGCTCTTGCAAAGAAATATACGCTTCCTTTTTATTGTCTCAAAGTCAAAAAAGAAGACCGCAAAAAAGATGAGGCTGCTCTTCGTGCTATTCGTTACGCTTTTTTTGCTCAGGTACTCAAGAAAGAAAAAGCTACGGCTGTCCTTCTCGGTCATCACAAAGATGATCAAGCAGAGACGTTTCTCCTACGACTTTTTCGTGGCTCAGGATCAGTTGGTCTTCAGGCTATGCAGCCCAAGAGAGACTTCTATATTCGCCCTTTTCTTTTTGTAACTCGAGAAGAAATCCGTCAATACCTCAAATCCAAAAATATTACTTTTTGTACCGATAGCAGTAATGCCGATACTCGTTACTTGAGAAATAAGGTTCGTCATGAACTTCTCCCACTACTTGCTAGTGAGTATCAACCAAACATCGTCAGTATTCTCGCTGATACAGCTCTGCGTCTTTCTGAAACACCTGAGTCAACCGTGGCAGTACTTCCTATTTCTGTGCTGGAGAAAAAGAATTGTCTTACATTTTCTTTAGATGAACTCCTTTCGCTACCAAGCACTACTCGTCTTGTTTTTCTCCGGACCATTCTCGCTGAACTGCTCCCCTATCCTATCTCCAGTAGCCTCTCTCGAGAGATTGAAAAGGTCCTCAGGGGCACCAAGAATAAAACCTCTCAAATCTCATTTCGTGGCTTGAAAATAACAAAAAAAGGTGCTACAGTGACCCTACAGAAAATTTCTCTCACCTAATATTTAGCTACATTTATGGATAAAATCATCAAAAACCTCACCCCCTATTTCTTCATCACCATCCTTATTTTTGGCATTATTATCCTCTACCAAGGACCTGCTCAAAAAGAAAAAGAGGTTTCTCTGAATAGTCTGGTTAGTCAGATCAATGATGGTCAAGTCAAAGAAATTACTGTTGAGGGTAGCGCCCTCTCTATTGAACTTCAAGATGGTAACAAGCAGAAAGCTCATAAAGAAAATGAAGCCTCTCTCACCGAGACACTCTCTAACTACGATGTAAACCAAGAGAAACTAGGTCAAGTAGGTATCACTATCAAAGAACCTTCTGGTTTTGCTTTTTGGGCAGCTACACTACTACCATTTCTTTTGCCCTTGTTTCTGATTGGTCTCTTTATTTGGTTCATGCTCCGCCAGGCTCAACGCGGTAACTCGCAAGCCCTCTCTTTTGGCATGAGCCGTGCTCGCATGAGTGACCCCAACGACAAAAAGAAGCAGGTTCTTTTCAAAGATATCGCTGGTAGTATCGAGGCCAAGATGGAGCTCGAAGAAGTCGTAGATTTCCTCCGTCAACCAAAGAAATTTCTCGATATGGGTGCCAAGATACCCAAAGGAGTGCTCCTCCTTGGTTCTCCTGGAACCGGTAAGACTCTGATGGCCAAGGCAGTGGCCGGTGAAGCTGGTGTACCGTTTTTCAATATCAGCGGTTCAGAGTTTGTTGAAATGTTTGTTGGCGTCGGAGCCAGTCGTGTGCGTGATCTCTTCAAACAAGCTCGTAAAAATGCTCCTGCCATTGTCTTCATAGATGAGATTGATGCTGTGGGACGTCACCGTGGAGCTGGTCTTGGTGGTGGTCATGATGAACGAGAGCAGACTCTCAACCAGATTCTTGTTGAGATGGATGGTTTTGAAACAGAGACCAATGTCATTGTTATTGCTGCTACCAACCGTCCCGATGTCCTGGATCCAGCTCTCCTTCGCCCAGGTCGTTTTGATCGTCGAGTGACCATGGACCTGCCTGATATTAACGACCGTGAGCAAATCCTCCTCATCCATACCCAGAATAAGACCCTCGATGCTGAAGTCAAACACCGAGTCCTCGCCCAGCGCACTCCAGGCTTTTCTGGCGCTGACCTAGCCAACCTGGTCAATGAAGCCGCTCTTCTAGCCACTCGTCGCGACAAGACCTCTATTGGTATGGCAGAACTGACTGAGTCTATCGAAAAAGTCATTCTTGGGCCGGAACGCCGTAGTCGTGTCATTAGTCCAAATGAAAAGAAGATTGTGGCATATCACGAAAGTGGTCATGCCCTCGTAGGAGCTAGTCTCAAACATGCTGACCCTGTCCAAAAAGTTTCTATCATCTCACGCGGTCATGCTGGTGGTTACACTTTAGCAGTACCATCTGAAGATAAGACCCTTCACTCCAGAGAATACTACTACGACGAACTCTCTATGCTCCTTGGTGGCTATGCCAGTGAAAAATTGATTTTTAGCGATATCACCACTGGTCCATCCAATGACCTTGAGCGCGCTACCCAAATGGCCCGTAACATGGTCACTCGCTATGGTATGAGTCGTCTTGGCGCTCGCACCTTCGGTAAGAAAGAAGAGCTTGTCTTCCTTGGTCGTGAGATGCATGAAGAAAAAAACTATTCCGAAAAAACTGCTGAGTCTATCGATGCTGAAGTTTCACGCCTCATTGATGATGCCTTCAAACGAGCTACTGATATTCTCATCAAACGAAAAGAGACTCTCGAAACTTTGGCCCAGACCCTTCTTGAAAAAGAGACTATCGAGAAAGATGAATTCGAAAGTATCGTAAACAAAGCTCCCGCCCGCTAATCTTGTTTTTTCTCAACACCTCTGGTATCATCCCCTTCGTATTGAGCTATACTCTGTACGAAGGGTGATACTAGTGACAAAAATACTATGAGTCTGTAGCTCGGCTGGTTACCTGCCTATCGGCAGACAGGAAGCGTCTACATTGATCCTGCACCTTTTTATTTTTAGTACACGAGTGATTAGCTCAGCTGGTTAGAGCGCCACATTGACATTGTGGAGGTCGTTGGTTCGAATCCAATATCACTCACATTATATACCCGTGCAAAAAAGGTGCGGGATAGAGGTCTCCTCCGCCAAAGGCGGATAAAAGTTCCCTGTCTGCCGATAGGCAGGGAATCTGGACAGACTCACACTCATACACAAACTAAAAAAGCTCCCTGGGAAGCTTTTTATATATCTACCAATAATCCATCCTAACAGGAACCTGCTCCCGAGAAGCAGGATGTACTCGAAGGAATTGAGGGTCTTGAAATAGGATTGGTAGTGCCTGTACCTCCGGTAGTCTGGTTGACTCGACTGTTAATGACAGCTCCTGCTGGACCAAAAACACCCTGCGCATCATATATGGCTTTATTGGTCTGAGCATTGATATTCCCTATTTCTTTACTAATAGTGCGCTGGATAGAGCCAGTCCCTTGCTGAATGACCTTTGAAACAGTGCGGTTGACTACTGACAGGACTACTCCCGAGAGAAACTCTCCCGGATTAGTAGCACCCGCGATAAGCTTAGTACCTAGTGTAGTTACATCATTAATAGTATTCCCTACAGTACCAGCTGGAGTCACTATATTTCCAGCTGCATCAAATACGGGTTTGATACCTGGACTCTGAGCAATTACCTCTTGTTCTTTTTTCTTATCTTCCAATGTTTTATTGTAAAGCTGCTCAGCAGCTATGGAGATACCCATTGGATTATTGGCTGGACTATCAATAAGACAGTTAATAGCTCGGAAGTCACCTTCAGCTAAAGCTACCCTTGGATCACTATTGCCAGTATTACACTCTGCGAAATTATTCTTGGGAATCTTTTCGGCATTGACTGTGGACTTCAGTACCACTTCTTTGAGATACCCATTATAATTACTAGTCACTTTACTACTACTCACCGGATCAACATAATTAGCAGATGATTCCGTGCCACGCAATGACTGAGAAAGAAAATCTTTAATAATGACTTTATTAGCTTTTTCTTGGGGAATGGTATTAAGAAATTGGTCAAAATTAGTAATGATGCTGGTTTTTCCATTACTTCCATCAATGAGTTGTAAAACTTGATTATTCAAAAGCTGTACAGCTGCTACCTTAAGGGTCCCCAGCAAAGCTCCCTCTATTTGTCTCGCAATATTCTCCATAGTTTGCTTAACGATTGCACCTATCACTGCATCTCCCCAAGCATGAGACTGAGGTGCAATCAAGAAAGAGCCTACTACAATGAATACAAAAAATATCTTGCGTATTTGAAGTGTATTTTTTTGTTTTAATACCTGCATAAGACTAGGTTCACTTAGAGATCAAATGGTATGTCATCAATTTCATATTTTTTGAGTGCTGACTGTATTTCGTCCGCAAACTGGGTCGTCACGCTCAATAATCCCTGTAACCGCGAAAGAATTGCTATCTGACCCAGGGGATCATCGCTTCCTGGATTGACTTGATCTTTGAGAGAAATGGCATACAGACTCATTTTAAGAGCTTTGATATGAATATCGAGCATAGCCTCAGGTACTTCCAATTTCTGAGTACCATCTAATATTTTCTGACCACGCTCAGCTAGTGTGTTCGTGAAGTCCTTGTTACCACTTGCTAGAGTCAAAATGGCTTGATTAGAAACGTTACTCAACACTCCCCCAAGCTCATCCTCGTTAGTAAACTGAGCTGGCGAATTTTCTGCTACAAGATACGAAAGAGTAGTTAGATATTCAAGAATGTCTTTACGTTCTTGAGATTTTCTTTCTTTCTCTTTCAAGCTACTACTTGGCGCTTTTTTTATTTTGATACTTTTAACATCCACCTCTGGTAAGGTTATTTCAGATGACTGACTTGAGAGAGCCTCTTCCACTGCTGTGTTAATCTGATCAAAAGTAATCTCTTTGTTATCAGCATCTATAGTACTGAGTACTCCAGAAATTTTTTCTGATACTTCGTTGGTAAGATTTGGACCAGAGACAGTATTTTCTGAAATAGTTTTTTTCTTTTCTTCATCCCCTGCCACAATGCGATCACCTGGGGCTGGAAGTAATGGATTATAACCACTCTCTATTTCCACTCCATCAGAATAACCGTCTCCATCAGTATCAGCTTTATCAGGATTAGTACCGTACAGTTTTTCTTCATCCAAAGAAAGGTTATCTTGGTCACTATCTACAAAGATATTTTTCGCACTGCTTGATGACTCTGCATCTACAACCAGAAAACTTACCACAAAAAAAAGTCCTAAAAAAAGACTGAGTGTAAATTTGTCACGAAGAAATAGATGTTTCATACAAAGTTCTTTTTGTTTTTTCTAGTATATCATTGAATAGCAAAAAATTGTACGCCAACGCTACTTTTTATTTCACTAAAGCTACTTGATAAAAATTTCCATATGAATTACCTCTAGATGATTTTCCAGGGCCGTTTCTTAAAAGACGTTCTCATCTAGACAGTATTCTCTATAATTTGGGAATATCTACTAATAATATATTATGCAATAAAATATATATTTGTCAATATACTCTATCCCCTTTCTTTTATAGCTATCAAAAGACCTAGCCAAAAAATAGCTTGTCCTTGAGGTATGGTATAGAAAAAATGATCTCCTAAAGAAAACATCACTAAGAAAAATACCAGGGCTAAGTACTTTTTTGAATGTTCCACGTGGAACATTACCTTATGACTATTTTTTTCTAACTGTTCCACGTGGAACAATCTTTCTGAATAATTAACTCTCTCTACTGATAACTTAATAAGGAGTAGTATAATCAAGAATAGTCCTACTACTCCAAGTTCATAGTATGTCAAAAGAAAATAATTATGGATAGGCTGAATACTCCACTTATTTATACTCTCTATCTTCGAATACAATTGTGATCCATAAGAACCTGCTCCGCTTCCAATAAGCTGAAAATGGCTTAATTTAGAGTATTCAATCAATGAGAGTTCACGTTCAGAAAAGCTCTTTGCCGAACTAAGGCCTCCTATAATAAGTAGTACCACTATTAGCAAAGCTAGTAGCCACTGTTCCACGTGGAACAATTTCACACTCTCTTTAGTCGATTTTTTCAAAAATGTTCCACGTGGAACAATACAAATGCTTCCCAGAAGGGTCAAAAGTATGCCTGTTCTTGAAAAGGTCAAGATAAGAGCTACTAGAAGTACTGAGATAACCAGATGTTCCACGCCTGCCTGCCGGTAGGCACGGTGGAACATCTTATTTGATATATTACTAAGCTTTATATTTAGTAATGTTCCACGTGGAACGTTATGACTTATTAGAAGACTGAGTATCGTAAGACCAAGAAAAGCGGCTAATAGATTGGGGTGTGTAAATAAACCATAACCTCTTAGAATTTTTTCTCCAAAAATAGTTATAGTAGCCACTCCTGAATTACCAACATTCAAAAAGCTTTCTCCTAAATAATATAGACCTGTAGAGTGTTGTGTACTGATCTGTATAAAGACAATTATACTGTTAAATAAAGCAAAATAGGTCATCATTATAATTAGGCTTCGATAAAGATTGTCGTTTGTTCCACGTGGAACACTCTTATTTTCTACTGATTGTTCCACGTGGAACACTAAAATTAACTGGATGAGAACAAAAATACCTATCTCTGTCATGGTAAGGGCGCTTCGTATAGCTAGGGGAATTTGATCTGCTTGAAAAACAGAAAACCAGTACCAAAGAATAAGACCTGTTATAAGAAATAAGAGGCTCTGTATTCCTTTTTCTACGCCTGCCTGCCGGTAGGCACGCTGGAACATTTTTCTATATATTGACAATACTATATTATTATGTTTTAATAATATATACCCAAGCCAGAGTAGAAATACTCCATCAAAAAGATAGACCGATATGTCCAAATACTCATTAAACAGGCCATCTTCTACCAACACATCCGGTATTAAGACTTTCTTGATATTCAATAAAAAGGCTGCGAGAAGACTCGTGGTAAGCCATTTCTCTACATTCTCTCCTTTTTTATCTTCATTGATATTCATACTCGTAGTGTACGGTTTTATAGGAAAGGGGACAAGAGATTGACTGAACAGAGGAATTAACGGATAATAAATGCGTTTCAAAAAAGGGCCCTTAGCTCATCTGGTAG
>CAZLQC010000002.1:0-26526 GCA_964561695.1 uncultured Bdellovibrionales bacterium
AAAACTTATTAGACCTGTCATCATAGCAAATTTCTGATATTTTGTCAATACTCCTCTTTTCCGCTATAATAAGTCATAAAAGAGCCTCAAAAATAGCTAAAAATCAACATACATTATGCCTCTCCAAAACCTCCTTCACCCCCTCTCTATAGCCATCATTGGTGCCTCCACAAAAGTTGGCTCCGTCGGCAATGACGTCCTGAAAAATATCGTCATCCATGGCTATGAAGGCCGAGCCTACCCGGTCAACCCAAAAGCCACTTTTCTCTACGATCTTCCCTGCTTTGCTTCTATCAAAGACGTGCCTGAAGTTGTTGATCTTGCTATCATTGTTGTTCCAGCTCCATTTGTAGTACCCGTTGTAGCAGAATGCGGAGAAAAAGGCGTCAAAAATATCGTCATTATCTCAGCTGGCTTCAAAGAAATTGGCGAGGAGGGAAAAGCAAGAGAAACAGCTCTCACTGAACTAGTCACTAAATATGACCTTACTCTCCTCGGACCTAATTGCCTTGGTTTTATCAGTCCACACCAAAACCTCAACGCTTCTTTCGCTAAGCAAATGCCAGAAGCCGGTAGCGTTGGTTTTTTCTCACAAAGTGGCGCTCTTTCTACCGCCCTACTCGACATGACCCATGAGAGTCTCTCTTTTTCAGAATTCTTAAGCGTTGGCAATAAGACGGCTCTTGTTGAAAAAGATTTTCTCTCATACTTCAACGCTGAACCAAACACCACAGTGATTGGTTTTTACAGTGAGGACATCACCGATGCCAGAAGCTTTATAGAAACTGGCAGAACCCTCACTAAACCTGCCATCGCCCTCAAAAGCGGTGCCACTGCTGCTGGTAGCAAGGCTTCCAGTTCTCATACCGGATCACTTGCTGGTAGCGACATGGCCTACTCGGCCCTTTTCAAACAGGCTCACGTCTTACGAGCTGAAACGTTTCAAGAATTTCTCGATACCCTCCTCATTACTTCCAAAAACTCTTTCCCAGCCGGACCTCACGTAGCTATTCTCACCAATGCCGGTGGTCTCGGAGTACTCGCCAGTGACGCAGTCAGTAAGAAGGGTCTCGCACTAGCGGAGCTTAGTACTGAGACTACCAGTAAGCTCCAAGAACTCTTGCCACCAGCCGCTAGTAGCCACAATCCTGTTGATGTCTTGGGCGATGCTCCGATGCAACGCTATGAAGACGCACTCAATCTAATCTCAGAGGACCCTGCGGTTGAGATGCTTCTAGTTATCGTCACTCCTCAGTCTATGACCGAGGCTACTGCTACTGCCGAAGCCCTTTTGCGATTCCGTGAACGCTCCCCACTTCCTCTCGCAGCCGTATTCGCCGGTAAAGACTCCTTCAAAGAAGCTCGCGCTATCCTCGACCCGACTATCGCTACCTACCAGATGGCTGAAGCAGGAGCTGATGCCCTCAGCGCTCTTCATACTTTTTCTGTTTGGACTTCATCTAGTCCTGAAGAAAAACCAGCCGTCCCTGCTGATACCAATGGAACAGTTGCTCGCATTATCGAACAAGCCATAAGCGAAAAGAAAACTCAACTCCTCGCTATCGAAGTGGAATCGGTGCTTGCCAACTATGGTTTTACCTTTCCACGAGCGGTGACCGTCACCTCACGAGCTGATGCCGAAGAAAATGCTCGTCTGTTTACCGCGCCCGTCGTTCTCAAAATTATTTCACCAGAAATTATTCACAAGTCAGATGCTGGTGGAGTACTCCTCAATATTCCTCCAGAAAATATTGGTAGCGCCTATGACACCCTGATTGAAACTATTACCAAAAACGTCCCTCATGCAGAAATCAAAGGTGTTTCTATCAATGAACAAATTGATAGCGCTCATGGCAAAGAACTTATCTTGGGTATCAAAACTGAACCAGGCCTCGGGAAAGTCATTGTGGTGGGTCTAGGAGGTATCTACGTAGAGGTCTTCCAAGACGCCAGCCTGCGTTTTGCTCCTCTGACCCGCAGTGATGTCACTGAAATGCTTGGTGAACTGAAAAGCAAAGCTCTGCTTGAAGGTACTCGTGGTGAACCACCTATTGATCTCGAGCCTATCTATGAAGCTCTGCTTCACCTGAGTGATCTCGCTATCAATCATCCGGAGATAGAGTCTCTCGATGTTAACCCCTTTCTTGTTTTTCCAAAAGGCAAGAAAGCTCTCGCCCTTGATGCTCGCATCAGTTTACTCTAAAAAAATGGCCAGTCTCCTGTTTCAAGAGAATGGCCATTTTGAGTTTTTCGTCAGAGTGTTATTTATCAACCCCAAAACGAGGGAAGGGAATGTCTTTTGCTGGGGCAGATGAAAAAAAGACAAGGTCTCGCATATTATTGAGCACCAGATAGGTAAGCTCACACTGATCAGTATCATCCTCCTCATCTATGGTGGGTAAATACGACTGAACACAGATATTGTAGTCCTTGAAGTTTCGACCATCTTTTGAAGCAAAAAGAATGATGTCGATAAAAATGAGGGGATCGATCTCAAGCTCAGCTATATCTTGATAATCAATTTCATTGAAGCCAAGAAGTCGCAAATACCGAAAAAGGCTCCTGGGTCGCCAAGACGGGTTAACCGAAGAAAACCATTCTATCCGAACCAAAATATCGCCACGTTTGTTTTCACAGGTGGCTGTAATTTTGCGAAGCTTACCGCCATAACCTTTTGGAGCGAGGTACATGTGAGAGCCTCCTAGATAAAAAGGACTGTTGCTTCCAGTATAGTTTTTATTCGCCGTAGCGGTCAATCACCTCTCCATACAAAGCCTCAATTTGCTTCAAAAAGGCTTCTGGAGAAAGATCGTGACTATCAAGTACTGCTTGCATACGAATGGCTTCAAGATCGAAAGATTTTAGCTCCTTCAGTGTTTTTCCAAGAACCTCTGCATCACCCATAGGAAAAAGAAAACCGTTACGGCCATGAGTGATACGCTCAGTGATACCCCCACTAGCACTGGCTATCACTACCACGCCACGAGCTTGGTTTTCCGTTACTACATAAGGTAGGTTTTCGTACCACAAAGATGGCACTACCAGCGCTTCGGCACTCATCACTTCCCAATCAAGATCTTCACCGTAAAGTGATCCACAAAACTCTACCCGATCATGAAGTCCAAGCTCCTGAACCCTCTGCTTGAGAGAGTATTCTTCTGGACCACTACCCACAATCCGTAAATGCTTATCCGGAGCATACAGAGCTAATGCTTGCAACAACAGCGCTACTCCTTTTTCTGGTGAAAGACGACCGACATAGACGAGTTTGTCTGCTATTTTAGAGACCTGGTTTTGTGGGACATGGAGAAGTGGATTGGGTATGACAGTCACCTCCTGCTTAAGACCTAACTCCTGACAGAGAGTGCTTAGAAAATGACTTGGTGAAATTAACCTATCGATACCACGATAACTTCCTATGAATCCATGTAGCCACCCTTCCACTGCGCAGACGCTACTCTTCAAAAAAGAGTTGTCGACGACCCTATCCACAATAGCCCTGCAACCAGAAGTGTGTTGCCAAATAGCATTATGGGTAAATAGCGTATAACTCGGGGATACTATCTTATAATCATGAAGAGTCATCACTGTAGGTATGCCGTATTTTTTGAGAACACGAAGGATGCTCGGTGACAGCTGATGATAGATATTATGCAGGTGGACAATATCAGGTTCAAATTCTTGAATAAGTGCGTCAAGCTTGCTATTCGCCTCATGGTTCCAAATAATCCTGAAAGCTACTCGAAGTTTCTGCCAAAGACTTTGTTCCTTGTGATAATCAACAGCCGTAACAAAAAAACGCGACCAGGCTGTCGGCAAATTGTGTGGATCTTGCATGGCGAAGTACGCCACATCATGCCCCGCCTGTGTCAAAATCTCACCCATATCCAAATAGGCTCTTTCAGCACCTCCTTTAAGATAGTGGTACTTATTGATGAGGAGAATTTTCATTGAATACTCTTCTTAGTTGATGCTATACTGTAGTATACCGGGTCTTATAAAGAGAGTAAATTATGAAAAGTCTCGCCTACCATATCTCAGCCAAAAGCCGTGCCAAAAAACACGCTTTTTTTCTTTCACATATCTTACCGACACCTACCGATACCATCCTCGATGTTGGCGCCAACGCTCTAGAATATTCAGACACTGATAACTACTTAGAAAAACACTACCCCTACCCCAAACAAATTACCGTGGTCAGTCTTGATGACCCAAGTGCGCTCCAGAAACTGTATCCTGAAATTACTTGCTTACAAGCCGATGGCACCAAACTCCCATTCGCAGACAATGAGTTTACTATAGCCTATAGTAATGCTGTTATAGAGCATGTCGGTACTTTAGAAGCTCAGTTGGCTTTCCTTAAAGAACTGGCTCGCGTCAGTCAGCGTGGCTACCTCACAACACCGAATCGTCACTTCCCTATCGAAGTCCATACTCGGGTACCCCTCCTCCATCTTATTCTCCCAAAGCCCTTCTTTGATACCTTTCTTCGTCTTATCGGTAAATCTTGGGCCACAGGTGACTACATGTCTCTTCTCAGTAAGCAAGACCTGATTTCTCTCATTAAGTTGTCTGCTCTCCCCAACCCCATTCTTACACCTCATCGTTTTTGTGGTTTCATCATGACGTACACACTTACATGGAGCAAATAAAAGAACCCCTTACTGTTCCTAGAAGCGCGGTTATCATTACCCTTCTTATTTTCATTGGGCTTACTTTTGGTATTGCGCTTGATTTCAACCTAGCTATTCCTGTCGTCGTCTTTGGCGGTATCGGCTTTTTTATCCTGTTCCGTGAACGTCCTCTAACCTTTCTCGCCCTCCTCCTTATCGCTCGCATGTCACTTGACTACTCTTCGCAGTACGTCACTATCAGTATCCGAGATTATAATCTTTCTCTTTCACAAATTCTTGGCCTCGCTATCGCCTTACTGGGACTGTATCTGATCTATCTCTACCGTGAAAGACAGAGACATTTTCTCCTCACCACACCCTTTCTCCTCCTTATTTTGTGGGGAGTATTTACTCTGTCTTATTCACTCTCTTGGACGACTAGTCTCACAGAAATTATCCGCATTTTTGATCTCTATGTGATTGGGCTTCTTGGCTTTCTCTTTGTCCGTACCCCCAAACAATTCAAAAACCTCCTTGTAGCCCTCTTACTTTCAGCGGTTATCCCTGGTCTGGTAGCTCTCTATCAGTATGCTAATCATATTGGCTTTAGCGATGCCGATGTCTCTATTCCTCGTATCTTTGGAACTTTTGCTCATCCAAACACTCTTTCTCTCTACCTCTTTGCCTTACTCATTGTCTGGCTCATGTATCAGCGAATTACTGCCACCAAGGATAATGCCACTCTCCCACTCATACTCTACGGTGCTCTTGGACTCCTTCTTATTCTTCTGTTTCTCACTTTTGCTCGTGTAGCCTGGCTCATCACTTTTCTTTTCATTCTTGGCTTAGCTTTTTTCCGTTACCGCGCCCTTCTTCTTCCTCTCATTATTCTTCCCCTTTTTCTTCTCTTCGTATCACCCGCTTTCCAAGACCGTGTGGCTGAGAGTTTCTCACCTGATCCCGATAGTTCTATTGTTTGGCGTCAGACCCTCTGGAGTGATGTTATTACCAAAACATTCCAAGACGACCGAGCTCTGCTTGGTTCCGGTATCAATACCTTTCCGCTCTTCACCAGTACCGTGAGAGACTCAGTAGCTGGCTCCAACGACGCCCACAATGACTTCGTGAAGTTCTTTATCGAGGGTGGTATCGTTGGTCTTGTTGTCTTACTTCTCTTCTATGGTTGGCTTATCAAACTTCTAGTGCGTGTCAAGAAAATCACTCCTCTGATGCAGGATTTAACCCTCATCATGTTACTGTTCACCAGCTGTCTCTTCATAGCTAGCTTTACTGATAATATCTTCAAAAACACTCCTGTGGAGTGGGTCTACTTTGTGCTCTTTGGAGCGCTCTTAGCTCTATCGCAAAAACAAGGTATAAAAAAAGACCTCTAGAATAAATAAAGAGAGTCTACAAAAGAAAAAAGCCTGGGGAGAAGGGCTCACACATTATGTGCAAACACTTCTCCCTCAGACCTACAAGTATTCGCCGATTGGGGCGATATTACCAGGTGCGGCTGGCTTCCTTGTACCACACGGCATAGGAAGCGACTTCTTCGGCGGTCGGCATCCGGAAACCGGATGCATCATGCGTCAGGATAGTCGCCAGATCACGCTTGCCATTGGCCTGGACCATCATATTGCGGCTAGCCGCGTACGGATGGCCGGCATAGGCCTTGATGGTGCGGTTCTGGTCTGTGATGAACCAGACGAGCGCCATGGTGCCCGTGCCGCCGACCGCGATGTTCACCGTAGCGGAACCAGCGGTAATCGGCGCGCAGAACGACTTGTCAGCCGAGAGCTTCGAGCCAGCACGTGCCCACAGATCACCGACGCCACTGGCGCAGAGCAGATTGCCATCAGGCACGTTGAGCGCGACCTGGGCGGTACCCTTGCCGCTTTCATCCGGCGCAGTGACGTCGACCTTGAACGGCGACTTGCCGTCGAGGTTGACCGCGACGATATCGCTGACGGTGACCGCGTCACCATTGAGGGCGATGGTTGATCCGCCCCCGATGGGTGCAGCCATGGCCGTCGAGGCGATGCATGCGAGACCGACAGCAAGGGTCATTTGGGAAAACAACTTCTTCATGGTACTTCTCCTACTCGACTTTGGATAAAGGTGCCGAGTAACCTTGTTTGTTTCCTGGAAACCCAGGTTCTTCTGAGTCCCAGGTGGAACCCTCCAAGATACTCGAATAGCACCTTGAAAAGCCATTATACACCCGAGCAGCCATTCTGTCAATAGTCATTTTGGCCTAAAATCAGGGCTATTTCTGGCCTTTTTTATAAAAAATAAGGGAGGGAATACTCAAATGCATTCCTCTCCCCTTCAGCGGCTTCATCTAACGCGCACAATAAAGTGCTTGATAGCGCACTCTTTCTGCTTCACTAGCTACAGTGATAACCCCAGCAGCATCAATGGCAAAAATGGACGCCATGTTTTCTTGCTGGTCGCAGCGTAGTTGCACGCGAGTATTCTCAGGGTGAGCTATCCAAGCTTTATGAGCTTTGGTATCAGGATCAATGGCAACTGGGACTAAAGCAAAGACTTCATTCCGTCGAGCCCCCAAATCAACAGGGATAGAAACTTGATTGCCATCAAGGGTACTACAAGAAGTGAGAAGACCCCAATTTCTTCCAACTTCCCGGAAGCAGATCAGCGTATTGCTATAGGGCGTTTTGCGCCACTTAGCTACATGAGCTACTCCCTTACCAGAAACATCTGCCTGCTTCAGGTGGATACCAACATCTGGTGGAACCTCCCCAAGAAAAACTCCGTAGAGTGGTCCCATGCGCAGGACAGCTCGACCAGGTGCCACATATTCCACATCAAGCGAGGTGGCTGCGTCACCGTTAACGACTATTTCTTCATTTTGATCTTCTGTCTGTGCCAATAACGGATCAGCTACAGCCAGCATCAGACCTACAATTATAAAGAACCTCATATCACACTCCATGTATCTCGTTCCCCCAGGTCATCCTGGAGGCTCTTAAAGATTCAAGAGCGGGGGTTCATTCGTTTCGAAGTGAACAGTAGAGTATACGTCTAGAGTACTCTCCTGTCAATTGTCTTCAAAAGAAAAAAGAGCCTCAGAAGGCTCTTTTACTTTTGGTTCAGTCGTAATGGAGAACGAATAGTCACAAATTGACCGTTCGTATCTCCTTGCCAATCCCCTATCCAGGCCTCGCAATTATTGGAAGTTTGGCACGTTGGATCATAACCACTATAATCACTCTCAAAATCTTTCCAGTAATCCAGACCAAGCTGTAAACGAGCATTGCCAGTAATACGTACTTCCAACTCTATCCTCTGTTCTCCTCCTGGTGCGATACGTGTACGAGGATCTGTCCAGCCATGATAAATACTCTCTGGAATTTGTCTGGCATTAATAACAAGACCTTTCGTGGTAAAAATCTCTGCTTGAGTAGACTTTCCTTCACCTGGGCCAAACCAAAACGGGTATCGCTGAAATAAGGCTCCCGTAAAGCCGTTACGTTCATCACTCTCAAATTTCTTAGTATAAATAACCTCCTCTGTATTGTCGACTTTCTCAATAATACGCATGGCTCGAATTTCTACCAAAGCTGGTGTGTCTGGGCTATGACAAGGAAAAACAGTAGCTACATTAATCCAGCCAACAGCCGTATGATAGCCTTCAGGAGGAGTACTTTCCCTTAGGGTTTCTTTTTTCCAAAGAGCACCATGAGGAACAATCTTTTTTTCAATCACTCCAGCTGGAAGACGTGAACAGACTTCTTGTTCCAAAGAATCTGAAATGTACATACCAAAAGTACCTGCATATCCAGTGACAGCAAGTCCTAACATAGTCATAAAATAGAGTGCTCTACCTGCTTGAAGCATAGATTTCCTTAATTTTACGTATCTTATATTATACACCTAAAATAGTATCCTGTCAATCTGAAGTAAATAAAAGGGGTGGCTTCCGGATTTCTCCAAAGGCCACCCCATTCGACATTGTCGAGCTCTAACTCTGTCTAGTTTGAATTTTCAATAATTTTCGTGGCCGGGTCGCTTCGCTCTCAGTTGCCTGAAAGTCTGCTCCAATATAGCATCCGCTATATCTTTACACAGGGTCATGTCCCTATGCTAACCGTTTTTCGTTATAGTCCTTACGGATCTATTTGCCAACAATGGAAAATTATTTGCATCTTAGTTGGTGAGTTTCCCCACCGCAATGGCTTCGCCAATAGGCTGAGCAGGAATGGCCGGCGGCGCACGCGTGAGCGGTACCATCATGATTCCATGTCCAGCATCGATAACCCCAGTTTCCCGGATCATCTGTTGACGACGGTGTCCCGTGCGCGCGAATTTCAGTCCACGCACTACGTCACACCACCAGCCAAGGCCAAAAGCGCTACCGCCCTTGAGAAAATCGACGTCGATGCCAACGCCAACTCCGCAAATGCGGTTCTTGTCAGCGATGCCGATCCGCGCCGATCCACTCCAGTTACCTGGAGTTTCAAGGAACGTACCTACCTGCACATATGGTGCCACGACTTTTCCGTCGTAGAGCCACTGCCGAACGCCGGCTTGCGCAAGCACACCGAGGCGGCTCAAATCGCGAGTATCCGTGATGGGTTTCCCCTGCCACGAATGTTCCGCGTTCCGCGAGACGGGGATGCCGATAAACCCGAAGGCTTGTGTTTCTGGCAACCACTTCTCACCGCGCAAACGACGCTGATAGTTATTGTAGGAGAGCGACCCCCCAACGATGCCAAAGCTCCGCTTGGAGTGGTAGTCGCCCTGATTGAAACGTTCGTTGAGACGACCACCGAGGAGTTTCGCCTCGATGTCCCAGCCATCGTCCGAGATATACTCGTACGCTGGCCCGACCGCAATCAGTTCACCTTCGAATTTGCCCTTGCCGAGATTGACACGGCCATTCCAAGCCGAAGCCTGAATGCCAGCGCCAATACCGTGCGTGCCGTTCTTTCCCCGCCAGGTGCAATAGAGTGCGCCTGAGAGAAATGACGACTCAGCCCGATTGCCATGATGCTTGGGTTCGTACTCCTGGCCAATGACCAGTTTCGGATCAAGACCACAACCATTCCGCTCTTTCACCGGTGAAGGTGGGATCAGAGGGGAAGCTTCTTCCACGGGGGGAGGAACTTCCTTTTCGGGTGGAGGGGGCGGAGGTGCAGGACGTGGCGGCGGAGCTTCCTCTTCCACCACATTCCGACACTTATAGACGAGGGTGATCGCGATGTCACGAGTGTACTTGTACCCGTTGACCTCGTCTCCCTTATTGAAGTACACGCGACAGACCGCAAAGGTGGGCTCGCTCTTGTCCGTCAGACGGACACGACCGGTCACCTTGATGTTGCCATTGCGATCTATGAAGCTTCCCCGCTTGAAAGTATCGCCGGCCTTGATAGTGCCAGCAACGCAATCCTTCGAAGCGAACTTCTGCAAGATGCCGTTAACTTCGGCACCAGTATACCCCATTGCTGTAAGAATCTGGGAGCGCGCCTGGGGTTGGTAAGTTTCGTTACCACCCTGGAAACGCGCCACCGGAGAGGCTCCGATGCGGGCCCAGTTGAAATAGCCGTCAGACGCGCTACTGGGAGCCGCGAGCCCTGGCGATGCTGACAAGCTTGCGCTCGCCAACATCAGTGCCCCGATCAGGGGCCTCAAAAATCTCTTCATGTCTTGTACTCCTTACAGAGCCAAGGCCAACGCGTGGAGCGAGGCCTTGGCGAATTGCCAGTGCTGCTCCACGCAGTTTGCATGTAACCCATATTACTTCCCCTTCTTCTTACCCGGCTTTTTGACGGCCAGGCAATCATTGGAGGAAAGGACTTTCGGCAAGCTGAACGCGACTGAGGTGATGAGACCGATAGGTCCACCACTGCCGACTGCCAGACTGCCACACGATGTGTATCGATCACCGAAAGAATTGAGTGGCGTATAGAGTGCCAAAAATTCCGTCGTGTACGGACGAGCGGAGTACTGCACTCCCCTGATCACCACATCCTCTGGGAAGAGGTTGTCGAGTTCAGAAAAAAACAGCTTGCCGAATTCATCCTTGCGATCAATTGTCGTTATTTCTGGTACGGGACTGGGATGGGCTTCCAAGAATATATTGCCAAGTCTCCCCTTTGACAGTTTGACTCCAGCATTCTTGAGGTCGATGCTTTCACCCCTGCTCGTGAGCGCATAGCGCCCATTCGAAGTGATGATAAACAAACTTCCTTCCTTCAACGCTTCCCCGCTGCCCGGAGACAGCAAGACGAAGAAAGAGGTTCCATCCTGGTTGAGAATTGAGGTGTAGACGGTCCCAACATTATCCCGAGACACGTGAAGCGCTCGGAAAGATACTGGTTGGAGCGGAAGAGCTTGCGCCTTTCCACTTGCATCAGTAATGGGGATTTGTCTTGCCCGATCGGGCGCTAGTGCTTCGGCCCATTCCGGAGGGAGTGGGTTTGGAAGCGGAATCACAGCGATATCAAGAGCCTGAGTGGCTTTGATATTTCCACGAATTGCTTGGGTCAGGCCCGGTTCAATTCGTTCGAGCGAGAGATTGCCGTCCTTACGAACGTCAGCTTCCCGATCGATGACTCGTCCAGCGTTTTTGGCCGAAACCGAAGTTGCCGTCAGACTCACCGAAGCGAGCAAAACAGCAGCCAGCGCAAAACCATACTTCATGATACTTCTCCTGCTAAACTAAGATGTTGCTATTCAATTTTCAAAGTAGAGTGCGAGGTCTGAATTTCAGCCCTCTTGCTTCCTCCAGAGATACTCGGGAGGAAGACAAGAAAGTAGAAGTTAGTCTTCAAACAGTCTCATCGTGCTCTTTTCTGACTTTCCGAAAAAATAGAGAAGCGAGAGAAGAAAGCCGACTACAAAGCTCGTGCCTAAGATTTTGATAAGTGTCAGCATCGTAGGCGTTTTTTCTAGGATAGGACCTGAGAGAACGCGGATCTGAACACTGTCTGGGTTACCACCACGGAAGAGTGTATTCTGATTAATAAGAACATCAGAAATACCCTCCATGATTTTTCCTACTTCACGCTGATCATTTCCAGCGACAGAGATTTGGATCACTCCAAGTTCAAGATTCTTCTTGACCACTACCATATCCTTCCATTGATCAAGACGAGTCTTCTTATCAAATGGGAGACTCTCGCCACTGATCTTACCAGTACCGATGACCGCATTGATAAAACTCTCAGAATAAACCGCTTCACCTAACACCTTACCGAGATACTCAGATGATTTGAACTGAGTGTAGAAGTCCTGATTGTTTTGACTGGTTTGTACCACCAAGAAATCAGATGATGCTCGATAATACGGCAACGTCAAAATTGTCACAAAGAAAGCGATAGTACCTACCAACAGTCCAAACAAGAACATTGTCCAGAACTTTGCCTTAAACAAACGCTTGAGATCAAAATAATTCATAGTTGTCCTCCTTATACAAATTACAAATATAACAGTAGATAATAACAAATTTTAGCCAAAATGTCAATAGCTCCTCTGTAGTACCGAAAAACCCCCTTTTAGAGGGGTTTTAGGCTTTTTAGAGACTCGCGCGCATTTTAGAAGAGGTTGAACAACTTCCCAAAGATATCAAAGGTAATGAAGTCCTTAACAGTCACAAAAAGCATCAAGAGGAGCAGTAGCATGAAGCCTGTCTGATGAATAATTCCCTCTAAACGCTGATTGAGTGGACGACCTTTTATTTTCTCAATCAAGATGAAGAGGATACGTCCACCGTCCAGAGCTGGAATTGGTAAGATGTTGATGATAGCCAGATTGATAGAAAGCAGGGCTGCAAATTGTAAGAGATAGGCTAGACCGAGGTCACTCATTTGTTTAGTGAGATAGACAATGCCCACTGGCCCAGTGATGTCTGCACCAGCACCACCTTCTCCTCCCAAGAGTCCACCAATCAACTTACCAAAAGCTTCAAAGATAGCGGCTGTCACCGTGTAAGTAGTGACGAAAGCATTACCGATAGCAGAGAAAAGTGTGTACTTGATAGTTGCAGTGAAAGAGTAGGAGATACCCAGCGCTCCTTCGTTGGCAAGGGTTTCTACTCGGGGCGTTCCATGAACTGTCATCTCCTTACCAAAGCGATTGATCTCTATGGCTACATCTTTGCCTTTTTGCTCACGGATATGACCACCCACTTGTTCAAGAGTGGTGACCTTTTGACCATCGAGTGACTCGATGATATCACCTGGCTGAAGGCCGATAGTAGCAGCGGGACTATTGGGTGCTACTGAGAGAATCTGAATTCTGGCATCTGGGTATTTGGTACGCTCACTTTCGTCGATAGGTTGAGGCAAGCCCAACATGAAGACAATAGAAATAAGTACCCAGGCAAGAATGAGGTTCATCACTACGCCGGCTACGGTCACCTGAATTCGTATCCAAGCACTTTTCTCGGCAAAACTGTCTTTCTCGGCTGTTTCTGTGATACCGTCTTCACCCTTAATCTTCACAAAACCACCCAGTGGAATCCAGTTGAGAGAATAGATCGTATTATTGGTCGGCACCTCTTTATTCCCCCACACCAAGCGACACTTACCAGTAGTCTCGTCTTTGTAGATACCCCCCAATCGTGGCGGAAAGCCAAAACCAAACTCTTCAGAATGAATACCGTAGAACTTGGCCGTCAAAAAATGACCCAATTCATGGATAAAGACCAATAACCCAAGAACGGCAATAAAAATGAGGATACTCAACATAGGGAATAGCAACCGCTACAGATTAGACCGTCAGAATCTCGTCTTCTTTCTTCTTGCGCAGTGTCTCTAGCTTCTGATTATACTCATCAACAACCTTTTGAAGCTCATCTTTACCACTAAATTTGTCATCTTCGGTGATTTCTCCTTTTTTCTCACCTTCCTGAATAGCCTTCCAAATATCTTCACGAGTAGCTCGAATAGCGATACGGGCATCTTCTGCCTTAGCATTGAGTACTTTTACCAGTTCTTTTCGTCGGTCTTCAGTCAGGGCTGGCAGGATAATACGAATACCGATACCGTCATTGCCTGGATTGAGACCCAGGTCAGATTCACGAATAGCGGCTTCGATAAGAGGGAGCGTTCCCTTGTCCCAAGGCTGAATAAACAACTGGCGGGCTTCTGGGATACTGATAGCAGCCATTTGATTCAGTGGAGTGCGGGTTCCATAATAGTCCACGCTGATGTTTTCAACGAGGCTAGGATTGGCTCTACCGGTCCGTATTTTGGAAGCTTCGAGACTAAAATGGTCTAAGGCATTACTCCAGGCAGCATCATGACTCTCTAGCAATTCTTTGATCATAGCAACAATTATACTGATAATACCCTCATTATACGCTAAAACTTACGGAGCGTGAAGAAAAGAGTGCTTGGTGTAGTTGGATCATAAAACAAATGACTGACGCCACGTCCAATCTTGAGCTCGGCTGTTGACCACTTTACTCCCCCATCAATTGACTTATAAAGCGCTCCGCCTGAGGCATAGACTATCTCATTAGAATTGACTGGATTGATAGCCAGGGCTCGAATAGGGAAACTCTTAGAACTTTCAATAATATCAATGGTAGTCCAATTCTTACCGTAATCAACTGTCCGAAAAAGACCGTTCTTGGCACCCGCAATGAATACTCCTGGTTGTCTCAAATCTCTAGTAAGGGTGTAGATTCCTTCTGGCAAAACAATATCTTTTTGATCGGCCGTATTCTGCACTCTCGCGCTCAGACCTGATGTAGTATTGTCCTCAAATGTCGCGCCCTGATCGAAAGACACCTGGGTACCCAAATTAAATACCGTCAGCACAATAGTTCTTTCTGTCACAAACATTTCCGTCACTGGACCTACTGCTACCACCACATTCTTCCAGGTTTCTCCCCCATCAGTACTTCTAATGACCACTCCCGCGCTCGTTCCCGCATAGACTACGTTTGGATTGGTCGTATCAAGAGTGAGTGCAGTAATGACGGTATTAGAACCGGGTTCAGTATAGATTTCCTTCCAATTAGCACCTGCATCAAAAGAACGGTAGATCTTACCGGTATTTTCATAGACACCCGTAGCAAAAATGCGGTCGCCATTAGTGCTGTCTACTGAAAGACCGTAGATCTTGGTTGGCGGGAAAACTATCTTTTCCCAATTGTCGGCACCGTTGGTAGTGCGAAAAAGACCACTCTTCTCAGTGCCGATATAGATAATCTGGCTATTCGTCGGGTGTATTGCTACTGAGAGAACATCAACTGTTGAGATAGAACTCTTATCATCTATCTTCGTTTTGGCTTCAAAAGTCTCTCCAGCATTAGTGGACTTATAGACACTCCCTGTAGCGCCACTCGTACTGGAACTACCAGTCGGCAAAGTGATACTACAGCCCGTCAATAAGAATAAAATTCCGAAAAAGAGAAGTGATTTTTGTATCATAGGTTTCCTTCATTATACCCTGATTGAGGGAATAAAAAAAGAACACTCCCAATGAAGGAAGTGTTCTTTTTATAAGTGGGTGTGGCAGGGCTCGAACCTGCGACCGTTGGCTTAAAAGGCCACTGCTCTACCAACTGAGCTACACACCCAAAAAGAAGGTAACAGAAGATATTGTACGCAATATCCCCCTATTCGTCAATCATAGTTACTTGGGCGCTATCACATCTTTCCCTACGTATGGACGCAGGACTTCTGGGATGATGACACTCCCGTCAGCCTGCTGGTGATTCTCTAGAATAGCTATCAGGATACGCGGCACTGGCAAAGCTGTGTTGTTCAGCATATAGACATGTTTACGTTCTCCTGTAGCAGCCTCTTTGTACTTAATCTGGAGACGACGTGATTGCCAATCGAGGAAACTACTGGCTGATCCAGTCTCACCATAGCGCTCTAACCCTGGCATCCAAGCCTCAAGATCAAAAGCTCGGTACTTGCCAGCACTCATATCACCAGTACAAATCTGCAATTTACGATACGGGAGACCCAGTTCGGCGTGCATCTCTTCTGAAAGATGAAGCATTTCATCTTGGAGAGCATTAGCCTCATCGATATCTGCCCGACAGATGACTATTTGCTCTACTTTCTGAAACTCATGGACTCGATAGATCCCTTTGGTGTCTTTGCCATATGAACCAATCTCGCTTCGATAACACTGACTGGCTCCAGCTACTCGGATAGGCAGTTCAACTTCCTCGAGAGTTTTGTCAGCGTAGTAAGCGAGAAGTGATGGCTCTGCCGTACCCACCAGAAACTTAGACTCTTTGGTACTGGCTTCTTCTCCATCATCAGTGGCTACCTGATAGATCTCATCAACACTTTGATCATATTCAGCTCCCTTGAAATAGCCTGTCCCAAATAAAGCTCGGCCCTTGACGAGGGTTGGAGGAATCATCGGCATGTAACCATTCTGCACCAGCTTAGCCATAGCATAGGAGACTATACCCATAGCCAAGAGAGCGCCTTCGTTTTTGAGATAATAACCCCGATAACCAGATATTTTGGCTCCCTGCTCCAAATCGAGAATATCAAGCATCTCACCCAACTCTATATGAGTCCGTGGAGTGAACGCAAACTCCGCTGCAGGACCGCTGTTCATGACTTCTACGTTTTCTGCATCACTTTTACCAACGGGAGTATCTGGTGAAACAATGTTTGGTACCACCACCATCAAGGCATCAAATTGACTCTTGACTGCTAGGTAGAGGGGTTCGGCGGTATCTAGCTTTTCTTTGATCTCTTTGCCTTTAGTGATAATCTCAGTTCGCTCACCATCGGTCTTGGCTTCCTGGATCAAACTATTAACATCATTTTTGAGTGACTGCAATTCTTCGACTTGCTGTTTCAATGTTCGGCGTTCTTCATCAAGAGCCAACAGTTTATCCATATCCAAAGTAAGACCCTTGGCGAGCGTCACCTCTCTTAGAAATTCCTGATTATCACGGATGAATTGGATATCGAGCATGGATTTACTTAGTGGTGATTTTTTCGGTTGCTATCTTGCGGTATTCTGCATTCCAACCAATAAGATTAGCGAACACCTGAAGAAAACTAGCTACTGCTGAGAGGGCCAGGATAACAAAAATGATCCACAGTTCTGGATAAGCAAGATAGCAATACAGAACAAATAGCGTCACCCAGACCCCAAGACACCATGGACAGTTGAGGAGTTTGGCTACTGTGCGTTTGAAAGAATTCTCTGAAGCCACTCGTTCAATAAACTCTTCCCCTTCTTCAGCATAACGCACCGTCTTAGTATCGAGGAAAACTTCACGAAGGAACAAAGTGATATTATCATAAGCAATCAGACGGATGATGCGGAGAATAGCGAGTGCTAGTATCACAAAATCACCAACCGGTAAGTACTCCAACAAGACACCTCGAGCCTCAAGACAACGGAGAGCTAGAATAGCCAGGATAACAAAGAGGACAACCGCGAGGATATTCCATCGCTTCATCTTCTCCTCCATTTGGTATTCTTTTTGAGTCATAGGACTTATGTTAGTAAATTATATTACTTACTTTTCATTGGGGGGAAGATAACAGTTTCACGGATAGAACGATTCATGAGAATAGCAAAAAGCCTCTCGCTCATACCAAAACCAAACGCTGGTGGCATACCATACTCAAGGGCCTGCAAGAAATCTTCATCAATCATCTGAGCCTCATTGTCACCATCTTCACGAAGCTTCATTTGCTCTTCGAAACGTCGACGTTGTTCAGTAGGATCGTTGAGCTCAGCAAAGGAATTGGTGAGTTCACTCTTAACAGCTACCAACTGGGCGCGCAGTACTTTACGAGAATTTGTTGGATCTGTTTTAGAAAGTGGTGAAACCTCAATAGGATGTCCTACGAGAATACATGGCTGAATAAGTCTCTGACGCACCGTTTTCTTATAGATAGTATCAATCATGCGACCCTTGCCATAAGAGTCTTCATATTTGATACCTAGTTCATCCGCTTTTTTCTTCAGATCTTTGACAGACACCTCATCGGAAAGATTAAGTCCTGTTTCTTTTTCAAATTCAGTAAAATAATCAACTCGAGGATACGCTTGACCCCAATCAATAGTTTCTCCCTCAAAAACAGTCTCGTAACTACCCATGACATTGAACACGATGGCTTTAATCATTTTTTCAGTCAAAGCTATACCTTTATCTAAATCACCATAAGCCCAATAAAACTCGACATCATCATACTCTTGCAAGTGTTCTCTATCGATACCTTCATTACGAAAAAGGCGTCCGATTTCAAAAACTTTCTCAAATCCACCTACCAAGAGTCTCTTCAGGTGAAGCTCAAGTGAAATACGCAGATAAAAATCCTGGTCTAAAGCATTGTGATGTGTGATAAAGGGTTCGGCATCAGCGCCACCCGGAACGTGTTCCAAGACAGGTGTTTGCACCTCTAAGAAACCTTCATCTACCAAAGTATTACGAACCGTTTGCCAAAAAATATTTTTCTTACGGAAAAGCTCTCGAGTTTCTGGATTGGCCAATAAATCAAGATACCGACGACGGAGTAACTCTTCTTCATCCTTCAGTCCATAAAACTCAGTCGGGATAGGTCGCATAGACTTACCGAGAATAGTCCAATCAGCCACTTCAAGAGTTTTCTCTTCTTTTTTAGTCAAGAAAAGTTTACCAGTAACTTCGATGAAGTCGCCTGTTTCAATAGTGTCAACAAAAAGTTTGAACTTTTCATCACCCAGTACCTGTAAGTTGAGAAAAATCTGAATCTTAGCATCACCATCTTCAATATGAGCAAAGCCAATTTTTCCAATGATACGGAGTGAACGTACTCGTCCAACAAGAGTGATCTGCTCTTCACTAGCTACAAAATCATCAAAACCAAGGATTGCTTCTTGATTAGTATGGGTGCGCTTATTTTTCTCAGGATAAACAACAGAAAAAGCTTGAGAAAGGATCCCCAGCTTCTGGTTTTTAGTCGCAATAATATCTTCGCGTAAATCTTCAGCCATAATATACTTAATTAAGCCTAGTATAAGTTTTTTTTAAGAGAAAAGCAAAGACCGGCTCATAGAATCCGGTCTTTTTCCTAGAATATAATAGAGGTTTTAGGCGACAGAGACAATTTCGTATTTGACCTTTCCGGCCGGAGCCTGAATCTCTACTTTGTCACCTTTTTGCTTGCCCATAAACTCACCTCCCAATGGTGATTCGTGAGAGATGCGACCCTGGGCTGGATCAACTTCATTGGAACCAACGATTTCGAAAGTCATTTCTTTACCATGGAATTTGACGACTACAGTAGAGCCGATTTCGACATGACTGCTTTTGCGGTGCTTGGCAGCGACGATAGAATCTTTCAGGAGGGCCTCTAATTCTGCAATACGGCTTTCATTTTCATTTTGACTGCGCTTAGCCTCTGTATACTCAGCATTTTCAGAGAGGTCACCTTGTTCCTTGGCCTCTTTGATGGATTGGGCTATTTCTTGGCGCATACGCACCTTACGATCCTCCAGTTCTTCTTCTAATTTTTTCAAACCTTCGGCAGTAAATATCTTGCTCATTTTTTTATGCTTGGCAATTTAGACTAAAAAAGAAAACTTCGCTCCAAAAAGAGTGAAGAGGGCTTTAGTTCGTACTGAATAGTATACTTTTAGACCCCCTCTGTCAAGAGAGTCCTATCTAAGCCCTGAATGGCTATCTATTCTCTTTATCACGCTCAAAATACCACTGGTAGACCTCTTTGGTCACGGGAACGGCATTATAGGTCTCTTCGGTGCCTTGGCCCTCTACGAGCACAATAAGGGCCAATTCTGGGTTAGTATACGGTGCAAACGAGACAAACCAACCATGAGTCTTGTGGTCAGCCCCAAATTGGGCTGTCCCCGTCTTGCCAGCCACTTCTACGGGCAGGTCTTTGAGGCTCTGGGCCGTACCCTCAGTCACAGTCTCTCGCATACCTTCACGCACCACCTGGAGAATATCAGAACGAATAAAGTCCTTACGAATAACCTGACTCTCGATAGAAATAATCTTTTCATCAGCTGCTTTGATAGAGCTTCCTATCCGTGGCGCATACAAAGTACCTCCATTAGCTATGGTGGCAATGGAGTTGAGGATCTGTAGTGGGGTAGCGGTGATATAACCTTGACCAATAGAGGAGTTGTAGTCGTCTCCGATATACCAGCGCTCACCTATCTTATTTTTCTTCCAATCAGGGCTCGGAATAAAACCATTCCCCTCACTCGGAAAATCAATCCCCGTAACCTCTCCATAGCCAAACAGGTTCTCATATTTCTTCATCCGCTCAATCCCTAGTCCAGTGACACCGCCATAACCCCCACCAACTGAATAAAAATAGACATCACTTGATACAGCAATAGCCCGTCGTATATCAGTAAAACCATGAGCTTTCCAGTCACCAAAGAAAAAGTTGCCTACCTGAATACCGCCTCGACTTTCTATTTCTTGCTCAGGAGTAATAACACCCTCACTAAGCGCTGCTGATGCTAGTACGGGCTTGATGGTAGAGCCTGGTGGGTATTCGCCACTCAAGGCTCGATTGAATAAAGGTTTTGATTCGTCGGTAGAAAGTTTTTGGTAGTCGTCCTGACTAATACCCGTCGCAAAAAGATTATTATCAAAGCTCGGCAGACTCACCACTGCACGGACAGCTCCATTGCGAGGGTCTATGGCTATAGCAGCTGCCTTGTTGGCATCAGCTTTGACGAGAGTAGCTTCGAGACTATCATATATTTTTTTCTGAAGATCAGCATCGATATTTAATATCAAATCATTCCCCGCCAGCGGGTTGATGATCCCCAACTCACGTTTCACATGTCCGAGTGCGTCTACCTCTGCCTGCTGATAGCCATGCTTACCACGGAGAACCTGCTCGTAACTTTTTTCAATCCCCTGCTTACCGATAGAATCAGTGAGAAGGTACTCTGGATGCTCTTGTAACTCTTCTGGTTTAATTTTACCTTCATATCCCATCAGGTGCGCAAAGATAGCGCTGTCGACATAGTCTCGGTGAGTAGTTTTATAGAGACTGATACCGGCATACTGATCCCGTTTACCGAGGAAACGAAGAGTCTCTTCTTGGGTCAGCTGTTCTTTGAGCGGAGCCCCCTGGGTTGACTGTGGAGGCAGTAGGTCAAACGTCTGATCAAGAAATGAACGCTCTATACCAAACTCTTTTTGGAGACGTTCTTTGAGAGCCGTTCTTTCCTGCTCATCTGACGGTAAGTCAGCAGCCACTGCCACCAGATCAATACTCGGCACGTTATAGACGAGCGGTTTCCCAAAACGATCAAAAATAGTCCCTCGGGGAGCAGGTATCACCAGAGCCCGCAAACTATTCTGGGTAGAAGCAAGTTGGTATTTCTCTCCCTCTACTACTGTGAGAGCGAAAACTTTAGATACCAGTAAAACCAATGCGAGACAAGCCACAATCCAAAAAAATGAAAGTGAGCTCCGTCTAAGTGGACGTTCGAGTTTGGCAGTATCCGGCTCTGTCACCGTCAATACAGCATCATCTATTTCATGCTCAGTATATCTCCCTACTCGATATTTTTGACGAAAGAGTTTCATAATCTTAACGGATCATAAGAGCCTTATCCGAACGGAGCGTATCTACACGAGACTGGAAGGCGAAAAGAATTTTCTTAGTAAAGAAAAATACCAAGATAGCTACTCCGGTTTGAAAAAGACCGCTCGAAAAAGATGGCACATCAACTACTCCTAGCACCCACAACTGGTATGCCCCTTGATACAAATAAGCTCCCCCCATAATACTGGCCACATAAAAAAGAGAAGCGAGTGCGTTGTTCTCAATAAGCATCCGGCGTGAAAGAAAACTGGTACCATAAGCCAAGAGCACTCCGTAGATACTCAAAAGGCGGATATCACCGGAAGCCAGGAGTTCATACAGAATAAGGAGCGGGAGAATATACCAAAGAGCCTGCCGAAACCCCAGACTCACTGTCCACACCACCACTGCCGAGAGAATGAGAAGGGGTACCAAAAAATCTGGAAAAATAATATCTAAAAAAGAAATCTGAGTCGTTAGCAGAAAAGCAAACAGAAAACTGTAGTAGAGTGCTATTTTCATTATTTTTCTCCCTTAATGACAAAGACATTACGGAGGCGGTCGAAACGCACTGGAGACTGGATGGTGGCTCGTTGAAAAAGCTTGTCATCAGTTAGGCGTACATCTTGGAGTGTTCCAATCAAAAGACCTTTAGGTATCACCTGCCCCAGACCAGAAGTCACTACAGTATCTCCGTTCTTGAGCTGATCAGATTGGAGGACCATATCGTACACCACTCCTAGACCATGCTCTCCTTTGACAATACCCTCGGCATTGGTATCCAGAGTCACTGCATTTACTATGCTCTCGGAGTGAGTGAGAAGCTCTACGCGAGAAGTGAGGGGGTATACTTCATCCACTCGTCCTACGAGTACTCCTGCTTCTACGATAACAGCCATGCCTGGTTTGAGACCGGCATTACTACCCTGATTGATATGGACCCAGTTACCTAAGCCCGACACATCTCTCCCTATCACTACAGAGCTCTTCAAATCATAAGTGCCACGTGGAAGCAATTCCAGTTGCTTACGGAGATCCTTGTTCTCTAGTGCCATATCACGAAGACTGGCATTCTCAGCTTCAAGAGCCAGCTTTTGTTTTTGTAAATCTTCGTTGGCACGCTTGTATTCACCGATGCTACCGAGAAACACTTTCATATCCTGTAACTCAAAAGCCACCGGTGCGAAAAAACTCTGAATAGGCCACAGGATACTGGTACCCACAATCTTCAGCGGTCGCGTGAGAAAGACTGGCTGTTGCCAAATAGCAACTGCCAAAAGGGCACTTACCAACAAGGCCCAAAAAAATTTTGATTGGAGAAAATTTCTTCGCTCTCCCATAACATGTGTAGTTAAGACCCAAGTGGTCTACCAGCTTCTTCTTCGATAAGGACCTCCTTGAGGTGTTCCATATCATCTAACACGATACCTGTACCACGCACTACCGCGGTCAAAGGGTCCTCCATGAGGCGTACTGGGATACCGGTTTGGTTGGCGATGAGACGATCGAGTCCACGGATGAGACTGCCTCCACCAGCCAAGATAATTCCCCGATGCATAATATCTGAGATGAGTTCTGGGGGCGTCTCTTCGATAATAGTCTTGATGGAATTCACAATAACTCGGATAGAGCGAGAGAGTCCTTCGCGAATGTGTTCATCCGTCGCCACTATTTCCTTCGGCAATCCCGATACTAAGTCTCGGCCACGAAGTGCATAGGTCAGTTTTTCTTTCTGTGGGTAAGCACTGCCAATAGCAATTTTGACTTCTTCAGCGGTACGCTCACCGATAAGAATATTAAACTCATCACGACAGTACCGCACAATATCTTCATTCATTTCATCTCCCGCAATACGAAGACTCCGTGAAAGGACTACTCCTCCAAGAGAAATGACTGCAATTTCGGTGGTACCACCTCCAATATCAACTACCATGTTACCAGTTGCATCGATAACCGGTAGACGAGCACCGATAGCCGCAGCCATTGGCTCATCGATCAGGAATGCCTGACGAGCACCAGCAGCAAGAGCTGCCTCAATAACAGCGCGCTTCTCTACTTCAGTCACTCCAGAAGGAATACCGATAAGTACCCGTGGTCGACGAATAAACGACAAGCTCTCTTGTTGCACCTTATTAATAAAGTAACGGAGCATCTGCTGCGTAATTTCGAAGTCACTGATCACTCCGTCTACCAGTGGTCTGGTTGCCACGATATGGCTCGGGGTTTTGCCCACCATTTTCTTAGCTTCCTTTCCAATAGCCAAGATTTGTCCGGTACGCTGGTTGACGGCTACTACCGATGGCTCATTGATGACAATGCCCTTGCCTTTGACATATACCAGGGTATTAGCGGTCCCCAGGTCAATGCCAATATCCTGCGAAAGATTGCTGAAAAACCGCTCTATTAAGCTTTTTTGAAAAAAATGGATGGCTCGTTCAATAGATGACATAGTAAACAAAAAGGAGTATCTCGTGAGGATACCCCATTGTAGCGCATTTCAGACATTTCATCTAGCCTTGAACCTTTTACCTGTTTTCTGTTTCAGTATCCTCATCTTCCGGCAAAAAGCCTCCTGTTTGATGGTTCCAAAGTGTACTGTATAAGCCTCCTCGAGCAACAAGCTCTTGATGACTTCCTTCTTCTTCAATAGCGCCATCTTTACCAAGCACAATAATACGATCCATTTTCTCGACAGTACTCAGTCTATGAGCGATGATCAATGCCGTCTTATTCTCAATCAGCTCATCTACTGCCTCTCGGATTTTGAGTTCACTGATAGTGTCCAAAGCGCTGGTGGCTTCATCAAGAACTAGAATAGGAGCATCTTTGAGAATAGCTCGCGCGATAGCAATACGCTGGCGTTGGCCTCCTGAGAGCTTGATCCCTCGTTCACCCACCATAGTATCGTATTGAGCTTCCAGTACTTCTATAAACTCATGAGCATGAGCTTTCTTAGCTGCCTCAATAATCTCTTCTTCCGTAGCCTCTGGTTTACCATAGGCAATATTCTCACGCAGGGTTCGGTGAAAGAGAAGGGGTTCCTGGGGTACATAGGCAATAGCTTCTCGTAAACTGTTTTGTGTAACTTTTTTGATGTCTTGTCCGTCAATTGCAATCACCCCCGCTGTAGGATCCATGAAACGCAACAGAAGCTTGGTGACAGTACTCTTACCACCACCACTAGGGCCCACCAAACCCACTTTTTCTCCTGGTTGTATCGAAAGAGAAAAGCCATTAAATACTCGTTTCCCATCTATGTAGCCAAAGTCCACTTTGGAGAAAACTATCTGCCCTTTATCAATACGCAACTCAGTTGCGTTTTCAATATCTTGTATAGATGGCTCTAACTCAAAGATATCTACCATTTCTTTGGCATTAGCAAAGGCCCTCAACACTCCCGTGGTGGTACGAACAAAGTTCCAGGCCATCATAAAAAGTCCTTGCGCATAAGAAAAGACCAGTACTATAGTACCCGCTGTTATTTGCCCCTGAGACCAGAGGTATATTCCCCCACCGAGAAGAGTCAATTGGAAGGTCATCATGATACCATTTTGAATCACTACCAACTTATTCCAGACTCTCCAAGAAGTATCTTCTATCCCTACTTGCTTTTCCACTACTTCCGAAAAAGCCTTATTTTCTCTTCCGAAAGCGCTAAAAATTTTAGTATTCAAGATATTAGAAAAAACATCTGCGAAATAGCCAGACACTTGAGAAGAAGCTTCTGCTTCATAAGTATCTTGTCGCATACGTTCTTTCAGGAGTGGTGTTACTAACGTGAAGATTCCCAAAAGAAAAAAGACAAAGATACAGGCCAACTGCCAAGAGAAAAGTGCCACTACAAAAATTATTCCCACTAATCGAATGATATTCAACCAGTACACAAAAACTATTCCTTCTATAATAGTTACTCCCCCATCAATAAAACGTCTCGCTTGTGAAGTGAGACTCCCAGAAAAATTATTAGCAAAAAAGTCATACGAATGTTCTTGAATTTTGCGAAAGGTAAAATTGGTAAGCTCTCGCAAAGTACCTACCTGATAAAGCCGCAAATATCTATCTCCCATGCGGAAAAGCGTAAAGTATGTAATATGCATCACCGCCAGAAGAGAAAAATATTTCCATAACTCACTCACGTGTTCTCCCGAGGTAATGATATCAATAATATTTTTATAAACTACCACACTCAAAACATCAGCCAATAGCGTTCCCACTCCCCAAACCAAAAACATCAGCCAGAAAAGCCTGTGATAATTTTTGCTAATCTTCCAATACCAAGAGAAAACTCTCTTAACATCTTCAAATCCAATCTTTTCTTCTGTTTTTAGTAATTTTTCTGACATAGTAAAAGTCATCCTAACACAAAAGTCTTCCCTTGTCAGGACTTTTAGAAAAGCAACGCCCTTTAATCTCTCAAACGTTGGGCTAGTTTTTCAAGATCATCATCACTGGCTCGATTGGCATCATGTGATGATATGTAGCCTGGATACTTCGTAAAGTAGGTTTCTATCTTCGATTCTATAGGCTTCCACTCTGCCATATTGGCCGTACCGTGCATTGGGAAAAGTTTGGCGTGTACATGGTCAATACCAAATCCCTCAAACACCATCCCCGTCCGCCCGACATCTTCGAACTTCTGATCTAGTAACTTGGCGACTTTTTTAGTAGTGAGCATGAGAGCGCTCAGCACCTCATCGGGCAAATCAAAAGCATAGCTCGTATAGTGTTGTTTCGGAATCACCACCGTTACACCTTCGGTATTCGGAAAAATTGAAAGAAAAGCCATGTGAGATTCATCTTCCCAGACCTTGTGAGAAGGAATCTCTTTGGCTACTATTTTGCAGAAGAGGCAATTCTCCATGGTTTTATTTTTTGGTAACCAACTTGATGCCCAGTTCTTCAAGATTTTTGACACCTGTTTCACTCGGGCTCTGCATCATCAGATCGCGTCCTTCGCCTGTCTTAGGAAATGCAATGACTTCACGAATGTTTGGTTCGTTTTGCAAAATCATCAGTAAACGGTCTATACCCGGTGCAAATCCACCATGGGGAGGAGTACCGTATTTGAAAGCCTCAAGCATGTGACCAAACTTTACTTCTTGTTCTTCTGGAGAAATATTAAGCAGCTCAAACACCCGAGCCTGCATTTCTGCTTTATGAATACGGATACTGCCAGAGCTTAGCTCATATCCATTTAATACTAAGTCGTAAGAATTAGCTCTGATAGACAGGATATCGTCACCACTATTAAACTTATCCATATCCTCATCTTTGACCGCACAGAATGGATGATGAGCAGCCTGCATATTCCCCTCTTTATCTTGTTCAAACATGGGGAAATCTACTATCCACGCAAAAGCAAGCTCATTGGGGTCATTTTGATCTTT
>CAZLQC010000002.1:26536-35819 GCA_964561695.1 uncultured Bdellovibrionales bacterium
CAGCAAAAGTCAGCCTCGGAAATGGTGTAGTGGAAATATGTTTTTCTGGAAAGAGTTCTGCTACCAAGGCGATAAACATCTTTTCTGTAAATTCAAGTACCTCTTCTTGGGTTACAAAAGACATTTCATAATCAAGCTGGGTAAACTCCGGCTGGCGATCTCCGCGAGTGTCCTCGTCGCGAAAACAACGAGCAATCTGGAAATAGCGCTCAAAACCAGCCACCATCGCCAACTGCTTAAATTGTTGTGGGGACTGAGGAAGAGCATAGAATTTCCCCTGATCCAAGCGTGATGGCACTAGGTACTCGCGAGAGCCTTCTGGCGTCCCCTTCATCAAGATAGGAGTCTCTATTTCAAGGAAATTCTCCTGGTGTAAGTATTGGCGAAAAAAAGTGATGACTTCGTCTCGTACTTGCAGATTCTTTTGCATGCGTTCTCGGCGCAGGTCGAGATAGCGATACTTCATACGAAGTTCCTCACCAATTTCCTTACCATCAGACACTACATCAAATGGAGGAGTGAGTGATTCATTGAGCACCACCACACTCAAGAGCTCTATCTCTACTTTACCATTAGGCTGTTCTAGATTGATCAGTTTCTCAGGTCGTTCATTGACCTTGCCAGTCACTTCTACCACCCACTCTGTTCGGAGTGGCTGTACAGCACTATGAGCTTCTGTATTAAAAGGCAGTGCTACCATCTGTACCAGACCGGTAGCATCACGCAAATCAAGAAAAACGAGTTTCCCGTGGTCACGACGTACTTGGACCCACCCGCACAACTTCACAACTTCTCCAATATGCTTTGGAGTATCTTGTATCAACACTCGTTCCATAAAATTACTTCTTGCCAGCAAAAAAATCATTAACCGCGTAGGCGAGCTCACTTGGGGTTAGTTGAGTCTTCTCAAAGACCCTATTGACTATCCCCGCTGCCGTCAACTCATGAAGGTTCTCTACTTCTACTGAAGCAGAAAAAAGAAAAATCGGAATATTTTTACCAGCCTCTGTCTCACGAAGTTTGACTACCATCTCATGACCATTCATGCTCGGCATCAAGATATCTGAAATAATCATATCGTATTGATTGTTTGTAGCTTCGTCGAGTCCAGCTTTGCCATCACGAGCTATGGTCACCGCGTAACCCTCGTCTTGAAGACGCTTACCAAACATCTCCACAAAATCTTCTTGGTCTTCAATAAGCAAAATCTTCTTACTCTCACTCGTAGGAGTTGAATCTGCACTCTCTACTGGTGCCACTGGCGCAGGATTCATACGCACTTCATTTTTCCCCTGCTCACTCCACTGACGCAAAAAACGATTCACCTCTTCGATGACCTCTGACGGAGAGAATTCTGTTTTGGAGATAAATCCATTAGCACCAAGAGCAATACACTGATCCCGGTCTTCTTGGCTCGATAGATTACTAAAAACCACTATCTTCAAATCCTTCGGATAGTCAGGCTTGGTACGAAGTTCTTGAAGCACTTCCATACCACTCATTTCAGGAATAACAAGATCCAAGAGGACGATATCGAAGGGTCCGTTTTCGGCTACCGCCTTCAAAACGGCCTTACCAGTGACCACATTTAGCACATCAAAACCAGATGCTTCAAACTTTTTGATATAGATTTCACCAATAAATGGATCATCTTCGACGAGGAGTACTCGAGCCATAGACTATCATGTTAGTACCTTAAATATACCGCACTCAAGGGCTTTTCACAAATTTACCTTATTATTACGCCCTATGGATTTATCATCCAGTTGGGAGAAGTTTCATTGAGCATAGGATTGATATAGGGAAGCTCAATAATGAACTTAGACCCCTTATCTCTCCCATCTGACTCAGCGTAAATACGTCCGCCATGAGCCTCTACAAAGTTTTTACCTACGTATAGACCCAAGCCGGTACCTGAGACATCAAGAATATTGGTTTCCTTACTGCGCACAAACTTAGCAAAAAGCTTGTCTTTGTTTTCCGGCAAAATACCAATACCCGTATCCTGAACACTGATCACCGCTCGGTCTTGCAAGGCTACTAGTTTGATAGCTACACTGCCAGCCTTCGTATACTTGATAGAGTTATCGATCAGGTTAGAGCACACTTCTTGAATCTTCCGAGCATCTATGGTCATCTCTGGCAACGGAGTTTCTGGTAGCTCTAGGGTCAACTCCAAACCTTTTTCCTGAGCGGTCAGACGAAATACTTCCACTGCCTCCTGAAGAACTTTCTCGAGAACCGCTTTGTGATAGTTGTACTGAACTCGTCCAGCATCAATACGTGTCACATTGAGCAAGTCTTCAGCTAGATTGACCATGCGACTATTGACCAAGTACAACTTGTTCAAAACATCCTGAACACTGGCGCTGACTTCACCATAAGAGCCTTCAAGAATGAGGGAGATATAACCCTTAATAGCAGTGAGGGGTGTACGGAGCTGATGAGAAGCAATCGAGAGAAACTCTGTCTTGGCATTATCTAGCTCTTTCAACTGCTTGTTGGCCGTAGTGAGAGAGACCGTTAATTCTTGGAGGTCTTCTTTACGTTTCAACTCAGTCTTGATAGCCCTCGTCATAATCATACTGAACAGAGTGGTCAGAATGAGCGTACAAATAATCAAGATGATACCCAGTGTTTCTTCAACAAAGAAAAACTGTGCTCCGATAAGAAGCATGACAGAAGCTCCGAAGAACTGCACAGAGACCAGCTTAGCTCTGAGTGTCTCATAACGGGCAATAGCATAAGCCAGAAAACCAATGAATACCGGCAGACCAAACAACCCAGCCTGACTCAAAAGCCAATCCTCCGTAAGAGAACCCGCTACCAGTCCCCAGAAAAAAGTAGACAAGAACATCAAAGCACCGAAGCTCACTGTCAGAATCTCTCGAGCACGCTCGCGTTGTTTCCAGGCACCATAGAGGGCGATACAGGCAATGATCGCCATGATAGCTCCGTAGGGAATGTAAAGGTAGAAAATGACCGGTCCTTCAGTCACATCTCGATCGCAGTTACGTAGGTCAAAGAACTGAAGCGTGTACTCAGTAGGCAAGAGGATAGCTGGAGCAAGGTAGAAGAGAACGCCCAACAGCTTGAAGAAAAAGTGAGGGGCTTTTTGTTGGACGAAAACATAGGCGAAGTACAGCGCTGAGAGATAGATAGAAGTTTCGAAGAAGACAAGTATCGCCCAACCAAACATCGTTTCTTCTCCACTAGCTGCCAACCAGAGGTATAGATCTGTAATAATCCATAGACACACAAAGGCAATCATGGTCATCAAGACTTTGCTGAGGTAGAGACTTCGATCCGTAAAAAAGATAAACAAAAACATCGCCATAGCCAGAAGAAGTGGTCCATAGTGAGAATAGTAAATAACATTCTCACCTACATTAGCTGAAATTCCAAGAAGAATTGTTGGATCCCATTCACAAGCAAGTGGGTTGAACATATGGGTATTAGATAGGCAGGTTATGGGTTGGTTCTGGCTCCACAGCTGGTTCTTCTGTAACAGGCACGGCAGTTTCTGGAGCTGTCTCTGGTATCACTTCTTCAGTAGTATCTGGTGCCGGCGTGAGTATTTCCCCGCCCGTCTCAATCGGCGTAGTCGTTTGGTCGGGTTCTTCGGGTACTACTTCAGTTGATTCTTCTTCCAAAACCTCTTCTTCAGGCATCACCGCCTCAGTACATTCGGTACCCTCATCGGCGTATTCCTCAAGTGTCTCTTCATCACAGCTAATCACCTCACACCCCTCTTCATTTTCCTCACACACAAGCGGTGCACACTCTTCATCACGTGAATCACACTGCTCTACATTCTTCATTTTTTTCTTGATGTAGCTGAAATACCGTTCTGTAGCACCCTCTTCCACCGTCAGACAAATATCTTCTAGGTACGTCTCACTCTCAGGATCACACGACGCCACAAAGCAAATCTCTGCCTCAGGATCACAAGGAATTAGGGTCACAAAAGCATAGTCTCTATCCAAAACATACACCTTGTATGAAACAGCTGTAGAAACGCCGAATATGATAACCCACAAAACTATCAGTAAAGTATCTTTGACAGTCATAGACTAGGAAGCATTTGGATTAATCAATGGCAACTCAACGATAAAGCTCGAACCCTTACCCACACCTTCGCTCGTGGCATAGACCCTTCCTCCATGGCCTTCGACAAAAGTCTTTCCGACAAACAGTCCGAGTCCACTCCCACCAGAGTCCATTTTTTGGGTGGTCTCAGTACGGATAAACTTTCCAAACAGACGCTCGGCATCTTCTTTCGAAATACCGATACCCGTGTCTTCAATCACTACCCGCGCGACTGTAGCATCTTGCTCGATACGAATGATGACACTGCCTTTCTCGGTGTATTTGATAGCATTATCGATGAGGTTTGAGATAATTTCTTTGATCTTATTCACATCCAGCTTCATGACTGGCATTGCTGACTCAGGCTTGCTGAAGTGCAGTTTGAGTCCCTTCTTCTCTGCCAAAACAGTAAACATATCGTAGAGTTCACCGACAATAGGCTCTAGCATGACACTTTCCCATTTATACTGGACCTTACCAGCTTCAATTTTAGAGACATTGAGCAAATCTTCCACCAATTGAGAAAGACGAAGGTCAATAGTGTACATTTTATTCATGATGTCTTCTATCGGCGTGCCCTTCACCTTACCATAAGCACCCTCAAGAGCGAGTGAGATATAGCCACGAATAGCCGTCAGCGGTGTACGGAGCTGGTGCGATGCAATAGAGATAAATTCCGACTTCTGCTTATCCAATTCCTCCAACCGATCATTGGCCTTGGCTAAAGTATCAGAAAGTTTCTGTAATTCTTCCTTACGCTGTACTTCTTTTTTCACAGAACGAATAAGGAAAAATCCTACAATAATTACAACAAAAAGGGAAAGACTGTCGAGAACGAAGTCTGTTCGCGAACTTGCATAGAAAAATTGAGCACTTACGAGAAGGACTAGGCTCATTACTAATGCCTGAGCTCCTATTAGCTTGATATCGAATGCTCGAAAACGAACTATCAAGTAGGCAAGGAATCCCATAAAGACTGGCATTCCGAAAAGACCGTATTGGGCTAATGCCCAATCACCCGTGAGACTTCCGATAATATTACCCGATGAAAATGCTAACAAAAAAGTGAGGATACCCAGAGTCATATAGAGTATCTGTTTTTTTGAGTCTACTGAAATACCTACTGTTCTATATTTTACAAGAGAGAGGGTTGCAATTAGAATTGCAAAAAATATTTCAACAAAGTAGATGTACTGACTCGACAGAGTTCCCTCTAAAACTTCACGATCGCAGTTTGTTCCATCAAAATAAACGAGGTTTAATTTTGTTGATAAAAAGAAAATAAACGGTAACACCAAAAGACTAATTAAGACCTTCTTCGTCCAATCTACATCTTTTTCATTTATGTAGACATAGATAAAATAAAGACTAAAAAAGTATATAAGGACCTCTATCAGAATAGTGGCTGCCCAGACGAACATAATGAGTTCGACCCTGTCATTGGCCCATAAAATGAGGTCAAAAAAAGACCACAACGCAAAGAGAGAAGTGAGCAAAAACAAAAGCCTGTTAACTAAAGCTGTCCTATCCTTCAGTAGAATAAAAACTCCAATCACTAAGGCGGAGACCAAAGAAAGAAGGTGTGAATAATAGATAGTATCAGAAAAGACATTTCCTGAAAAAATGAGGAACTGAGCGCTATCCCAGTTGCAAAGTGATGTTAACATTTTATTTTTGTATACTTACCCTATACAGGGTGATAAATCGCGTTGCTATAAACGGCATGTACTTCTCAAAAGTTTTTTTAGGCAGAAATTGGATTGACTTAATTATTTTTCTACAATTTTTCTCCCCACACTTACATTCTACTCCTAAATCCCAAAAAGTATCTATTTCTGAAGTTGAGTAATCGAAAGTTATCTCTTCGTCTACTTTAATATCTCGCATAGCATAGAATCTTCTACTGCCTCTAAGCCCAGCATTCGGATTACATGAATGATTGGTATAAGTAAGAAAATTTTCCTTGAAGGGATCTATCCATTTTTCCTTACTAATAGCGATACAATTGGTGCATTTCCAACTATCAGAGTCTTTCTGATTTTTAATAGTGAATTTTTTGTACTCACCTTTTACTGTAAAAATATACTCCCCTTTCTTGATTGACCTCCCCGCAAATATACCTTTGCCCGTATTCTTGGTTTTGGCGACATACACCTTTGGCTTTGCCATAAAACGTAGCTGTTGCTTTTAGTTGTAGATATTTTGCTCGGGATACTCCAACCCTCTCTTCAGAAAATTTGTTTCTATTTTCTTTAAGCTAAAAGCTTTTTCAAAAAAATCCAGGATAACCTTTGTATCCATACCATTTCTACAGGTATACACATCTGCACTGACAAAACCTCTTTTAGGGAATGTATGTACGCTGATATGACTTTCTTCTATGACCAAAACTCCGGTCCACCCACCTGGATCTTTGTGGTTATTACCCTCTGTATAGTATACCACCGGTTCTGCGAGTTTATGCATACCCAACATGGCCGGCAAGTCATTCAGGCAAGTCAAGACAACGTCCTTGCTATTGAGCAGACTCTCATTCCCTCCATACCCATCAATAGTGACATGTTCTCCAAAGTGTTCCATATAGCCCTATTATACAAGGTTTTATCTAAGTAATAAAGCTTTTTAGTTCTCTATAACCACTTTTTTTATTTCCGCATATTTAGCGACTGTCTTGAGAATATTCTCGGTATTAAGATCAGAGACAAAATGCACTTGCTTTTCCAATGATGTATCTTGCATACAATCAAAAAGTCCAGCCAAGGCCCCTACTGCTACGAGAAAAAGGGTAGCGTTGGTACCTTTATGATTTTCATGAGGTACATCCATGTAATAGCAGACTTTTTTATCATCATAATAAAGCCACGCTCCAATACAATCAGAGCCTGTCAGTGGCGTGTGTATATTATCCTCTAGAATAAGCTCGTGATCAGCCACTTCTCTCTTGTTATCAGCCATATGCACCATATCTACCAAACGCGAGAATGACTCCTCGTGGATAGCGTACACAAACTTGCCCGGCACACCTAAGTCATATGAAAGCATGATGATTTCATCGTGAGGCACTATCATCCCCCGAGGGTAGCTATCCAACTTTTTAATTGGCTCTAAGTACTTCTGTGTATCGACGGTTGTCGATAAAGCGTTGTTCTTAAGTTCATGAAAAGCCCCACCTTCATGACTGTACCCTGTATTGGCTGTGACAGATTCATACAAAAACTGGGCTCTCGACCAAGTAATAAAAGGTTTGTCTCTAGCTACCGCTGCCTTGCCTGATTCATACTCTATTTCCACAAACTCTTTCGGTACTCCGTACTCTGATACCAACTTGAGTACAAAATGATTGATAATACCTGGGTTCATACCAAGACCTAAAACATGCTTAGTATTCGTATAGCGTTTACGGAGACTAGCAATTTCCTCAACAAAATCCTCTACTGACGGCATAGGATTTAGTGCACAGTTGAGATAACTAGCACCATGAGCATCAGCAACAGCAAGAATTGGCTCTGTGTCTGCGTCGGTATTATCAAGTATGTATTGAATATCGTATTTCTTTATCATTCCCCCAAGAACTTCTTCACAATTCTCATGGGTAAGCTCTTCTTCAAGAAATGTGTAGTCCAGAAGAGCGTGATTGTGGTACTTGGAACTCGTAAAGGTGTCTACTCGATCAACCAAAATAAGGCTTGAAAAATCAGCCCTGTATTCCTCTATTAATTGCAAAAAGGCACCACTTACCCCTCCAGACGCTCCCAGTATCAAGAGCCCCGGCTTTTCCTTTCCATATATCATAAATAATCCATCATCTATCTAGAATTATACCTATAGTAAGGCCAAATAGAAAGGGGGTGCCTGCGATTACCGCAAACACCCCCATATCTCTCATATTAGGCTCATGGCCCACTCAGCCAAAGCTGTACGAGATTCACGCACCCATTCTAAAGCATCAGCCAGAAACGGGAAGTAAAGCCCAAGCCACTCGATTGACTGGATAAGCCAATAGACCACTAGGGTCCAGTAAATATGAGCTGCTAGCATCGCAAGCAGGAACATGCCCCAATCGCGACGTTTCATACCGCCGAAGCGATAGGCTCCCTCACGGAAACATACCACCACAACAGCTGGGTTGGCCTTAACGGTGAGGAAGATGAACATGGCAATGTTCACCGCCCAGATACCCTTCTTGCCCCAAAGCTTACGGATTTTTTCTTTTTTCATTTTCAGCTTTTCAAACTGAAATATATCCGCTTTCATCCGATCATAAAGATAGATAAAAGTAAGATCAAGAAAAAACGATAGGAAAGCCATGAGCAAAGCGCCACGAATGACCCCATAAGCATCTATGACATTAGGATATAAAATATAATCCCATGGGTTATCAATCTGATCCATGAGCAAGATACCCGTAGCCATACCACCCGCCATAATGACGATGTCCTGGAAAAGTGTCCAGGTTTTCCCTACGCGGGTCTGCAAAAACTTATGTTTAAGCAGTGCGAAAAAAACAGCAAGCGTGACTACCGTCACACCAGCTTTTTGGTGCGACAAATTATTCACGTTGTGATCCTTTCAAAGAACTCCGTGCAGAGGCAAAATTACCACTGCAACATACTATTATACACCCAAAACTCCGAAAAGTCAAGGGTACTGTTATGAGAACTTTATTCTAAGCTTTCTAACCTAAAGCCTCTCAAGGCCTGGTTCTGTTGTCGGTGGAGTACTGGGAGTGGTTTCCATCGCTGGAGCAGGCATCACTTCTAAGGCCGGCTGTTCTGAATCTGCACTTTCTTCAGGTACCTCCTCAACTGGCACTATCTCCTCTCCTTCCATAACTTCTGCTTCAGTACCTTCCTCTTCTTCTATAACAAAGTCTTCTGGATTCGTACACGCAGCCTCTTCCTCAAGGCTCATATCGTCGTTACAAACCACTATTTCACACTTCTCTTCACCTATTGGACAAATGTAGGCTGAATCACAATCCCTTTCCACATTCACATCACAGGCTGGGATATTCTTAGCCAGTCGGTACATGAGACTATAATACGTCGTATCTTCTTCTGGATTACCCGTACACTCCTCAGCTTCAGGATCACACTCATACACAAAGCAACTCTCTACTACTGGATCACAAGGAGTTTGATATTTTACTAAAAAGTTTTCCTGCACCATGTAACGATAGTAGGCTACCCCCACA
>CAZLQC010000002.1:35829-43706 GCA_964561695.1 uncultured Bdellovibrionales bacterium
ACTACCGTCAAAATTCTTGATGTATTCATGCAGAAATTATACCACAGTATTAAAAATCCGACCCATAAAAAGTTAGCCCGGATTCCTCCCTTATAAACTCATTAGTCAATAATGGAAGGATTATATTTTCCCTTATACGCTTTTTTAATTTGAGAGGGTGTGAGATGTAGAAAGGCTAGATCTACATCAGCATAGTGTCTTCCTGTTCGAATCTTACCATTTTTGAACTCTAACACTATCACCTGGGGTGTCCGGTATACTTTCTTTGTTTTTGGGTCTGGGTAAGACTCGATCATCTCGAGCATCACCAGATCATTTGCCTCAGCAATATTGATAATCTCATACTTCCGTCCCTTTATTACGTAAACGTTTTCCATTTGAGAACGGAGATCTTCTCCAGAAATTGAGGGAAATATTTTTTCCTTTCTTTTTTCTACCCATGTCATTGAATAATCCTTGGTCATTTTTTTTAAGGCAGATGCAATATCTCCGACAATCTCATCATGGAGTATTTCTAGAACTGTCTTTACATTTTTGGATATTTTCTGCATAAAATATAGGATGGTACTCTTATTTATAAAGTTGCAGTGACGGGAAACCTTAGAATGCTCATTATGCACTCTGGATTTCCCGTCACTACGTAAAAGATCAGGCGGCGATAGCCTGCGGCGGCATTTCGATCATCGAGCCGACGTTTGTCCAGCGATACCAGGATTCAGTCGAAAGAAGAACCGAGGCCAGGAAATCCTGCTGAAAGCTCGCCCAGGAATGGTAGAGGTTCGCAAAGGCAATCTTGAAGTTGCCGGCACGATTTTCCTCGACCGCTTCGGAAAGTTGGCCGCGAAGAGCGACAGATTCCAGAAGCTGCATTTCCCGATGCACATCCGAGTTAAGCTCGACCAGGTTGTCGATTTGCTTCAGATAGTTCTCGATAATAGCATCGAAGCCGCCCCTGGTACGTACTTCCGTCATACGCCCCCAGGCAATCGCGTCGACGGCGTTAAGGCCAACGAGAATGATTCCCACCTGGTTCCAGTCGATAGTGTCGACCGTCGGAGGTTCCCAACCGCCTTCTGCGTGAAGTACGCTGCGGATAGAAGAAAGATGGATCTTCATCTCCTCCAGGTTCTTCCCGGATGACTGGAGATGCCGGAGAACGTCCGTCATTGATCCAGATGAGCCTTCTTCGAGTTCACCAAGAATATGATCCTCGAGCGCGACATTTGCGCTCTCGAAAGATATCCTTCCCAGACTCAGCGCCCTCGAGAGGCGCGTTGAATCGGGCAAATAGCGATTACAAGGTTGATGGTTTACACCACCCATGGCAATATTCCCTTCACATTTTAAGGATCAAGACTATCTCGAACCTACCTAGATATTAAGCATTTTCCTAGAAATGTCAAGCTTTAATATCTAATGTTAAATGATAGAAGAGAGGTTCTATATACTCATCGCACCTCTCTTTGTTTTCTGTGAGAAAATGCTCTATTTCATCTTTCTTATTAAGATCTAGAGTGACAATTCTCTCAAATTCCGGGTCTTCTCCTCTTTTTATCAATTCTTGTTCAAATCGCTTGTAACTTTCTAGAAATACTTCTTCTGTTTCATGAAGTACTACTTCATACACAACAGCCATCTTACCGGTAGGACCCCCTGATTTCAAATATTTCTTAGTAAAAGATTTTACTCGAGAGACATCCTCCACTTCAATATCGAGCTCTTCTTCTAACTCTTCGGTAATGTTCTCATCAAAATCAAAGACGTCCCCACGTAAGTTTTTGAGCTCAATGCCACCACCGCAAAGTTGGTACATGCCGGCACGGGCAGTCTGTGGTCCCATTTCACCCAATACTGCTTTATTATCGCTTGTAATGACTAAACAAGCTGTATGGATAATTCTCACTCCACACTCCCCCAGCGTATCTACATTCTGACAGTATAAGTAGTGTGCGTAGTCACTTTTCTCTACCAGAACATCTATCCTATCCGCACTCTCATCGACATGGGTCACCGTGAACACTTCTCCTCGTCGATAATTTTTACCACTGGCAAGCAAACCTTCCCAGTAGGTATCAATCTTCTCTTGAATTTCTTCGGGTAACACTACCGTCTTATCACTAAAACGTACTACCAGTTCCTTATCTAATTCTCTCACTTCAAAGGGTTTCATATGTTCATTTATTACTCGCTTTTCTGCATATACGCCAACCAGAAGTTTCTTTTGTAAGACTGTCCTTTGAAACGAGTGTAGTTAGTTTTTTTGCTAAGCTTTAGGATTTTGAAATACCGTCCATATAGAGTGCGAAAATCCTCTTGGCTAAATACCCTCTCTACCAAACCTAAGTCTTTGTTGATATAGGTATCGTATTCCTTGCCTGGATTGATCTTGAGAAGCTTCTTAGCGTTTTGGTCACCGTCTTTACAGAGGGCTTTGACGAAAAGATAACCTCCGGGCTTGAGAACTCTCATGATTTCATTGAGATAGACTTCTCGCTCTTTCTCATTGAGTGAGTTGGATGAAGTAACGTCTATCACTACCTCAAATGATTGATCAGCAAATGGATATTTCACTCCCATATCTGCTACCCGGAAATGAGCGTCCACACCCAGGGCTTTGGCCCGCTCCTGCGCTAAACGCACTGCCGTAGCTGATATTTCGAGACCCTCTACAGAATTCCCAAGCTTGGCAATGTAGTTGGCATTACGGCCCGTACCAGAGCCGAGGTCCAAAACTCGAAGACCTTCCAGAGCCAACCCTTGTTTGGATTCCAAGAAACGGAGAAAACGCTTGGTATCAATCTGAGGCTCAGCATCTTTGGTAAGAAATTGAGGGTTTTTGTATTCACGTTCCCAAGCGGCTCCTTGTGGCATAGAGTTACTATATTGTTTATAGAAGTCCTAGGTAATCGAGACCCAGATAGCCTGTAGCTATGTCTGTAAGCCTCCCAGAGCGTAGATGAGCTCGAAACTCATCCAAAGGCATCAATACTACTTCGGTCATCTCTGTAGCGGTATTTTGAGGCTCAGCTACTTTCTCACAATCTGTAGCCACAAAACAATAGCGATCTACCGTATTGTAAGCTGATTCCAGTGCCTGAGTGACAAAAGTGAGATTCCCCTGGTAGCCAGTTTCTTCTAGAAGTTCTCTCTTCATAGCCTCCAACGGCTCTTCATCAGCGTTTATACCTCCACCAGGCAGTTCGAGCAGGACCTCATAAGGACCGGGACGAAATTGCTTGGCGAGGATCACTTCTTGATTCTTGGTCAACGCTAAAACACAGACTGGTCCTCTGCCACCCGTATGGATATAGAAATCTGAGACAGTACCATCAGGCAACTCAAAATCAATCTTTTGTAATTCTTTGCCGTATTTCTTGAACAAAGATTCTCTCCCCACTATCGGCCATTTCTTGAATTCCATAGAATCGATTTCTTAAGGTGGCTCCAGTATATCATGTACCAAAAAGAGCCCTAAGAGGGCTCTTTTGAGTTGTATTCAAGCTTCAGACTAGAAGAGCTTGAAGAACCAACCAAAGGCGCTGAGTCGGTCTTTCTGACCTCCGACAAAGGTTTCTAGTTTAGTGGTTTCTATCTCTAGCTCATTGATCTGATCCAACACAATAGCCTTGACCTCGGCGTCCTCTATCTTATTAGCAGCTTCTGTCAGGACTTCCATACGAGCCTTGTTGGCTGTGATCTCTGTCTCGAGTTTTTCTATTTCACTTCCCTTGGTACCAAGGAGGAACTGGAGCACGCGGTTTCGCTGATCAATAGATTTTACTGGACCACTCACCTTATCTATAGAACTCTTCTGAGCCAGAGCGACTGTACGAATCTGCTCACCCAACTCATCTCCCTCAATCTCTGCGACATCATTCAATTCATCGTAAATGTCTTCTACTTCGTTTTCGTAGTCATCATCATAACGCTCATCGGTACCACCCAGAGCATAGCTGGCGCTCTCGATACTACTCTTCAAACGCTTCACTTTGCGCTCTAGTGGTTCTAGGGCTCCCAAAGCATTGATCTGATCTTGACCACCCTTAAGAAGATTTTCTTTGAGCGTAGTAAACTCTCCTTCCAAGGCTTCAAGGGAAGTATTGAAAGATCCTGGGTCACCTCCGAGAGAAGCATACAAAGTAATCTTGCCCCGAGTTTGCGCTATGCGCTTAGCTATCTTGCTCACATCTTTCTCCATGTCACGCGAATTTTTGACATCCTTATGGCTAGCAAAATGAGCTAATTTTTTGACCTCACGAGCAATACTTCGCAGAGTGTCATATGAAGTAGTGGCAAGGGCTTGCTCTGCAGTACTGGCCTTTTCCTTAGCAGTCGCTAGAGTAGCCATAGCCTTAGTCACATCAATTCCCTCAGCCTGAGCTCGGGTGATGCGCTCTTCAGCCTCAATAATATCTTCGTTGATGTCTTCAAGAATATCTGCCTTTTTATCATCCTCTTCGTGTTCTTGTTCATCCTCATCCTGCTCTTCATCCTCATCACTGTCATCGTCTTCAAACTCACGACGACTTTCGGCTTGCTTACGAAGTAACTCTGATTTTTTCTTCCATTGTTCGCGCTGATACTCAGCTTTTTTCTTGGCCTCTTCCTTAGCCTTCTTCTCTTTCTCTTTTTCTATTTTATCCTCCTCATCATTCTCGTCTTCATCCTCATCCTCATTTTCATCCTCGTCCTCATCTTCGTCTTCGTTCTCGTCCTCGCTGTCGTCCTCACCATTGTGAGCCTGTGAGACTAACGCCAACATAGGACTGCCGGTCACTGCTGTAAGAGCAAAAGCAAATCCTGAAAAAGAAAAGATGGCTATCAAAAGCGCTGTGAATAGACTAATCGACTTGTTTTTTATTTTTGGCATGTCTTTATTTTAGACATTTATTGATGCCATTCTATTATACTCTTCTTTTTTTATCTTTTACACTAGAATTTATCCACAATTTACTGCCGTAAACCCTCAAAAAGGGCCAAAATACCAGCAGCTGTCTTGCTCCAGGAGTAGGCTTTTACTCGCTCTAATCCCCTCTTGGAGAGGAGCTGGGCCAACTCAGTTTCTTTGAGGGTGGCTTCCAAAGCATCGAAAATTTCTTGTGGTCGATAGGGATCAATCAGAATACCGGCGTCAGCGACCAGCTCTGGTAGAGACGAGCTGTGTGAGACGATGACAGGTACCCCACAAGCCATGGCTTCCAGTGGCGGAAACCCAAAACCCTCATACACCGATGGATAAACAAAGACACTGGCAAGATTGTAAATAGCTGGTTTGTCAGCCTCTTCGACAAAGCCAATCAGATGAATCTTGTCATACACCGCCGAACTACGGATGCGTTGGTACAATGCTCTTTTTTCCCAACCCGGACTCCCTGCCAGGACGAGATGATAGGGCGAAGTAGGATTTTGCAGTATGAACTCCTCATAGGCCTCGATTACCGAGATGAGGTTTTTGCGTGGCTCAAAAGTAGCAAAAGAAAGAATGTACTTAAAGGGTAAATGATAACGTTTCTGAACAGCCAAGAGAGTCTGGTCATTACGATCAATCACTCGCAAGCGGGTATCATAACCACTAGGAATCACTACGACTTTGTTTTCCTTGGTTCCATAGGCACTGATAATATCGTTCTTGGTAGACTGCGATACCGCTATCACCTTGGTTGCGCGCTTGGTCAACCCTCGAAAATCAACAAAGTAGTGCCAGAGGCGTTGCTTCCAAGAAAAAGTCTCTGGGAAAAGCTCGAAAGAGAGGTCGTGAGCGGTCACTACTAGAGGTACATGACGACTAACGCCGACGAAGTTTTGGTTGGGCAGAAACACTACATCCACTCCGCCCATCAGCCAATCAAGTGTTGGAAAGCGCAAATACCACAAACAAAAATTGAGAAGCTTATTGGGGAAACGGTAGGTCGCCAAGGTCACGTTGCTATGGTGAGTGAGCGCCTGGAGAAGACGTGGAGCTGGTTTCCAAGAATTAAAAAACAAAACATACTGATGATCTCCTCCGCTATGCAGAAGCTCTTTCAGTAATCCTAAAGTATATTCTTCTACTCCTGTGCGCCGTCCCTCCGCCAGACACCGAATATCAATCCCGATGCGCATGTAGTTGTGATCCGTATAAGTAGTAACGTATGAGAATAAGCCAGAAGCCAAAGAAAAGGCCTGCAAAGAGTGACAAAGCCAGGACCAGAACCTTACTGGTGCGGGCATCACTGACTACCGGCTCGGCAGCAATGACTCGAAACCAATTCTCCTTATCAATAGCCTGTGCGTTTAGATCTTCGGTATACGCTGTGAGAACCTTGGTCAAACTTGCTCCAATAACTGGTAGCGCTTTGGCATCTCTACTCTCAAAAGTAACCTCAACCAACTGAGACGACAGTCTGCGAGCAGTAAAATAGCCAGCGGATTCTCTTTGAGAGAGTTCGGCATCTTCCATGATATCTTCGGTCACTCGCGCGGTACCAAGAAGACGTACCAAGGTATCTGCAAAACGTTCGTCAGCCTGGAGACGGTAAAAACTATCATAACGATACTCTGCCACTGGCACACCTTCTGTACGACCAATAGTGATGAGCAAGCTTGCCTGATAGCGCTCTGGTTCATACGAAGTAAACACAAGCCCAGCCAAAAGGAAAAAACCAATTACTGCCAGGTAGATGGTTCGTTCTTGGTAGAAAAGTTTCAAGATATCACGTAGTTCCATACCCGGTGTTACTATTTCAAGCTATTTATTATAAAACTTGCCATAATCTATATTATTCAAACTAAATCTCGAGAATCTACCTTTCCAGAAAATATTGAGACACCTTTCTTGAAATTGTCCCACCGGGCATAAAGAGAAGCTTAGATTTTGGCCTGATGTTCGGCTACTACTTTTTCGAGGTAGTCCTTTATTGTAGCCTTGAATCGCTCTTTGTCAAAAGGCGAAGCTTTGGATCGAATATAAGAAGGGTCATATTTGGCCTCTTGGAAACGCTCTATGGCTCCAATAAGGGATTCTTTGGTCTGTTCGTCGAAATACTCACCCATTTTTCCTTCTTCCATGTGCTCCACAATATCACCCCCCCGATAGGCGATAAGGGGCTTACCTGAAGCCATGGCTTCAATAGCCACAATGCCAAAATCTTCTTCCTGTGGGAAAACAAAGCCTCGACACTCAGCATAGTAACGCGGAAGCTCTTCTTCTGGAACGCGTCCTAAGAATTCAATAGTCGGTCCAGCTAGTTTCTTCAGGCGTTCGAGCTCTGGTCCCCGACCAATAATCTTGAGCGGCAGTTTGAGAGCATTGAAAGCCTCAATAGCAATATCATGACGCTTGTAAGCAATAAGACGTCCTACCATCAAGAAATAATCGCCAGTCCCCTTTTTGGAAAGATAGAACTGTGAAACATTGACGGGTGGGTGGATAACCGTAGACTCCTTGCGGTAGTACTTACGAATACGGTTGGCGACAAATCGAGAGTTGGAAATAATATGATCCACCCGCTCGGCACTGGCTCGATCCCACAGACGAATGGGACTCATGAATAGTGGCACTAGCTTACGGACAAAACCCGGCAAACCAAAATCTTCCGTGTATTTCTGACAATCATCCCAGGCATAGCGCATAGGCGTATGCATATAGCAGACATGGAGCGTTTCTGGACCAGTGATGACTCCTTTGGCAAAACTCGATGAATCAGAAAGTACTACATCATAGGCCGATAGATCAAAACCTTCGATAGCAAGAGGCATCAATGGTGGGAAAAGTCGATGACGTTTTTTGGAAAAAGGAAATCTCTGAAGAAAAGAAGTGTGGATACGACTATGAGCAAAGTGGCCATGCATAGAATCCTGATCATGAATCAGGGTATAGATAGGAGCATATGGATAGA
>CAZLQC010000003.1:0-41035 GCA_964561695.1 uncultured Bdellovibrionales bacterium
CGGGACACTTGAATTTCTATTTACAGAGTGAAGTTTTTAGTGGCGCGGTAGAAGAGGCTCTTCTTGAGAAGGAGTACTTTGGTGATTCAATCATGGGGAAAGGAATACGAGTCAATAATGAATTTATTTCTGCCAACCCGACAGGACCACTTCACCTCGGCAATGGTCGCGGAGGGTTTTATGGCGATGCGCTCACTCGACTGCTCCGTAAGACGGGCCACGAGGTAGTCAATGAGTACTATATCAATGATGCTGGGGAGCAAGTAGTGAAGCTTGGTCACTGTGTACTGCAAGATGTTGAAGCGGTGTATGGCGGATAATATATTATCGAGATCAAAGAAAAACTAGCCAGTACAGGTGATGATGTCCTCGAGATAGGTAAGCAAGCAGCTGTCCTGGTAATGAGTGACTATATCAAGCCAACCATTGAGAATGGGATGCAGATAGAGTTTGATGCTTGGACTTCAGAGCGCGCTCTGGTAGAGTCTGGCATGGTAGAGAGGGCTATAGAGATCCTCAAATCACAGGAGAGGACATTCGAAGAAGAAGGAGCGCTCTGGCTTCGTACGACTGAATTTGGAGATGATAAGGATAGAGTCTTGATTAAAGCTGATGGAGGCAATACCTACTTTGCTTCTGAATGTGGCTATATTTTGTCTAAAATAGAGCAGGGATTTTCTACCATCATAGAAATTTGGGGAGCTGATCATCATGGCTATACCAGTCGCTTCGAAGCAGCCGCACGAGCTTTGGGCTTCACGGGGGAAATCAAATTTCTCCTTATGCAGTTGGTGAAACTGATGAAGGATGGAGAGGAAGTCAAAATGAGTAAACGAGCCGGCAACGTAGTCACTATGGATGAACTTCTCGAGCGGGTAGGGCACGATGTGACGCGTTTCTTTTTTCTTCAGTATTCTCCGGATACGCACATGACTTTTGATCTAGGCATTGCAGAAGAGCGTTCTCAGAAGAATCCAGTCTTCTATGTCCAGTATGCTCATGCTCGTATGGCCAGCATCCTCGAGAAAGGAATAGAGAATGCTATAGTATATACTGATGCTGACTTGAGCAAGCTCCTCCACGATAAGGAGAAGTCACTTATGCGGGAGATATTGATGTTTCAGGAGTTCCTGGAGTTAGCTGCTCGTGAGTATGAGCCTCATCGTTTGCCACAGCTGGCTATCAGGCTGGCTGATAAGTTTCACTCTTACTATGCCGAGTGTCAGGTGATAGATGTTGAGAATAAAGAGCTGTCCCAAGCTCGACTTGCTCTCGTTGCCGCTACCAAAGAAGTGCTTGGTGAAACGCTCCGATTGATAGGAGTAAGTGCGCCAGAAAAAATGTAATACAAAAGACTCTACCTGTTTATTCAGTATGCCTTTATCCAAAAAATATAAAGAGAAGTACAAAGTAAAGAAAAATAGTGGTGAAAAAGCAATTTTCTTTCTATTCAAACTCGTAGGTCTGATGGTCCTTTTTCTTGGTACCGGTCTAGGATGGGACCTGTATCATTTTATCCCTTAAGCAAGTCTCTATGGCAGTCATCACTCTGTATCTGGTGCGACACGGTGAAGCAGAATCAAATGCTTTGGGGATACTCAGCTCATATCCAGAAGTTCCTGGCCGTACCATACGACACCTCACGTCCCGAGGTATAGAAGAAGTCCAAAAAATGGCAGAAGGTCTCAAAGATGAGGAGATCGATACTATTATTGCTTCACCCATGACCCGTACAGTAGAAACAGCAACTATCATTAGTGAAACCATTGGAGTGCCAGTGTTGCAAGATATACGCCTACGAGAAACAGATTTTGGTTTGTATAATACTGGTCCAGCGGCCAAATTTTTCAAAGTCTACAGTGAACCAGAAAAACGTTTGATGACAGACGGAGCTGATGGAGTGGAGAGTTTTGAAAGTACCAGAGCGCGTGTTGAGAGTTTTCTCCAAGATATTGCCAAAGAGTTTGCTGGTAAAAAAGTAGTTCTGGTATCTCATGGAGACACCCTTGAGCAGATTCATGGGGTGGTTGTGAGAGAGAGTATTGCTGTCAGCGCTATTGGTTGGACACCCAAGACGAGTGATTGTCTGAAGATAGAATGGAATATAAAAGAAGGAGTATGAAGATTATTTCACTGAATACCTGGCGAGGGGGTTGTGCTGAAGCTTTGAGAGAGTTTGTCCGTACGGAAGCTAAGGATGTAGATATCTTTTTGTTTCAGGAAGCTTCTGATGAAATGGAGCGCATCCGCAGTCAAGAACTAGCTGGTTGGCAAAATATGAGTACCAGTAAGTATGAACATACTACAGGAGATGATTTGTGTCAGACTACCTGTCTACGTGAAGACGTTCAACTATTATCCTCGGGGGTATTCTTTCCTCATAATAAAGATCAGGGGTTGGGTCTGTGGGTAGACATTATAAGAGGAGATGAGCGATACCTCATCTGTAATATCCATGGAGCTGCTTTTCCGGTAGAAAAACAAGATACAGAAGCGCGAATTCTACAGTCTAAAGAAACTTTGGAATTTCTTAAGGATAAACCAGGCAAACATATTATCATGGGAGACTTCAATCTTTTTCCAGATACACAGAGTGTGAAAATGTTTGAGGAATACGGGTATAGAGATCTTATCAAAGAGTACAGTGTTGATACTACGAGAAATGAAATTGCCTGGGCTAAGTATCCTGATAATAAGCATCTTTTTGCAGACTATACTTTTGTTGGACCAGGAGTAGAAGTAACAGATTTTCAAGTCCCGAAGAATGAAATTTCTGACCATCTACCGATGATTCTTGAAATTGCCTAATAGAAGAAGAGTTGCTAAAATAGAGCTACAAAGGCATTGAAGAGGTAATCACCTCGGAGCTGTGAGAAGAACCTGTTTCGACAGCAGTAGACCTCATCGGGTAGGCCCGTAATAGCCAATACAATGAAGGTCCGCCTCAGCGGTGGATAAACTAAGGTGGTACCACGTTGACTCCAAACGTCCTTAGCGCATGTTTTTGCGTTAAGGATTTTTTAATTTCAGAATATGAAAAAAGTAGAATCACAAGTGAATTTCCCCAAGCTTGAAGAAGAAGTTCTCAAGTATTGGGAGGATGCCGATATTTTCCAGAAGTCTATCTCTAACCGTGAGGGTCAGGAGAAATACCGTTTTTACGATGGACCGCCATTTGCTACTGGTTTGCCTCACTACGGACATTTCGTACCAGGGTTGGTGAAGGATGTCTTTCCGCGCTACAAGACTATGCGGGGCTATCAGGTGGAGCGTCAGTGGGGCTGGGACTGCCATGGACTACCTATTGAAAATATAGTCGAGAAAGAACTGGGGTTTAAGAACAAGAAAGATATTCTTGAGTTTGGAGTTGAGAAATTTAACGATTTATGTCGGAGTAAAGTGCTTTCCTATGCTAAGGATTGGGAAACAGTCATGAAACGTTTTGGGCGTTTTGTCGATATGGAGCATGCTTACCATACGATGGATGTGGACTATATGGAGAGCATCTGGTGGGTATGGAAATCTTTGTGGGAAAAAGGCTTGGTCTATGAGAGTTATCGGACTATGCATATCTGTCCTCGCTGTGAGACGACACTCTCTCAACAGGAAGTCAGTGAGGGCTACAAAGATGTGAAAGATTTGGCCGTCACTGCTAAGTTTGAGTTAGCCGATGAGCCGGGGATATATATGTTGGCCTGGACGACCACGCCATGGACACTACCAGGTAATGTGGCTCTGGCAGTAGGAAAAGATATTAACTATGTCAAAGTAGCTTTTGAATCTCAACAATATATAGTAGCTGAAGCACGAGCTAAAGAAGTTTTTGGTGAGAGGGATTATCAACTAGTAGAGGAGTTATCTGGAGAGTCACTGATTGGCAAATCATACAACCCACCATTTCAGGATTACTCTAACAATGAAACTCTAGAGAATCGAGAGAATGGTTGGAAGATTTATCATGCGGATTTTGTGACGACGGATATAGGGACGGGAATTGCTCATGAAGCGCCAGCTTTTGGCGAGGACGACATGGCCCTTGGTAAGCTTCATAGCCTTCCATGGGTTCAACATGTACGTATGGACGGGACGATCAAAGATGAGGTTGCAGAGTTTGCTGGTAAGCAGGTGAAACCGATTGAGAACCCACAGGCTTTTGATATCGAAATCATTAAGTCTTTGGCCGGTAAGGAGCTCTTATTCTCCAAAGAAAAATACGAGCACAGCTATCCGCATTGTTGGCGTTGTGATACGCCGCTCTTGAACTACGCTACCAGTAGCTGGTTTGTAGCTATAGAGAAAATTAAAGAGCTGGCTATAGAGAATGCTAAGGATATCAATTGGTCACCAGAACACATCAAGAATGGGCGCTTTGGTAAATGGCTGGAAGGAGCTCGGGATTGGTCTGTCAGTCGTCAGCGTTTCTGGGCCAGTTGTATTCCGCTGTGGGCTTGTGAGTGTGGTGAGAAGACAGTGATTGGTTCACGACAAGAGCTCTTTGAGAAGAGCGGAGTGATGGTAGAGGATCTCCATAAACACGTTGTCGATACAATCACTTTCCCGTGTACAGCTTGTGGAAATACCAAAAAGCGTATCCCAGATGTTTTAGACACCTGGTTTGATAGTGGCTCGATGCCCTATGCCAGCAAACACTACATGGGAGAAGGTGAGCTTGAGGCATATCCTGCCAACTTCATCGCCGAAGGACTTGATCAGACGCGAGCCTGGTTTTACTACTTGCATATCCTTGGCACAGCGCTCAAGGGGACCAATGCCTTTGAAAATTGTGTAGTTAACGGGACAGTCCTAGCTGAAGATGGTCGTAAGATGAGTAAGAAGCTCAATAACTATCCAGATCCCATGACTACCATTGATACCTATGGTGCTGATGCTTTGCGTCTCTATGTTCTCAGTTCACCGGTAGTTACTGCGGAAGATCTTTATTTCTCCGAAAAGGAATTAGGGAGTATCACCAGAAATACCTTTCGCATGCTGTGGAATTCGTATTCGTTCTTCACCACCTACGCTACCATTGATAACTGGTCTTCGAGTGATGACTCTAAACCATCAGAAAACATCTTGGATCGTTGGATTCTTTCTGAGCTTCAGTTACTTATCCAGAGTATGACTGAGGAGTTGGATAACTACCGACCAGCTCAAGCTGCGCGACTCATTACCCCTTTTGTCGACAATCTTTCCAACTGGTATATTCGTCGCAATCGTAAACGTTTTTGGAAGAATGAAAATGATAGTGATAAGTATGCTGCCTACCAGACTCTCTATACGGTACTGGTAGACCTCTCCAAACTGATGGCACCATTTACACCATTTATCTCAGAAGAAATTTATCGCAATCTGACTGGAGAAGAATCAGTCCATCTTGCAGAATGGCCTGAAGTAGGTGAAGTCGATACAAATCTTATCGAAAAGATGCTTCTAACGAGAGAGTTGATTACAAGAGGTCTACAATTTAGAACAGAAGCAAAGATAAAAGTTCGTTACCCGCTCGAATATATGGCAGGGCCTGAAATTGATGAAGTATTTCAAGACATTATAAAAGAAGAATTAAATGTTAAAGAGTACCGATCTCAAAAAGGTAACGACATTAAATTAAATACGGATATCACCCCAGAGCTTAAGCTTGAAGGAGAATCTCGTGAGATTATCCGAGCTATCCAGGAGGGGCGTAAGAAGGCTAGATTTAATGTGGAAGATAGAGTTACTCTTGGATACACCGGCAAAGAAGATGTCTTTGTTGTACATCAAAATGAGATTGTAGCGGAAGTGCTTGCTGAAGGTGGCGTAAAGAATCAAGAACTATTAGATGCTGAATATACTCAGACAGTTGATATCGAAGGAGAAAAGTTTACCTTCTGGCTCAAGCGTAGCTAAGGTATGGAATACCGTTATAACTCCATCGTATTAGGGAAGAAAGAAGTCGGTGAGACCGACCGCTTGTATACCCTCTATACACAGGAGCAGGGGAAAATCCGAGTGATGGCTAAGGGGGTACGTAAACCCGAAGCCAAGCTAGCGGGCCAGCTTGAGAACTTGAGCTTGGTCCTAGTGATCATCAATAAGACAAAGGGCATGGGCCGAGTGACAGCTGCCGTGGCCGATGATGTTTTTGGTGCCCTTCGAGAAGAGTATGAGATTTTGTTAATGGTTTCTCAGTGCCTCAGTATCCTCGAAAAGTTTGTCGATATGGAAGAGCCTGATGAAGCACTCTTTACTCTAAGTAAGGAATATCTCACACAGGCAAACACACTGGCAGAAGAAGGAAAGGCTGAAAGAGTGCGTCTACTCTCACAGGTGTTTCTCTTCCAACTCTTCAGTCATCTTGGCTACCATATCGAAACCCACATGTCGGTGCAGTCGGGTGTCAAACTTAAAGCAGGTGAACGCCACTTCTTTAGTCCCAAAGCTGGTGGAGTATTGACTGAGGCAGAATCTCGCGAGTTCAAGGAAAGTTTCTACATCCAAGAAAACACTATCAAGCTCATGCGTCTGTTTGCCACCAATGATCTGCGCCCTTGTATGAAGATTCAGGTCAATGAGCAAGACATGCGCGAGCTAGAGATGGTCACTCGTCGCTTTGCTGACTGGGTTGCTCACTAGAATTTTGTATGAGAAAGCGTTTCTTTTGGTGCTCAATTTTGCTAGTATAGAGATAGTCAAAACAAAACATACCTGGTATGAGCCTTGAAGATTTGAATCAGCAACTGCATAGTCGTGACACGCACCTTGATAAGGCTCGTTTGGTAGTCCATGAAGAGCATACTTCGGAAGAATTGGCCCAAGAAAAACAAGCTTTTCAAAAAAAAGAAGAGTGGCAAGTAGCTCCCAAACAAGAAATATACCTTGTCAGTCCTGATGTCAAAAAAGCGAGGAAAAAGAAGCTCTATATTGCTCTCGGTTCTCTGGTAGCTTTGCTCGTCTTGGGAGCGATAGCGTTCGGTGGCTACACCTATCTGAAACGTCAAAGCGCAGTTAGTATATTTATAGCTGGCCCAGCCAGTGTGGCTAGTGCGGAGCGCGTTTCCTTCGATCTTACGTACGCCAACAATAGTTGGAATGAGATAGAAAATACCACTCTTACCTTAGTCTTGCCAGAGACATTTCAAATTGAGACTACTCCAGAAATGAAAATGACTGGTAAGCGAGTAGAAATACCAATAGGAGTTGTAGCAAGAGGAGCCAACAAAACACTGACTATCAACGGTAAGTTCTATGGAGGTAAGGGAGAGAAGGCTAATTTCGAGGCCATACTTCGTTACACTCCGAAAAGTACAAGTAGTCAGTTTGATACCAAGTCCGCGTTTCAAGTAATCCTGGCAACCTCACCCCTCATATTCGAGGTGAGTGCTCCAAGTGAGTTGGCTACTGGGCAAGAGCTTGATTATGTTGTTACGTATGAAAACAGAAGCCCAGAGACATTTCGTAACCTGCGCGTTATTGCTCAGTACCCCGAAGATTTTCAGTACCTCTCTTCAGATGTAGCCCCAACAGAGGGTAATAGTACGTGGTTGATTCCAGAGCTCAAGCCCAATCAAAGTGGTAAGATAGTGATTCATGGGAGTCTCGGTGGTGCTCGTAATACGGCGAAGACTTTCGGAGCTACTATAGGCATCCTTCAGGGTGATAATTCTTTGTTTACCTATAACACGGTAGAGAAGCGTACTCAGATGATTGCTACACCGCTGGTCATTTCGCAGTTGGTCAATGAAAACAATGACATAGTAGCGAACCCCGGAGACAGTTTGAACTACGTTATCAGCTACAAGAATGAATCAGCTCTTGGTATGCGTGATGTTATCCTCACCCTGACTCTTGATACTACGTACCTTGATATTGCGAAACTCCAGCTGGGTGCGGGTTTTTACGATCAGGCTACCAAGAAGATTACCTGGAAAGCGAGTGACATACCCGCTCTTGCTCGTCTTGAACCAGGCCAGGCGGGCGATGTCTCTTTTAGTGTGCCAGTAGTGAAAGCATTTCCAACAAATACCAATCCAAAAAATATTACGATTCGCTCTTTGGCGACTATAGATAGCCCGGATGTCAAAACCACCCTGACTGGCAATAAGACCATCGGCAGTAACTTGCTTCAGGTGAAGGTAGGTGCTTTGGTAGCGCTACAAGTAGCGTCACTTTTTAGTGGTGACCATATCACCAATAGTGGACCGTTACCACCGGTGGTAGGAAGCGAGACAACCTATACTATTCGTACCAAAGTAGCCAGTTCTTCTAATGATCTTTCTCAGGCCAGGATAAAATTTGTCCTGCCAGGCGGAGTCGTGTATAAAGAGAAGTCCTACCCAAGCGGAGAAACCGTGGAGTGGAATGCCCGTACCAATGAACTTATCTGGCAAGTCGGTATTCTCTCTTCAGGCAAAGAAAAAGAATTTCAGTTCCAGGTAGCTATCACTCCAAATGCCAGTCAGGTAGGTAAGGATGTAGAACTTGTCAAAACAGCTACTTTTAGCGCCAAAGAAAGTTTTACCAAAAAAGAGGTTATAACAGAAAGAGGTGGGATAACTAACTTTCTTCATGATGATAACGGAGTTGGAGAGGTGAGTGGTTTTGTAAAAGCACAATAATGCCCAGTGTGACAACTTCGACTGGGCAAGTGTATGATTATAAATAGTTGAAGAAATTTTCTACATTAGCATTAAAAACACTACGAGCAGATATTTTTCAGAAAATGTCGAAGTAGTACCACTGGGAATGAGTTGGCAAAAAATCTTACAACAAGAACAAAAAAGAGTGGGCGTGCTCACTACTAAATCCGGAGTTATCAAGACTCCGGTTTTTATGCCTATTGCTACCAAGGGTGCCGTCAAACACTTGCTTTCTGATGAAGTAGGGGTTTTGGGCGCAGAAGTCATCCTCGGTAATACCTACCATCTTTGGCTTCGTCCTGGAGATGAGTTGGTAGCCAAAGCTGGAGGGTTGCACAAAATGATGGATTGGAAAGGCTCGATACTCACTGATTCTGGAGGATTTCAAGTTTTTTCTCTGGGGGCTCGGGCAGCTGAGCGTTTTGGAATTAACGGAGTCAAGATTACCGAAGAGGGAGTAGAGTTTGCTGATCCTACCAATGGCAAGAAATACTTTCTTTCACCAGAGATTTCTATTGATATTCAGCTTAACCTTGGTTCAGATATCATCATGGTCTTAGATGAGTGCCCACCATATCCGTGTACACGAGAATATGCTAGAACTTCTCTCGAGCGAACGACGAGATGGGCCAAAAGAGCCAAAGAACATTTTGAGACGAAGATGAAAGGAGTAGAAGTTTCTAAACGACCGCTCTTGTTTGGCATTGTGCAGGGATCAGTCTATGAAGACCTGCGACAAGAGAGCGCGAAGCAACTCTTGGAGGTAGGCTTTGATGGCTATGCTGTTGGTGGAGTAGCTGTCGGTGAGCCACGAGAAACTCTCGGTGATGTTTTGGCTTGGACTCTACCATTTCTCCCGGCTGATAAGCCACGCTACCTCATGGGGCTGGGACGACCAGAAGAAGTAGTCAAAGCGGTAGAAGCAGGAGTCGATATGTTTGACTGTGTGATTCCTACTCGGGAAGGACGACACGGTCGATTATTTGTGTATAAAAAAGAAGAGCTCGATACGGAAGGGAAATTCTACGAAACACTGAACATCAAGATCGAGCAATTTATAGAGGATTTTTCACCAGTAGATGAGTCATGCGACTGTCCACTGTGTACTCGTTATACCAAGAGCTATCTCAGACATCTCTTTGCTGTGGGAGAACCACTCGCTGGACGCCTGGCCTCAGTTCACAATCTCCGCTTCTATCTTCGGATGATGGAGAAATTACGTTCATAAAAGGGAAAAGCGGTGAGTGGATATTATCCAGTCACCGCTTTTCTTTTTCAGTTAGAGGGTAGGGACTTAAGAAGTCGCCCTTCGACGCTCTTCTTGTCGTTTGCGCAGATCGATTGAAGCCGAACAGGTAGGCTCGACTAAAATGTCGGGATGAACGGGCTTGCCCTTCTGGGTTCCAATTTGTTGGGCCAGTGCAATATGATCTGCTGGTGCTCGAGTAGTTTTGCGATTTATCTGCATGAGGTACCCCTTGTTGAAAAAGAAGTCTATTGACGCTATACTGCCTATAAATAGGTGAAACACGTCATAGAAGAGTAACCAAAATTATTCATTTTGTCAAGAGCATGTCTGATCAAAAAATAGAAGTGACCATGGAAAAAATTGTTTCTTTGGCTAAGAGACGAGGTTTTGTGTTTCCTTCTTCTGAAATATACGGAGGTTTTGCGGCCGTCTATGACTTCGGTCCTTATGGAGTAGAACTGGCCAAGAATATCCGTGAAGCCTGGTGGACGGCTATGGTACATGATCATGAAAACGTTGTAGGGCTGGATAGCGCTATTTTTATGCATCCGAAAGTCTGGGAAGCAAGTGGACATGTCGGCGGTTTCAGTGATCCGCTCGTAGAATGTAAGAGTTGTCAGACTCGTTCACGCGTAGACCATCTCCTCGAAGAAATAGGGGTGGTAGCGGATGAAAAGATGTCAGAAACAGAAATTAGTAGTCTTTTTGATGAACACAAGAAAGATATCAAGTGTCCCAAGTGTGGCAAAAATACTTGGAGTCAAGCTAAGAATTTCAACCTTCTTGTAGAGTCCAACCTTGGAGACTTCACGGGTACTGGCGAGAATCCGGTTTATCTGCGAGGTGAGACCTGCCAAGGGATTTATATCAATTTCAAAAATGTCTTAGACTCAAGTCGAGTGAAGGTACCTTTTGGTATTGCTCAGATAGGCAAAGCATTTCGTAATGAAATCACGGCTCGTCAGTTTATTTTCCGTAAGCGTGAGTTTGAGCAAATGGAAATGCAGTATTTCGTCCATCCAGATGAGGCGATGAAAGCTTATGAACTTTGGCGAGAGAAGCGCATGCAATACTATCTGGATCTTGGTATCAAAAAAGAAAATCTGAAGTGGCATGAGCATGAGAATTTGGTTTTCTATGCCAAAGCAGCCTGGGATATCGAATACCGTTATCCATTTGGATTTAAGGAACTTGAAGGGGTGCACAATAGGGGGGACTATGATCTTACTCAGCATTCGGAGTTTTCGGGTGTTGATCTATCATACCGAGACCCAGTGACCAATGAAAAATTCATGCCACATGTGGTAGAGACCTCAGTTGGACTAGACCGTACTTTTCTCGCTGTACTTTGCGACGCCTATACCGAAGAAGAAGTCTCCGAAGGGGATACGCGTGTAGTATTGAAGTTTCCAAAAAAACTAGCTCCTGTACAGGTAGCGGTATTTCCGTTGATGAAGAACAAAGAAGAGTTGGTTGTTAAGGCTAGGGAGGTCTTCGACATGCTCAGACCGCATCTAAGATGCGAGTTTGATGATAATGGCAATGTCGGTAAACGCTATCGTCGTCAGGATGAGATTGGTACACCGTACTGTATCACTATTGATTTTGATACCCTAGAAGACGATACGGTGACCGTGCGTGATCGTGATACGATGGAACAAACAAGAATCAAAATCACAGAACTGGAGGATTTTCTGGGTGCTAAGCTGTAACACTAAGAACATGAAAATTACGGTAGAGAACGTAGCTCCCAAGGGCGCTGTACGGGTAATCTTTGATGAGGATGCACAAGCTTCTTTTTTTCGTGAGAAAAACGGACAGCAGGAAATCGTTCTCAAGGTAGCCAAACGCAAAGAACTAACACGGAGGAAATGGTTTATTTTGGTGCGAGAAGCAGTGACGCTGGCTCAGAAACACCATCTTTCTCATATTGTTTTGGACTGGGGAAGTCTCACCAGTTTTCCGATTCTCAAAAAAGATAGTATAGAAACTCTCGCAGTACTGACTGGAGAGAACTTATTACTGGCTGGGTACACGTTCAATCACTACAAGAAAAAAGAAAAAGAGAGCTATCGAGGTCTCAGTAAAGTCACTCTACTAGTAGAAGGCGAAGTAATCTCTCTGGTAAAAAAAGGTTTGTCACGAGGAGTGGTGCATGGTGAATACATAAACTGGTACCGTAACCTGGCTAATATTCCTGGAAATGACATGACGCCGAGACTTTTGGCGGGTGCTGTGAAGAAGGCAGTGGCGGAAGCGAAGAATCCTAAGCTCTCACTGAAGATATTGAGTCAAAAAGAAATAGAACGCCTCGGTATGGGTGGAGTGCTGGCTGTTGGCAAGGGGAGTAAAGAAGAATCTCAGTTTATCGAGCTCATTTATCGAGGCGGTAAAAAGAGTGAAGCGCCGATAGTTCTAGTAGGAAAAGGAGTAACCTTCGACAGTGGTGGTATTGATACTAAGCCTCATCCCTACGCTCTTGATATGATGATGGATATGAGTGGTGGAGGATCAGTACTGGCAACGACCCTGATTAGTGCTCGTCTAGGACTCAAACGCAACTTAGTTGCGTTGGTACCAGCGGTAGAAAACATGCCAGGAGGGGAGAGTTTTAGACCAGGAGATGTCATCACTATGCTTGACGGCACGACCGTAGAGATAGGGCACACTGACGCTGAAGGCAGACTTATCTTGGGAGACGCCATCACCTATGCCAAGCGCTTCAAGCCAGCCGGAGTACTCGATGTAGCTACCCTTACAGGGGCAGCTGGAGTGGCTTTGGGCGAACGAGCGACAGCTCTCTTCACTCGAGATGATAAGCAAGCGGAGAAGATTCTTCATGCTGGAGAGGTGACTGGTGACGTAGCTTGGAGGCTGCCACTGTGGGAAGAATATGAAAGCGAGATTGTCGGTAATGTGGCTGATATCTCCAATGTCCGTACCAAAGGACGTGACGGAGTTGGAGGTGCTATCACAGCTGCCACTTTTCTCTATCACTTCGGCAAGGTACATCCTTGGTTTGTCCATCTCGATATGGCACCAACCATGACGAGCGTGTTTGATGAAAACCTTGCCAAAGGAGCCAAGGGTTCACCGGTTAGACTCTTAGTAGAATGGTTAGAAAAACTGTAATTATACTCTCATTGAATTTATGAAATATCAGAAAATTACTCTCAAAAATGGTTTGCGTATAGTCCTCGCTCCTATGCAGGATACCGATACAGCTACGGTTCTTGTCATGACGGGAGTGGGCTCTCGTTATGAGACGCGTAAAGAGAATGGTCTGGCTCACTTCCTGGAGCATATGTTTTTCAAGGGGACTAAGAAGCGTCCCACAGCACTGGATATTAGTAAGGAGCTTGATGGTCTTGGTGCTGAATACAATGCCTTCACTGGCGAAGAGTACACTGGCTACTATGCTAAAGTAGCTTCCAAGCATTGGATGACTGCCTTGGACGTAGTCTCTGACCTTTTTCTTAACGCTAAAATGGAACAAGAGGAAATTGATCGTGAGCGTGGGGCTATCATTCAGGAGCTCAGCATGTATGAAGATATGCCGATGCGCCGAGTGCAAGAGTTTTTCAAGACCCTTCTCTACGGTGATACACCGTTGGGCTGGGATATTGGTGGCCCGAAGAGTAACATCAAGCTTTTTCAGCGTAAGGATTTTATTAAATTTTTGGAGCGTGCGTATATAGCAGAGAATATAGTAGTCGGGGTGGCAGGAAAAATTGATCCTAAGATGGTGAAGCAAGCCATCGAGAAGATTTTCAAGGATGTTCGTGTTGGTAAAAAACCAGTTGCCAAGAAAGCAGTCGATAAGCAGTCGGTACCGCAGGTGTTTCTCCATAACAAGAAAGTGGACCAGACACAGCTGGTGGTGGGTGTACGAGCATTTGATATGTTTCATAAAGACAAAGCGGTTCTCTCGGTTTTGACCGCTATTCTCGGTGGAGGGATGTCATCAAGGATGTTTATGGAAGTGCGTGAACGTCGAGGATTGGCGTACTCTATCCGTACCAGCACGGACCTTTTCTTAGATGCGGGCTATCTAGCTACTCAGGCTGGAGTAGAGCACGGTAACCTAGAGAAAGCTCTCAAGGTTATTCTTGGTGAGTACAAAAAAATTACAGAGGAACTGGTTGGTAAAGAGGAGCTCAAGAAAGCTAAAGAAAGTATCAAGGGCCGTACTGCTCTTGGGTTGGAGGGATCAGACGATGTTGTGGAGTACTTGGTAGGCCAAGAAATTCTTCAGAATCAAATCATCACCCCCAAAGACAAGCTCCGGGCTATCGATAAAGTGACGGCTGAAGATGTGCTGCGGGTAGCTAAGATGATATTCACCGAGAAGCGTCTCAATCTGGCAGTTATTAGCCCGAATGCCAAAAAAGCCAAGCTTGAAAAACTCCTTCATCTCTAAGATACCGGCATGCTCTATATCGTAGCCACCCCTATCGGTAACCTAGGTGATATCACTCTCCGAGCTCTTGAGACACTCAAAAACGTGGATCTGATTCTTTGTGAAGATACTCGTGTGACTAAGAAATTGTTGTTTCACTATGAGATAGCCAAACCAACAAGCTCATTCCACGAACACAGCGATGACCGTAGGATAGCCAGTCTCATAGAACGCTTGCAAGCGGGGGAGAACATGGCGCTCGTGACTGACGCGGGGACACCGGGACTTTCGGACCCAGGCAACGTGCTGGTGGAAGCAGCGCTCAAGGCTGAAGTTGTCGTCGTACCTATTCCAGGGGCATCAGCTCTGACGGCCCTTGTTTCGGTAGCGGGGATTGATATGCGGGAATTTACATTCCTAGGTTTCCCACCCCACAAGAAAGGACGGCAGACGTTTTTTCGAGGAGTGGGTGAAAGCACTCTACCAGTCATGTACTATGAATCACCACACCGGGTGATGAAGAATTTGGAATTACTTCTGGAGCTGGCTCCAGAAAAGAAAGTTATTCTTGGCCGTGAACTGACGAAGATGTTTGAAGAGGTGATACGAGGAGATGTAGCAGCTATCAGAAGTTACTTCGAAGAGCATCCAGAGAAGGTCAAGGGAGAATTTACTATTATTGTTTACTAAAAAAAGGAGGCCGCGGAACAAGTGTTGTCCGCGGCCCTTGTCTACGCGTACCATTTGGTACTCTGGGCTACATAGCTAGCCTCTGTCTCCGATACGCTCTCTGAGCCAATGTCCTTCTTCCTCGAGGGGCGCGTAGTCGGCGCTGGCAGAGAAAAAGTCAGCTGGGCTTCCATCAATACTAGCAACCATTGAGAGTTCTGGACTATTGTCACAAATCTGGATAGTGTCGGGAGTATTATCCCGTATTGTCGGCACAGAGCGCCTTCCGTGTGCGCAGACATGACTGCCTGTGATAGTGGTTGTTTCGCCACAGCATGTGCAGATTCCTTGCTTGGTCATTCTCTTTCCCCTCGGAAATGGTTTGAGTAATTGTGTAGATTCCAATCAAATCTACTCGGGCAGTCTACTCCTACCGTCTCGGAAGAGTCAAGTCTTTTAGTATAAAAAAACGACCGTCACCTTGTGGAGGGGTGGCGGTCGGGAAGTTGCAGTACGCCTGTGTTTAGGCGGGTACAACCTGTGAAATCGGAATTTGTGCAGCTGGAGCCCGCTTGGTATCTACCCTATTGAGGGTCGACTGGCTTAGCGGAAATCTTTCCATGGATCTCGTGGCAGGGCACTGATGGAAAGAGCCTTCTTGGCCAGATTGGGAACAGCTATCGCACGAAGTTTTCATTGATTTTCCCCTTGGAAAAAGATGGTTGTTTGTACAAGATTCCAATCAAATCTGCACCTACATAGTATGCTCCAGTTAGGGCTTCTTGTCAATCCATAGAAGTTGTCTAAGAGAAGTTCCTATACCCCATACAACTCCTCTTGAAGATTGAGTCTATGTGAAGAATAGATAGGTATTCGCTTTCGGCATAGAGATAGAGATAGGCTACAGTTTGTAGCTGGAATTTGTACGGGGCAGGTCGACAGAAGACGGACTTTATGACATCGTAGAAGAAGCTAATAATACTCAATATGGAAGCTCAAAAGCCATTTTATATCACTACTACTCTTCCCTATGTGAACGGCACACCGCATATAGGTTTTGCTTTGGAAATCATTGAAGCTGATGTTTTGGCTCGTTTCAAAAAGAGTTTAGGACATCCGGTGATTTTCAACACAGGTACCGATGAACATGGCATTAACATCTATCGCAAGGCACAGGAGTTGGGCCAGGACACTCAGACGTATACAGATGAAATATCTTTACAATTCCAGGAGCTCAAAGAATTGTTGAACCTGAGCTATACACATTTTGTCCGTACGACTGATGAGGCCCATATCAAAGCGGCGCAAGAATTCTGGCGACGCTCAGATGCTAATGGTGATATTTACAAAAAAGCCTACAAGATCAAGTATTGCCCTGGTTGTGAACTGGAGAAAACAGACTCAGAGCTCAATGATGATGGTCGTTGCGAGTTGCATCCAAGCAAAGAGATTGAAATGATTGATGAGGAGAATTATTTCTTTCGGTGGTCTAAATACCAAGAGGCATTATTGAAACTCTATAAGGAGAAGCCTGATTTTGTCCTTCCCAAAAAACGTTTGAATGAAATAGAGAGCTTTGTGGAACGGGGATTGCAAGATTTTAGTATTTCTCGTCTACGCGAAAAACTGCCTTGGGGAGTGCCAGTGCCGGGTGATGATGAACATGTGATGTATGTATGGTTCGATGCTCTAGTGAGTTATATTTCTACTTTGGGATGGCCTGATCAGAAAGAGGAATTTGAGAAATGGTGGCCGGGAGTACAAATAGCTGGGAAAGATAATCTTCGTCAGCAGGCAGCTATGTGGCAGGCCATGCTTTGTTCTGTAGGATTGCCTTTCTCGGAACAGGTTCTGATTAATGGTTTTATCAATGTTGATGGTCAGAAAATGAGTAAGAGTCTCGGTAATGTGATTACTCCCAAAGAAATGGTGGAGAAGTTTGGGACAGACGGCGCTCGCTATCTCTTGTTAACCCTCGCTCACCTAGGAGAAGATTCGGATATTAGTTGGGAGCGGGCTACGGAGAAATATAATGCCGACTTGGCCAACGGTCTAGGGAATCTGGTGTCACGGGTTATCAAGCTTTCTGAGAAGATGGAGAAATATCCAACGTACGAGGCAGTGGTAAATACTGCAAAAATTCTCAATTACAATGTGCCTGAATATGTTGGTCGGGTTATGGATCAAGTCCGTGAAGCCAATGAGTATATGAGTAAGGAGGAACCCTGGATGCTGGTCAAGACCGACAGTCAGGCTTTTGAAGGAGTGATGCATGTTTTACTTCAGAAACTTGCTGTCATTGTGAGTCAGATAGAAATCCTGATGCCAGAGACGGCCGAGAAAATCCAAACCGCTCTCAAGACCGGTAAAACGGAACCTCTTTTTCAGCGCATTGCCTAAGAAGTATGCTTGATATCCACACTCATTTGTACTGGGACAGTTATGACACTGACCGAGATGCTGTTATTGCTCGGGCCCGTACGGCTGGAGTGAAGCAGATGTTGGTAGTTGGTACGACACTTGAGGAAAGCCGTAGAGCGCTTGCTCTGGCAGGACAGTATGATGATGTCTATGCCAGTGTAGGAATTCATCCCAATGAATTTCGAAGTCAGGTGGGAGAGTATGTGGTAGAACTTCAAGAATTAGCTAAGGATAAAAAGGTTGTTGCTATTGGTGAATGTGGGTTGGATTATTCTGAGAGTCATGGAGAAATCACTGAGGCACAGAAAAAAGACCAACAAGAGGCTCTAAAAAAGCACATAGCTCTCGCAACTGAGCTCGGTTTACCGCTCATTATTCATTGTCGGCCAAAGAACGCTCTGACCATGGATGCCTACGAAGACTTACTCGCTATTTTTAGGCAAGCATGTTTCTCGTTACCGATAGTTCTCCATTGTTACATGGGGGATACAGAGGTGACTAGGAAGTTTCTCGAGCTTTCACAGGTATATTTTTCTTTTACCGGCAATATCACCTATCCAGTTAAGAAACATTTAGTCGGAAGTAAGGATGATCTAACTGAAACGGTGAAGCTTATCCCTAAAGAACGCATTTTCGTGGAGACTGACTGTCCCTTTCTTTCACCTCAAGCTAAACGAGGGGAACGTAATGAACCTGCTTATGTGGTCCACACAGGTAAGAAAGTATGCGAATTGCTAGTTCTCACTCGAGATACTCTGGAGAAACAGCTGGAAGCGAACTTCAAGGCAGTCTTCGGAAAGTCCTAGATTGACTGATATGGCTTTTGGCCGTACAATAGAAGCGTTTTAATAACCGACAACTCACAACTCACAACCCACAACAAATCCTACTCAGGATAAGCTTGGATTGGCCGAGAGGGGTTGTTTGTTGTTAGTTATTAGTTGTAAGTTAATCATAGTGGAGATTTCAATCGCCGCAGAACAACTTTTTACAGTAGGAGGCTTTCCGGTGACGAACGCCCTTTTGATTGGTGGTATTGTCAGTACGCTCATCATGGTTTCTTTCACTCATTTGATGAAGAACCTGAAAGAGGTGCCGAGAGGCTTTCAGAATATTATTGAGATTATCTTTGAAGCGTTACTCAATCTTGTTGAGAGCGTTACCCAGAATCGCAAGCAGGCTCTTCAGTTCTTTCCACTTATTGCGACGATATTTCTTTTTGTCCTGCTTTCTAATTGGGCAGGACTCTTGCCGGGATTGGGGACAGTCGGTCTGACACACGAAAATGGTGGTCATGCCACGATTATTCCGTTTCTTCGGAGCACCTCAGCTGATCTCAACTTCACCCTCGCCCTCTCCCTGATTGTGGTAATAGTCGTCCAATTCACCGGTATCGCTGCTCTAGGTGTTCGGCGTTATGCTGGTAAATTTCTGATTAGTCCACTCCATAAGCCGTATGTGATAGGTATGTTTGTAGGTATTCTCGAACTGGTGAGTGAAATTGGTAAGACCATTTCCTTCACTTTTCGTCTTTTCGGGAATGTTTTTGCTGGAGAAGTGCTTTTGACCGTCATGCTACACCTGGTACCTTTCTTCCTACCACTACCTTTCCTTTTCTTGGAAGTATTTGTGGGCTTTATCCAGGCTGTAGTCTTTGCTATGCTCACCCTCGTTTTTCTGAAGATGGCGACAGTAGAAATGGAGCACTAAGCAAAATGAGTGTTGGACAGATATCGAAAAAAGCCGTATAATAGGACAACTTCGCATTAATTTTAATATAAGTAAGTAATAACAAGCGATATGGAAACAGAATCAGCACGTTTAATTGGAGCCGCTCTTGCCATGGGATTAGGAGCTATTGGACCTGGTATTGGTCTTGGTATTCTAGCCTCTAAGGCTTTGGAAGCTATCGGACGTAACCCAGAAGCTCAGTCAAAGGTTCAAACCACGATGATTTTGGCTATTGCTGTGACTGAGGCTGTGGCTATCTATGCTCTAGTTGTAGCTCTTATGATTCTCTTTGGATAAATAACGAACAACCTGCAACAGGCAACCAAGAACGATTATGAACAAGTTTCGTTTTCTAGACTGGAAAGTCTATCAGGATGCACAGAATTTGTTCATAGAAATATCAAAAGTTGTTGCAAGTCTTAGTCAGGAGTCACGTTATGTAATAGGTAGTCAGTTGAGCAGAGCTTCGTTATCAGTAGTCTTAAACATCGCGTAAGGAAGTGGTAAAGCCTCAGACAAAGAGTTGAATCGTTTCTTCGAGATAGCTCTCGGCTCTCTCTACGAGACACTGCTGCATTAGATACATTGGAAAAGATGGGAACTATTACGATAGAAGAAAGAGAACATCTTTTCGCTAAAGTAGAAGTAATTAGCTCTCAAATCGGCGGATTCAAGAAGAAGTTGAAGTAAAAGTTGTAAGTTGTTTGTTGTAGGTTATAAGTTACTTATATGGAAATATTGGCGAAACTCGGAATAGATTGGAAGCTCCTCATTGCGCAGGGAGTAAACTTTGCTATTCTCTTTTTTGTGCTCAAGCGTTATGCCTACAAGCCAATGCTTGATTTCTTAGCCAGTCGCACAGAACGTATCGAACAGGGTATCAAAGACGCCGACTCTGCCAAAGAGAAACTGGTGAGTGTAGTCGCTGAAGAGAAAGCTATCCTTAGCCAGGCTCGCAACGAAGCTAAGCAGATGCTTGTCGAGGCCGAACAGGATGCCAAAGTACGTGCTGGAGAGCGTGAAGTAGAGACTGAAGCCAAAATCAAGCAGATGCTCGCCGATAATGACAAGAAGCTTGCTGAGGAGCGTGAGAAGATGCTTCGTGATGTCAAAAGTGAAGTAGTGGATTTGGTGACGCGCTCTGTAGAAAAAGTGCTTCTCGAAAAAATAGATAGTGCTAAAGACAAGGAACTGATCGAACGCATCGTAGCTAAATGATATATACCCTATGCGTCTTTCAATACAACAATACGCTCTAGCGGTTCATGAACTGCTTCAAGAAGGGGGAAAGGAAAAAGTCCTGACTAATTTTAGAGCCTACCTTTTGGAAAAGGGTGAAGGAGAAAAATTTACTGAAGTCCTGAAGGAAGTTATCCGACAAGTTGAGGCGAAAGAAAATATCGAGAGACTGACTGTTGTTACGAAACATGCAGTCCCGAGTACAGAGCGTGGAGCGCTAGAAAAAAAAATAGCCACCCTCTACCCAGGAAAGTTGCTTGACCTCAACTACACCCTTGATGAGAGCCTCATCGGAGGCTTCCGAGTCCAGGGTCAAAACACCAGCTATGACGAAACTATCGCACATACCCTTAATCAATTTTCACAAACTCTAAAATCTTAACGTGCACCTCTATGAGTAGCCCTCTCATCTCTCTCCTCAAAACGCAAATCGAGCAGTTTTCACATACACCTACCGTAGAGGCTATTGGAACGGTCTTAGAAGTGGGCGATGGAGTAGTCCGTCTTTCTGGACTTTCTGAAGTAATGGCCTCTGAAATGGTGGAGTTTGCTAATGGTGCTCTCGGGGTAGCTCTCAACCTTGAAGAGGGGGAAGTGGGAGTGATGCTTCTTGATGACACAGGCGATATTCATGAAGGAATGACAGCCAAAAGTACCGGAAGACTGCTCTCTGTGCCAGTAGGAAACGATATAGTCGGTCGTGTCTTAAATGCTTTAGGAGAACCCATTGATGGCAAGGGTAATCTCGAGAAGAAGATTTTTTATCCAGTAGAGAAGATTGCTCCAGGAGTTATCACTCGTGAGTCTGTAGGTCAGCCACTCCAAACTGGTATCAAGGCTATCGACGCTCTCATTCCTGTGGGGCGGGGTCAGCGTGAGCTTATCATTGGTGATCGTCAGACCGGTAAGACTGCGGTGGCTATCGATACGATTATCAATCAGAAAGGACAGGATGTGACCTGTATCTATGTAGCTATTGGACAAAAAGAATCTAAAATTGCTCGTATTGTTGCTGAACTGACCAAGAGTGGAGCGATGGACTACACTGCAGTCGTAGTGGCTGGCGCATCAGATCCAGCAGCACTCTCATTTATCGCACCGTACACCGGATGTGCCTTGGGCGAGTACTTCATGGACCAGGGTAAGGATGTACTAGTCATCTATGATGATCTTTCTAAACACGCAGTAGCCTACCGTCAGATTTCTCTTATTCTTCGTCGCCCACCAGGACGTGAGGCCTATCCTGGAGATGTCTTTTATCTTCACTCACGATTGCTCGAGCGTAGTGCTAAGCTTTCCAAAGAGTACGGCGGTGGATCACTGACAGCACTCCCTATTATCGAAACGCAAGCAGGTGATGTCTCTGCCTATATTCCTACCAACGTTATTTCGATTACTGATGGACAGATTTATCTTGAGAGTGACCTGTTTTACAAAGGTATTCGTCCAGCTCTAAACGTCGGTCTCTCGGTTTCTCGTGTAGGATCAGCAGCTCAGATCAAAGCTATGAAGCAGGTATCTGGGACACTTCGTCTTGATCTAGCTCAATTTCGTGAATTGGAAGCCTTTGCTCAGTTTGGTTCTGACCTTGATGAGAAGACTCGTACTCAGATTGAGCGTGGACGCCGAGCTACAGAAATGTTGAAGCAACCACAGTTTTCACCACTTACGGTAGAGAAAGAGGTAGCCGTTTTGTATGCACTTACTCGTGGTTTTGTTGACGAGGTACCAGTGGTTGATGTCAATCGTTTTGAGCGTGAGCTCATCGAGTATCTTGATACCAAGGGTAAGGGGACATTGGAAAAAATTGTCACTACCAAAGCTCTGAATGAAGAGATAGAGGGAGAGCTCAAAGAGCACATTGGAACATTCAAGAAAAATTTCTTAGCCTAAAAAGCCATGCCTGGAGCACGCGACATCAAAGCACGAATCAAAGGGGTGAAGAGTACGGGAAAGATCACTCGTGCTATGGAGATGATTTCGGCTGTCAAAATGCGTAAGGCAGCTCACAGTGTACAAGCTATTCGTCCCTATGCTGAAGCAGCTCTCCATGTCTTGGGTCAATTGGAGCACGCAATGGGCCGAGAATCACACCCGCTCTTAGTAGAACGCCCAATAAAGCGCGAACTCTACGTGGTTATCACCAGTAATCGTGGCCTTTGTGGAGCATTTAATGCTCAGGTGATGAAGCGTTTACGCCAGGCTCTTTCAGAGGACCAGGGCCGAGAAGCATCATTTATCACTATTGGTAAGAAGGGAGAGAATAGCTTACGCAGAATGGGTGGCAATATCATTGCATCATTTCCTGATGTTTTGGCAGCTCCTGACGCTCTGTCTATGCGTCCTATCAGCCGTATCATCATGGAAGAGTTTATGACAGCTCGTGTAGATCGCGTGGTCATGATCTATACCGACTATGTATCGGTCATGGTGCAAGATGTGAAACTCAGAGCCCTTCTTCCAGTCAGACTCAAAGATTCAGAGAGAACCCTTAATGAGATTCCAGGTGCAACGGTTTCAAAAGCTGAACAAGCCGAGTATACTATTGAGCCAAGTGCCGAAAGTGTCCTCACGACCATGATTCCTAAGCTTATCGAGATGGAGCTTTATCATGCCTTGCTGGAATCCAATGCCTCACAAGAATCAGCTCGGATGCTGGCTATGCGTAACGCTACTGATGCTGCCAAGGATATGGCAGAAGACTATACCCTCATGTACAACCAGCTTCGTCAACAGAAGATTACCCAAGAAATTGCTGAGTTGTCGGCAGGTATGGCTGCAGTGTCATAGGAGAAAAAGAATTATGAATCAGGTAAAAGGAAAGAGAATCAAGAACGAAGCAAAAGATTTCTAAATCACAATTTGTTTTTCAAGTGATTGAAAGACATGAGTTATTTGGAAAAAAGAAGTCCCTCGCTAGCGATGCTAACAAGGGACAGAGGTGGTGAGTGCAGGAGGACCCTATTTGAGTCTTCTCAGTTTTTCCGGTAGCACCAGGAGTGGCATCAGGTAGAACATCATGATGCAGGCGCCGATCATACTGAAGTGCCAGCCATTTTGTGAAAAGACCATTTGATTGCCGAACCTTTGAAGGTTTTGGACGCAAATGGCGATCACGTAAGCTGCGCATGCCATCGCAATGGCAGTGACAAGGTACCAGTAGATTTTTTTCAAGCTCTTCATCATCGGAAAGGACTCCTCTGTGGTATGGGGAATCCATACCAACTATATATTATACTCCTATTTCCATTAAAAGTCAATAGCTAATCTTAAATAATCCCTCATTAAAGGCATTAATTGAAATCTTATGAAAGGAAAACTCCTCCAAGTTATCGGGCCAGTTATCGATGTTGATTTTTCTTCAACTGATGATAGTAAAGTAGTGCTTCCGAAGATCAACGACGCTATCACAATCAAGAATGGTGATGAGACTCTCGTTGGAGAAGTTCGTCAGCACCTGGGTGGCTATCGCGTGCGTGCTGTAGCTATGGGTGCTACTGATGGACTTCGTCGCGGTACTGAGGTAGTAGCGACTGGTGCGCCGATCTCTGTTCCTGTGGGGAAAGCTGTTTTGGGCCGTATGTTCAATGTCCTTGGTGAGACGATTGATGGAGGAGAAGCTATGCCTAAGACCGAACTCCGTTCTATTCACCGTAGCGCGCCAGCTTTTGATGAGCAGTCTACCAAGGCCGAAGTTTTTGAAACTGGCATCAAGTCAATTGATCTTATCTGTCCTTTCATGAAAGGTGGTAAGGTGGGACTTTTTGGGGGAGCTGGAGTTGGCAAGACCGTAGTTATTCAGGAGCTCATCCGTAACATCGCCTCTGAACACAATGGCTACTCTGTATTTGCTGGAGTCGGAGAACGTACTCGTGAAGGCAATGACCTCTATTATGAAATGAAAGAATCTGGTGTACTCGACAAGACTGCATTGGTGTTTGGTCAGATGAATGAACCACCAGGAAGTCGTCAGCGTGTGGCTCTTTCAGCTTTGACTATGGCTGAGTCTTTCCGTGATGATGAAGGTAAGGATGTTTTGTTGTTTGTTGATAATATTTTCCGTTTCACTCAGGCCGGCTCTGAAGTGTCCGCTCTTTTGGGACGTATCCCAAGTGCTGTAGGTTACCAGCCAACTTTGGCTGAAGAAATGGGAGGCCTGCAAGAGCGTATTACTTCTACCAAGAACGGCTCTATCACTTCTGTGCAGGCTGTCTATGTACCGGCTGATGACCTTACTGACCCAGCTCCAGCCACCACTTTCGGTCACCTCGACTCCACTGTGTCACTCAACCGTGCTCTGACCGAAATCGGTATTTATCCAGCAGTTGATCCACTTGATTCAAGCTCTACTATTCTTGATCCTCAGATAGTGGGAGAACGCCACTATGAGGTAGCTCGCAGTGTCCAGCGTATCCTTCAGCGCTATAAGGATTTGCAAGATATCATTGCTATTCTTGGTATGGAAGAATTGACTGATGAAGACAAACAGACCGTAGCTCGTGCTCGTAAGATCCAACGCTATCTGTCACAGCCATTTTTCGTTGCTGAGCAGTTTACTGGAGCGAGTGGGAAATATGTGAGGCTGGAAGACACCATCAGTGGTTTTGAGCGTATCCTTTCTGGCGAACTTGATGATATTGCTGAAGGTGCTTTCTATATGAAGGGGAGTATTGATGAAGTAATTGCTGAAGGTCGTAAGACAGAGTAAAGATTTCTATGTCCCATATCAAACTCAAAATTGTCACTCCCGAAAAACTTCTTCTTGAAACAGAAGTTAGTCAGGTTACCTTGCCAGTGACCTTTGGAGAGGTGACGGTCTTGCCAGAGCATGTGCCCTATATAGGCTCTTTGATAGCGGGAGAGGTTCGTTTTTTGGAGCGTACTGGTGAGGAGGTCCAACTCGCCCTTTCTTCAGGCTTTGTAGAGTTTCACAATAATATTTTGACAGTCCTGGCCGATAGAGCTGAACGGGCTGAAGACATTGATATAGAACGAGCTGAAGAGGCTCGCAAACGTGCTGAAGAACTCAAAAACAGCGGAACTATTGAGGATGAAGAAGACTATGCCCGTACTGTCGCTATGCTTGATAAAGAGCTGAACCGTATCCGAGTAGCCAGGAAACATCGTAGTCATCGTGGAGCATCGTTTGAACCAAAAAGCTAATTCGCTGGGGCTAATAGTAGCCAAAATAGAGACTTCGGTCTACACTAAGAACATACTTATGCCCGGTGGGACAATTTCAAGAAAGGTGTCTCAAAAGGCTAGTTAAGAAAGTATGGATAGGAGAATAATTATGAGAATAGTTGTTCAGGAAAGTTTTAGAATAAATAACTTGAAATAGTAACACCGGGTATGGCGGAACAAAGACTGGTTTGTATTATTGATGATAACGACGACATCCGCGAAATCTATCGGATGAAGTTTGCTTCTGAAGGCATTGAAACTATCACAGCAGCTGATGGTGCTGAGGGCCTGCGTCTTATTCGTGAAAAACGCCCATCAGTCGTACTGCTTGATATTCAAATGCCGGTGATGGATGGTATTGCCGTTCTGCGTGAACTGAAAGGAGATGCAGAGATTTGTAAAACACCGGTGATTATCCTCAGTAACGTGGATAGTGATGATATGTTTCGGACAGTGACTGACCTGGGGGCAGCTGAGTACTACCTGGTAAAGTCTCTAGTTGATCCTCAGCGGGTTATTGATGTTGCTCTGGAAGCCCTTCAAGGAGAAAGCGGAGAGGAATAGTCTTGGTATGAGAGAAATCTAACAACCCTGTTTTTAACAGGGTTTTCTTGATTATTGGCTCTAATTAGCATATAGTAGAGATACTTTGCGTATGCCCAGTGGGACAATTTCAAGAAAGACGTCCAAAAAGCTGACTAAGAAAGTAGCTTGTAAAGGGGTAATTAAGAGAATGATTGCTAGGAAAATTTTAGAATACATAACTTGAAATAGTACCACTGGGTATGGAAAACCTCTATCAACCAGAAATTATTGAACCAAAATGGCAGGCTTTGTGGGCTGAGCGTAACCTTCATGTTGTTTTAGATACTGTAGAGGGAAAAGAAAACTTCTATCAGTTGGTAGAATTTGCCTATCCATCAGGTAACTTACACGTTGGTCACTGGTACGCTTTTGCGGTGCCCGATATTCATGCTCGCTTTGAGCGGATGCGTGGTAAGAATGTACTCTATCCTATTGGTTTTGATGCCTTTGGCTTACCAGCTGAGAATGCTGCTATTAAGCGCGGACTCGATCCACGAGTGTGGACCTATCAGAATATGGAACACATGAAGATGCAGCTGCAGTCCATGGGAGCCATATTTGATTGGACACGTAGCATAGCTACTTGTGATCCAGAGTACTACCGGTGGACTCAATGGCTATTTATCCAACTGTTCAAGGCTGGCCTAGTAGAAGAACGAGAAACACTGGCCAATTGGTGTCCACAGGATAAGACAGTTTTGGCCAATGAGCAGGTCGTTAATAACACCTGTGAGCGTTGTGGTACTCAGATTGAAAAAAAGACCATGAAGCAGTGGCAACTCCGCATCACCGCCTATGCCGATAGACTGATAGATGATCTCGAAGGATTAGACTGGCCCGAGGAGATTAAGACGGCTCAGAAGAATTGGATAGGGAGAAGTGAAGGAGCAGAAATAGATTTTCTTATAAAGGACACTCAAGAAACTCTAACCGTTTTCACCACCCGGCCCGATACTCTCTACGGTGTGACCTATATGGTCTTAGCACCAGAGCACCCTTGGGTCACACTTGCCTTGCAATATGATCACGAAGTTCTTTCTAATAAGGCAGAAGTGAAAGAGTATGTAGAGGCTGCTAAGAAAAAAACTGAAATAGAACGTACGAATACTACCAAAGAAAAAACTGGAGTTCTTCTGGATGGCGTAGTGGTTATTAATCCAGCCACAGGAGAAGAAATTCCTCTCTATGTAGCAGACTACGTACTTGCTGGTTACGGTACGGGGGCCATTATGGCGGTACCAGGGCACGATGAACGAGACTTTGCATTTGCTAAGAAATTTGGTTTACCTATCAAGAAAGTGCTTGAGGAATGTCTAGTTACTGAAGGTAGTCGAGATGATGCTTATCGGTCAGAAGAAAAAGTAGAACCAAGAAACGCGGTGGCGACGTGTGTTTATGATCCAAAGACAGATACTTTTCTAACTATATCGTGGAAAGCTTTTGAGATGCGAGGAGTAGTGACTGGAGGGATAGAGGAAGGAGAAGATATCGAAACTACAGCGAGGAGAGAAATTCTTGAAGAAGCTGGTTACAAGAATTTGAAACTGGTTTCCATCCCGGAGGTTAATAAGCACACGAAATTTTTTCACCGAGGGAAGAAGGTGAATCGTCATGCAACGTGGAGCTTTGCTTTGTTTGAACTGATAGACGATGAGCGACAAGAGATGACTGAAGAAGATAGCGCTCAACATGAGGTGGTTTGGGTTAAGAGGGAGGCTATTAAAAATTATTTCACCGTAGCAGAGGCGCGTTGGGCAGTGGACTTGTTTGAGCACCAAGAAGAGGGTCCTTTGGTCAGTGGTGAGGGTCTTCTGGTCCAATCAGGAGAGTTCAATGGATTAGCAAGTGGTGAAGCTCAGGGAAAGATAGTAGAGAGTGTTGGGGGAAGACTCACCAAAACCTATCGTCTGCGTGACTGGGGAGTCAGTCGTCAGCGCTATTGGGGGTGCCCGATCCCACTCATCGAGTGTGTGGGTTGTGGCTGGCAACCAGTACCAGACGAAAACCTGCCAGTAGAACTGCCAGAAGTGGCTGATTATTTGCCAAATGATAATGGCGAAAGTCCGCTTTCTAAGAATGCTCATTTTGTAAACACTGTGTGTCCTCAATGTGATGAGCCAGCTCGTCGGGAGACTGATACACTGGATACTTTTGTTGATAGCAGTTGGTACTTTCTCCGGTATTGTGATCCAACTAACACAACAGTATTTGCTGACAAGACAAAGCTGGCTTCTTGGATGCCGATAGACCTCTATAGTGGCGGGGCAGAACATACAACGATGCACCTTCTGTACTCCCGTTTTTTTCATAAAGCCTTGTATGACCTTGGATTGGTGACAGAAACAGAGCCATATAAGAAGCGCATGAATCGGAGTCTTATCCTAGGCCCTGATGGCAATAAGATGAGTAAATCTAAGGGCAATGTGATTGATCCGGATGAGTTGGTTACAGAATTGGGTGCCGATACCATTCGCCTATACTTAGCCTTTATCGGACCCTACAATGAGGTAGGGGCCTATCCATGGAATCCAGAAAGTATTGTGGGGGTGAGGCGGTTTCTGGATCGAGTATGGAAGTTGACCTCTAAAGTCACAGAGAATTTGCCGAAGGAAAAAATAGTGGAGGCAGATCGTGTCTTACATCAGACACTTTCCAAAGTAGAAGAGAGTATCGGTATCCTCAAGATGAATACCGGAGTAGCAGCGCTTATGGGGGCAGTCAATATCCTTGAGAGAAACGGTCTAACTCAAGAGCAGTTCAGGCTTTTCCTACAAATCTTAGCACCCTACGCACCACATATAGCCGAAGAACTTTGGGAGCAGACTGGTGGCACCAGTTCTATCTTTGAGATTCCCTGGCCTACCTTTGATGCTAGTAAAGTAGCAGTAGCCGAAGTAACTCTCATGGTACAAATCAACGGTAAAATCCGAGATCAATTCCAAACTCGTCCCGATTTGGACAACAAAGAAGTAGAAAGCCTGGCTCTCGCAAGAGAAAAAGTGCAGGAAATAATTGGCAGTCAAACAGTGAGTAAGATAATTGTGGTGCCGAATAAATTAGTAAGTATTGTCATCTCATAGTCTATGCAAGCAGTAATTCTCGCAGCAGGACTTGGTACACGAATGCGTGAACTCTGTCATGATTGTCCGAAGCCCATGGTTAGAATTCTCGGTAAGCCTCTCTTGGAGTGGCGTTTGGAAACACTCCCGAGTGATATAGATGAGGTAATTCTGGTAGTGGGATACCTGCAAGAACAAATCCGTGAATATTTTGGTACTGAGTGGCAGGGCAAGAAGATAATCTATGTTACTCAGGAAGTTTTGAATGGTTCAGGTGGAGCCGTACAACTGGTAGAGCCGTATGTAAAAGGACCTCTCTTGGTGACTATGGGAGACGATCTCTATCACCCGCTGGATCTTCAGGAGTTTTTGATGGTACCTGAAAACGAAGGTGCTATTGGGGGTCTCTACGTAGACAATGCCCAACCCTTTGGTCTTCTTGGCACTGACCCAGATGGGAAGCTTGTATCTGTCATAGAGCGTCCGCATGACCATGAGACGGGAGACGTCTGTGTGGGAGCCTATGTATTACCGCGAGAGTTCTTTTCTTATCCACTTGTTCAGATTACTGAAAAAGAATTTGGTCTTCCACAAACCGTAGTAGTAATGGCTAAAGAGGTACCGACAGCTGTGAAAAAAGTACGAGCCTGGCAACCAGTCGGGAGCCCCGAAGATATTCCCAAGGCCGAAGCCTTTATTCAGAAGTATTTTATGTAGAGTATGTATATCTATCTCGATTTTGATGACACCTTGATCGCGAGCCGTATTTTTTACAATGAGTATTACCGACCACTTCTGGTAGCTCGAGGCAGCACGGAAAGAGAAATTGAGAAAAGCTATACATTTTTTACCAATGGTGTGACTCGTTCTGGGGGAGAGTTATTTACTCCAAGACGACAGATGGAGATTCTTGGTTGGCGAGAAAGTGTGAAGGAAGAATCCTTAGGGGAGATAGAGAATCTGTTACGAGAAAAACGCGGGTTTATTTTTCCTGAAGTAGTGGCTGTTTTGACAGAGCTTAAACAACGAGGTGCCTACCTCATACTCCTTACCTTTGGACATCCAGAATTTCAAAAACAAAAATTGATTGCGAGTGGGATGGGACATTTTTTTGATGAAGTGATTATAACCAATGAAAATAAAGCCAATCTCTTACGAGCGGCTGCAGCTGAAATAAAAGAACCAATATTTTTTGTTGATGATCGGAGGCAGTATATGACAGAGCTCCAAAATGATGATGGTATAGTGACCATACACATGAATCGGCCGGAAATTGGAGCAGAGTGTCCTGATAAGAAATGTGGTGCGAGACATGAGATAGAAAACTTACATGAGTTACTCGCCTTTATTCACTAAAACAATTCTATGTGTGGCATCATCGGCTATATAGGGAAGCGAGAAGCTAAAGACTTACTGTTGGAAGGCTTGAAACGACTTGAGTATCGTGGCTATGATAGTGCGGGTATGGCCATAGTTCAAAATAAAAATTCAAATATAAAAAATAAAAGATCAGCTAAGATACAGGTGGTGAAAGCGCTAGGTAAGGTAGCTAACCTGGAAGAAAAGCTCGAGAAAGTAAGCGTAGTGGGTAATGTTGGCATTGCCCATACTCGTTGGGCCACTCATGGAAAGCCGAGCGAGAAAAACGCTCATCCACACCTGGATACTAGTAGGGGAATCGCGTTGGTTCATAATGGCATTATCGAAAACTACGCTCTCTTGAAGATGGATCTTGAGAAGAAAGGAATTGTTTTTCGTTCAGATACAGATAGTGAAGTTATCGTGCATTTGTTGCGAGAATCTATCCAGGTAGGTATGAGTTTTGAGGAAGCTTTTCGCTTGACTTTGGGTAAACTCAAAGGTACTTATGGGATAGCGGTGGTGAATCAGGCTGAACCTGAACGTTTATTGGTGGCTCGGATGGGAAGTCCTTTGGTTATTGGAGTTGGTAAGGATGAGTGGTTTGTGGCATCAGATGTTTCACCACTTCTTCCTCATACTAGGCGGGTGGTCTACCTTGAAGATGGTGAGTATGCCGTGCTGACGCCTAGTGGCTATACGGTACACGCCCGTGGCAAAATCAGTAAAAAAGAAGTGGTAGATGTGGAATGGTCTGAGACAGAAGCCAAACGAGATGGCTACCCCCACTTCATGTTGAAGGAAATTTATGAACAACCACGAGCATTAGAAGATGCTATGCGAGGGAGGTTGCTCGTGACTGAGGGATCTGCTCGCTTGGGCGGACTCCGAGAAGTAGAGAAGCGTCTTGCGACAATAAAGAGGATTATTCTCATATCATGCGGGACGTCGTACCATGCCAGTCTGGTGGGGGAGTATATGCTGGAAGAGTTTGCGGGAATCCCGTGCGAGGTAGAGTTTGCTTCTGAATTTCGTTATCGCAAACTCCTGATTGATAAACATACGGCTGTCATAGCACTTTCCCAGTCTGGCGAGACTGCTGATACACTGGCAGCCATCCGTGAAGCCAAACGTCAGGGGGCTCTGGTATTGGGAATTGTGAATACAGTAGGCTCTACTATTGCCCGGGAAACTCATGCCGGTATTTACAATCATGCGGGCCGTGAGGTCAGTGTAGCCTCGACTAAGGCATTCACCTCACAACTAGGTGTTCTCGCTCTCCTGACCCTATTTTTGGGACGGAGAAGGGGGCTCTCGCTCACCGATGGCAAGAAGATTACGCGTGCTCTTGAGCAGTTGCCAAAACTGATGGAACAGGTCCTTGTGAGCGGTAAGGATATGAAGCAATTAGCCAAGAAATTCAGAGGCCGTAAGAATTACCTTTTTCTGGGACGTAAGTACAATTTCCCCATTGCTTTTGAGGGAGCGCTCAAGATCAAAGAGATCGCCTATGTTTCTGCCGAGGGCTACGCCACTGGCGAGATGAAGCATGGACCGATAGCACTGGTGGACCAAGATTCTCTTTCGATAGTAGTGGTACCTGAGGACAGCGTGTATGAGAAAAACCTTTCGGGACTTGAAGAAATCAAAGCTCGTGGTGGAGCCGTGCTAGCTATTACCACCAAGGGGAATACCAGTATAGCCAAGAAGGCAGATGCAGTAGTGTATATCCCAAAGACTATCGAGATGCTCACACCACTCCTCTCTATCATCCCACTCCAACTTTTTGCCTACTACATGAGTGTTGAGCTTGGCTATGATGTTGATAAACCTCGAAATCTCGCCAAAAGTGTCACAGTTGAGTAAAATTTACCATGTGGTAGGGTATTGAAGCGCAGGAATAAGGAGAGAATTCATGGCCTGTTTGTATTCGCCAGGTATTGTCGATCTCATTGATGAACGTTGGGCCACATACCCGTATACCCGAGCTGATGTGGTCGATATGGTAGCTCGTATTTGCCGACCATCATCAGAGCCTTCGGGCGAAGTGACAGATTGGGAGCGAGTTCATGCAGAAGCGTTGCTCGCGGCTTGTGATTAAATGATGATTTCCAGTGTGAATCATTCAATTTCCCCACCTTTGATCGCGTCAATACCCAACGGTAAGGGCGCGATTTTTCTTTGTCAGAAGTCATTTCTGATGCTAGAATAAGCACATTCTTGCTTTAATGGAACCACATGCGAACGACGATTACTGATTATTTGCCACTGGATCGACCACTGATTATCTTTGATCTTGAGACGACCGGGCTCTCTACTTCTGAGGACAAGATTCTCGAGATTGCCTACGAGAAAATCATGCCCAATGGTGAAATAATCGCTGAAGTTTTGCGGATCAATCCAGGCATGCCTATCCCTGAAGTGGCTACCAAAATCAACGGTATCAGTGATGCTGATGTAGCAGACTGCCCGAGTTTTGCGACGCTGGCTTTTGGCCTCTGGAACACCTTTGATGGAGCTGATGTCGGAGGATTCAATATCACCGGTTTTGATTTACCATTTCTCCGTAATACCTTTGCCAGTGTGGGTAAGACTTTTGACTTTAGTCAGAAGAAAATTCTTGATGCCAAGATTCTCTACCACTCCAAAGAGCCGAGAGATATGTTCAAGCCGCGTAATCTAACCGCTGCGTACAAACTTTACTGTGGCAAAGAACATACTCATGCTCACTCAGGGGCTGCCGATGTGCGGGTGACGGTGGAGATTATAGAAGAAATTCTGAAGCGTTATCCAGAGCTACGGAGCTGGGATGTCATTCATGAGCTTCACGGCAACAAAGCACTTCTTGAATCAGCTAAGACAGAACACGCGCCCGTGTTGACTCTCGATAAGTTACCCGGAGCCCTCTTCTAGATCCAATAAAAGTAGAGTATGAATTTTTTTGATGCGGTTATTCTTGGGATAGTAGAAGGACTGACAGAATTCCTGCCGGTTTCTTCGACTGGGCATCTTATTCTAGCTTCAAAACTCCTTGGTCTCTCATACACAGAGTTCCTTTCAACTTTTGAGGTGGTGATTCAGTTGGGTGCCATCCTTGCGGTAGTGACTTTGTATTCCAAGCGCTTTCTTCTTGATTGGGATATGAATAAGAAGCTCATCGTCGGAGTACTTCCAGCTATTGTGGTGGGGGCTTTTTTCTACCCGTTTATCAAGTCGCTTTTTGCAGCACCGACCGTAGTGGCTTGGGCTTTGATCTTAGGAGGTCTAGCTATCCTCATCATTGAACATTTCCAAGCCAAAAAAGCCAAAACCATTACCTCGCTTGATCATATTACCTATCGTACCGCTTTCTCTATCGGCCTTTTTCAGGCCCTGGCTGTTATTCCTGGAGTCTCTCGGGCAGGAGCCACTATCCTTGGAGGGCTGATTATTGGCATGGAGCGGAGTGTAATTGTGGAATTTTCTTTCTTATTGGCGGTGCCGACTATGATAGCGGCTACTGCGAAAGATCTCTACGAAAATAGTGGAGCTTTGGTGAATGCTAATGGAGGGATGCTTGTTCTTGGTTTTCTCATCGCGTATCTGGTAGCTATGGTAGCTATCAAATTTCTCATTCGTTTTGTGCAAACTCATACCTTTGCTCCTTTCGGCTACTACCGAATTCTTGTCGGTATTCTTTTCTTACTTTTTATACTCTAAGTCATGTTGCTTTCCGGAACTCTTGTTGCTGAAAAAATACTAAACGCAACTCAGTTGCGTATACAAAAGAGTCAATTGACCCCAGGAATAGGGGTTATTTTGGTAGGAGATGATGCGCCCTCACACCTATATGTAGGCATCAAAGAAAAAAAAGCCAAGGAGCTCGGCATTCATTTTAGCAAAAAAGTCTTTCCTTCAAATATAACTGAAGAAGAAGTCATTACTGCTATACAGGAGTGGAACGAGACACCTCATATCCATGGCATTATTGTACAGTTGCCATTACCAAATCATCTCGATACTGACCGAATTATTGCTTTTATAGAGCCATCTAAAGACACAGATGGCTTTCATCCAGAAACGATTAAGAAATTTTTGGAAGGTGATAGAGAACGTCTGCCAGTGTTTCCGCGAGCCATGATAGAGCTTGTACGATCAGCTCCAGAGGTTTCTCGTAAAACCGGACTGGCTCTGGTAGATTCTACCTTGATGGGGGAGGTACTTGAGAAAGCGCTTCAGGATGAGGGGCTAGATGCACAGTATATTTTGAAACAAGAGACGGAAAAAATACGGAATGCTATCAAAGAAGCTGATGTCATACTCTCGGCGAGTGGTGATGCTAGTTCACTCTCAACCTTTGATTGTAAGAAGGGTGCAGTGATTATCGATGGAGGAATTACTTATGATGAGAAGGGGAGAGTGATAGGTGATGTCACTCGTGATGATGGTGTATATCGTGAAGATATCTGGGTCACCACCGTACCTGGTGGGGTGGGTCCGGTGACGGTGGCTGTTCTTTTGGCTCGAGTGACCGAAGCTGCCTTGAGGGAGAACCTATAGGGATAAATATATGCATGAAATACCCAAACCTAATCTGGAGAAAGATTCGAAAGACTTGATAGAAAAGCCCGAGCACGTCCGGGTACCTATAGAGCAGTGGGCGCGAGAGAATAATCATCTCTCATTGCTTCGTCATATAGAATCTTCTGACAAAACAGATAAGAATATCGGTATTTTACGGGAGAATATTTACTATGATCCAATAGAAAAAACAATCACCCTGGCAGTACTTCCCCATGATATTCACCAGGGACACAGCTTTGAAGGCACGGGTATCATGCTCGGCGGTATCCCGAAGGTATTTATTGACGTTACTTCTGGCGCGCTCGCCTTTACAGAAGCGCCTGATGGGACTATTCCTCTACATATAACTGGTACGTATGAAAACGCAGGAATGATTATTCAGCATAATACTCCTCTCCGGGTAGTGAGTAGTTTTGAAAAGAATCTAGAAGAAGATGAGAAAAAACTTTTTATTAAGACTGAAGTATTTCAAGGGGAGCAGTTGTGTGTAGTAATGAGAGACCAGGTGCAAATTTTGTCAGAGCGTGGTGCAGGAGCCCTGGCAAAAAGACGAGAAAGAGTTCTCGATAAGTTGGTAGAGCAAGAGAAGGTAGGGACAATCTCTGAAATAATTGAGAATCCTTTAGGAGAGACAGTGTCAGAGCCAAGAGAAATGATAGAAAACAAAGAAGTGCGAGAAGAAAGGCTGGTGCAGGAATTATTACAGCTCGTTTCATCACACCCAGATTTCATTTTTGGCATATCTGCTAACGGCAAACTTGGTTCTCGATATTATTCTGATAGCACCGCGACCCTTGGACAGGTAGGGTATTTGTTTGACAGTACTACACAGCAATTCAGTGGTCTTGGGAATGATGATCATGGCAAGCGACCAGACCCGTTAGTTTACGAGCATGAACTGAGAGGGAGTACTCTTTTTGAGCCTGTTTTTCAATCTTCACAACAAAAAATTGGTCAAGACGAGTTTATTCAGTTCAAAAGCTGGATACCGTTAGAGTATATGCCCGGTAACCATCTTACTTCTGATCAGCGCCCGGGACTTTATTTTGGAGGAGGGCTTTTTATTCGTAATGAAAAACCAGCTGTCGAAGCAGTTTCAGAAGATCTATTAAAGACTATTCAGTCCGGCAAGAGTAACGAATCCAGAGAGATTTTTTGGAAGTTTTTAGTAGCTGCTTTTGAGAAATATACTCCTGATTGGTGGCAGTATGTGACTAGTCAATGGGAGGCTCAGCCAGGGAATAAAGGTAAGAAAATAGCAGACTTTTTCCAACAAAAATAGCGCTTCAAGCGCTATTTTTTACCAGTGCCGCGGGAGAGACTCGAACTCTCATGATATTGCTATCGCGGGATTTTTTGTGGGCGAGGTGGGACTTGAACCCACACACTGTTACCAGTATTTGATTTTGAGTCAAACGTGTCTACCATTCCACCACTCGCCCATTTTGTCTACCCCTGCCTGCCGGCAGGCAGGATTCCACCACCACGGCGATTTTTCGCTAGACCAAGCATAGAAAATTGACTCTCACTTGTCAATTCACCTAGTAAAATACGGCGCAGCAGTTAGACCCCTGGTCTATTTCACGGGGTAAACGTATACTAGGAGAGACTTGAACAGCTGTATATTATGATGGCCAAAACAATTGGTTTTATTAATCAAAAAGGTGGCGTGGGTAAAACTACCTCGACTATCAATGTAGCGCGTTACCTCGCGGAGCTGGGGAGGCGGGTGTTGTTGGTGGATCTTGACCCTCAGGGCAATGCTTCATCAGGTCTCGGGATTGATCCTCGGGCCATGAGTAAGAACTTGTACCACTCTATGATTGGCGGTTTGCCGCCACAGGAAATTATTCTTCAGACGGAAACGGAGAACTTTCATGTGATACCGGCAGCGCAAGATCTGGCGGGGGCTGAGATAGAGATGGTGCATCTCGAAGGTCGAGAGTACCGTTTGCAAAATGTCTTGAGACAAATCAAACCGTACTACGACTATATTCTGATCGATAGCCCACCATCACTAGGACTCCTCACTATCAATGGGCTAGTGGCCTCTGATGAAGTAGTGATTCCAGTACAAACAGAGTACTATGCACTTGAAGGATTGAGTCAGTTACTCGGGACTATTGAATTGGTTCGTGAACGATTACAGCCGAACCTCAAAATTTGTGGAGCGCTCCTTACTATGTTTGATAGACGTAATCGTCTAGCACGCCAAGTAGTAACTGAAGTGCGTACTCATTTTCCGGGACCGGTGTTTGAAAGTGTGATCCCACGATCTATTCGTCTAGCTGAGGCACCCAGCTTTGGAAAATCCATTCTTGATTTTGATGCTTTTTCCAAGGGGGCACGAGCTTATAAAGCGGTAGCCAAAGAAATTATTAGTCGCGAAGATGGAGAGAAAAAGAAAATTAAAATTGTATAAACTATGGCACAGCAGTACGGACTTGGCAGGGGATTAGCATCATTGATTCCTCCTAAAAAAGAAGAGTCTCCAGAGGAGAAGACTCATACACCAGTGACTGGAGGTAATTTCATGTTTGAAAAAACTGCTTTACGAGATACTCAGCCGATCGACCAAAGAGGACAGAAGAACAAAGATGGGATGACGGTTGCTATAGCGTTGATTGTTCCCAATCCACATCAACCGAGGACTCATTTTGACGAAACAAAGCTCGCTGAGCTAACGGAATCTATCAAAGAGCATGGTATTTTACAACCACTTGTAGTTACCGAGGCAGGTGAGCATTATGAGCTAATAGCTGGAGAAAGGCGTTTTCAAGCCGCGAAAAGGGCTGGATTAACAGAAGTGCCAGTGATTATCCGGGTGGCTAGTGAGCAGACAAAGTTGGAGTTGGCTATCATCGAAAATATCCAGCGTCACAACCTCAATCCTATTGAAGAGGGCAAAGCGTATCAGCGTTTGCTCCATGAGTTTGGCATGAATCAAGAAGAGGTGGCCCGCAAGATGGGCAAAAGTCGTAGCACAGTAGCCAACAGTATACGTCTTCTTCAGCTCCCAATTGACATGCAGCGAGCTGTGAGTGAGGGCAAGATCAGCGAAGGGCATGCGAAGGCTCTTCTGGGAATTGAAAATAAAGAAAAACAAAGGGCTGTCTTCGAACTTATTCTAAGTGAGGAACTGACAGTGCGAGAAACAGAAAGCAAAGTACGGAGCGTGGTAGTCAAGAGTCATGTACGTGTTCAAAAACCTGAACAAGTGATGTTGGCTGCTAAGGCCGATGAACTGACACAGTTACTTGGCACCAAAGTTAAAATCAGTCCGAGCGGTAAAGGTGGTCGAGTGATACTTGAGTATTATTCAGAAGAAGAACTCGATGCTCTCCTTGGTAGAATTGCTCCAAGGCAAAACTAGAGGAGTTCAGAAGAAGAGTCCTTGACTTTCTCAATAAGGCTTTTCATTTCGGAATTGGCCTTGTGTTGATTGGCGATGAAGAGGACATCCGGAGTATCGATAATGACGATATCTTCTAAACCAAGAGTGACTATTTTTTTACGATCAGTTTTTGGCACTGTACTTTTGATGAGAATGTTGTGGCTACCAAGATCGAGATGAGGCTCTTCAATAATATGAGAGAGTCCCTTTTTCTCTTTCAGAAATTGGAGTAGAGTACTCCAATTTCCAACATCACTCCACTGAAGACTACTCGGGATGACAAGGCGTTCTTCTGGGGCGAGTTTTTCAATCATGAGGGGTTCGATAGGTTCACTGGGACATGTTTCATAGGCTGTATTTTTTGCTTCTACAGTATCTGCAAGGAGGAGGGTTTGGATGCCAGCGACCAGCTCTGGAGAATACATCTCCATCCAACCAAGGAGTGTGTCGGTTTTGAAAATAAAATAACCAGCATTCCAGAGATAACCCCAATCTTCCGTGTAGCGTAGAGCGGTTTCAGCATCAGGTTTTTCCTTGAATTGATCAATGAAAAAGACCCTCTTTTGGCCTTGAAATAGGCATTCTTCACCAATTTTGATATATCCAAGACCAGTATCTGGTTTGGTAGGATTGATGCCGATAGTAGTCAGTGTTTTCGGATATTTTTCAACAACTGCGAAGGCTGTTTGTATAGTAGCGACGAACTCTTCGTTATTATCGATGGCATGATCAGAGGCAATAGTAGCGACCACTGCTTGTGGGTCAATGGCTCTTATGGTAGCAGCTACGAGAGTGATAGCTGGGGCGGTATTCCTGGCACTCGGTTCAAGGATAAGATGTTCTGCAGAAACTCCAGGAAGTTGTTCAAGAACCAGGTGTTGGTAGGTATCTGTGGTTGAGATATAAATATGTGATGCTGGAGCGACTAACAGTGCTCGGTCGTAGGTTTCTTGTAGGAGTGTTTTTTCGGAAAGAAAGGCGTGAAATTGTTTGGGATCATTTTTTCGCGAGAGGGGCCAAAGTCGAGTACCTGATCCGCCAGCCATGATGACAATGTAGTGATGGGACATAAAATAGGACGTCAAAAAATAAGTATTTCAATGGTAGTATACCCAGTACCACAATTGCAAATAAGAAAAGTTGTAGGGTATTTTTGAGTCGACATTTTTGAAATAGAGGATTGTGATACCGGGCAGGGATGTCTTTGGAGAATATAATCAAGAAAAGGGACTTTTTTGCTTAGCATTGGCAGTTTTTCGTGGTATACTATTTGTATCTAAAAAGCGTGTACGTGAACGTATCTATGGCTGAGCCAATAGTCACTCCCGATGTTCAAGCGGGCGGTGCGGGTGAAGAAAAACAGAAATCAAAAATGAAGAAGTGGATTATTATTCTACTCCTCCTTTTTTTGTTTGGCGGGATTGGCTGGTTTGCTTACACACGTTTTTCTGCTAAGCCCGATGTAACGGAAGAGGCGTTGCCAGTGCCAGCAGTTGAGTCTAAACCGCAGACACTCCAAGCAGCACCGCCTTCATTGGATAATCTCAGTACGGACGCTCTCTTCGGTACAGCTCAATATGAAAGTGAGACGTATAAGGTGGGTGATATTGCTATTGGAGGTGAGGCTGAATTAATTTTGTTGGAGGATTCTCCTGAGCCGCTAGAAATATCAGGTGTTCGTGGCGAGTCTTTTACTGAAAAAAACAATCAGGGTGTAAAACTCGTGTTGACTTGGAGTACCAACAAGCTTGCCAAGTCTACCATCCAATACTCTAAGGTTGGCCAAGAAAAGCAGGATATTACAGAGAGTGATTATAGTTTCAGTCATAGCATTATCATTCCTGCCCTTGAACAGGCATCTACCTATATCTACGTGATCAATGCTGAAGATCGATTCGGTAACAAGTTTTCGAGTGATTCCTATGCTGTATCTACTGGTTCCAAAACGGTATCTCTTTTTGACCTCATTGCGGGGGCGGTGGGAGATACATTTGGATGGGCAGTTGATAAGTAATTTGGTGAAAATTTGACAAAAAATCTCGACCTAAAAAGAGGTGAGATTTTCTTTGCAAGTTATACACAAAAAGACTATTGGCAAAGCAAAAATCGTGGTATACTTGTAAAGGAATAATGATTCCATTTCCATGCTATTTTATGTAAAAAATAAAAACCGAAAAACAGCATACACATCACTCTTCATAGCTTTAAGCTTGGTGGTGATAATCGGGTGGGGCTTTAACCAGAAGTCCGTTTTTGCGCAGTCCAATCAATCAAATTCGAACTCAATTCGCCTCATTTCTATCTCTGCATCTCTTTTTAACTCAGAAAACCAGATTGTAACTAATGGTACTTATGAGGTCCGCTTTGCTCTGTACGCCGCCAATCGCACCACAACTGATGCCTATCCATCAAATTCTGATCCAAAACTTTGGGAGGAAACCCAAACGGTAGAAGTCAAAAATGGTATTTTCCGTGCTTCTCTGGGAGGGACAACCCCATTCTCTCAAGGTATTAACTTTGATTCAGGAGATTATTATATTGGTATTCGTGTTGCTGGTGACTCCG
>CAZLQC010000004.1:0-1859 GCA_964561695.1 uncultured Bdellovibrionales bacterium
GACTTGAAGAACAGGTAAAAAACCTTCATCTTTCTCCGTATGTTGTTTTTCTCGGTAACCGCCAAGACATTCCAGAACTCCTCTCGATTATTGATATTTTTGTCTTTCCTACTCTCTTTGAAGGGATGTCGAATGCTCTCATGGAAGCTATGGCGAGCTCTCTCCCTATTATCACTACCAATATCCCTGAGAACCGTGAGTTTCTCAGTCATGACTCCAATGCCCTTCTTATACCCCAAGAGAGTTCTGAAGCGATTTTAGAAGCCACCGAAAGGCTTCTTGGTGACATAAAAAAAGGGTCTTTTCTCGCCAAAAATGCTCGACTAACAGCTCTTCAAAGATTTGACCTCCAGGAAACCCTTACTCGCTACCGAGAGCTCTTCAGAGCCTAACTACTTTTGATTACGCAAAATTATTGAATAACTCTCAGTCATACCCATATACACTTTGTCATATGCTTCTTTAACCAAGGTATGTGGTAAGTGACTCGCTAGCCTGGCTATCCCGTCAAAGAAAAGTGCTAGGATATTGTTCACCAAAAAAACAGGAAAGAGGAAAAACCTGGCTCCAGGGATATAGTTCAAAAATGCGTTCCACAAACGAAGTAGTGTCGCGAGGTATCCATTGTGTGGCGTCAGAGAGATAATTTCAAAATCTTTAAACACCTCACGAAGACCATACCGCGTAAAGCGATAGAAATCATACGGGATTCCATGCTCCGGAAACGTAAGCGGTACCGAGACATAGATAAGACCTCCTGACTTCACAACTCGACGCATTTCAGTTACTGTCTCTCGTATCTTGGCAGTATGTTCCAATACCTGAGTACTGATAAGTGCATCAAACTCATTGTCTTCGAAAGGCAAATCCCAATTAAAACCCGTGACATCCACTCGCGAGTGTGGCTCCACATCAAAACCTACATACTTTTTAGCAAAGGGAAAGAGACTCTCATAGGGTTTCACCCCGCAACCAAGATCTAGGATATTTTCCATTTTTTCCTCTTTTATTTTCTGGGAAAATTTCCCTAAATAAAAGCGGACAGGCATAAGACCCAAGTAATCCCATTGCCAAATTTTTGGACGCAACCTTTCAACTATTTTTTCTTTGTCTAATGACATCATACCTTTTTGAAAATCATAAATATATACGGTGACCAATTCTCATTATCAGAAATAAATCTTCTACCTAAAAGACGGTACAGTACTGTTAGTCCCAACTGAACAATACTCATACACCTTGCCAACATAGGCCTACCTCCAAAAAGAGTAAGATTTAGTTTGCCACAGTATCTCAAATCTATCAATTGAGCTCCAGGGAGATTAAGATTCTTATAAATCTCAAGATCCATACTTTTGAGGTTATGTACCGCTAATACTTCGGGACTGTAGAAACGTTGTATTTTTTCATTGATACCCCTTAAATTAGGTATCCCTACTATCAAAAATCCACCCCTAGCTACCAAAGACCAATGTTTCTCCATAACCAGAGGGATATTATCGAAGTGTTCTATAAATCCGAAAGAAAAAACTTTTCCATACGTTTCTAAAGGCAACTGATTCTCAAAAAAATCCACTTCATGAACGATAGCTTTTACACCCAGTTTTTCTAAGTTGTCTCGAGTAGCCAAAACTCCGTCATGAGTATACTCGATACCCTCTACCTCGCACTGAAAACTCTCTTTAAAATAATGCATCCATCTCCCAGGAGCACACCCTATTTCAAGAAATTTTTTACCAACACACACGGGCAAAAATTTCTTGAAATAAGCATCTATTTCCATCAAAGAAAGATTGAGATTTTTCCGAACCCTATCTACACCCACTTGATGTCCGTATTGCTTGTTCCAATCTTCATTG
>CAZLQC010000004.1:1869-3436 GCA_964561695.1 uncultured Bdellovibrionales bacterium
AAAAGTTATCGAGTTAACTTACATTTTATACTGAGTAACATTTTCAAGATTCTTCTCTAGAGAGCCAAAAAGGCTTCTCGCTTTATAATGATCAACAGCTACTCCTTGAATGATGCTTTGAACTATTTCATTTCCCTTCTGTTCATTTGCAATAATTTTTTCTTTTTGAAACCCAAACAAGGTATACAAAAGAGATACCCCAAGTCCTATATACAATTTCCAGTAAGTAATTAGAAGTACTCCTGTTCCTTTTTTACCTTCAAAACACTTCCCTGAATGCTGGAAAAAATCTCGTATAATTTCCCATAAATAATGCGCATACGCTTTCAATTCTTTTTGAGAGTCCACACCCCTTACAGAATAAAGGTGACCTAATCTTGCCACAGTAGGATAAAAATCTTCATGAACAAGAAATTGATTGCAGAAATTTTCTATGTCAGTATCATGAGCTTTACTCAAAAACCGCTGCAACACACTCACCCTATGCATACTAAAGTTCTCATGACAATCTCGTTTTTCTACCAAAGATTCAATATCCGCATTCTCATAAGAATAATATGTGAGATTCTCAGTATTCGTAAGAGGATCCCGATAATCAAACCTCGTCACACCTTTAAGAAGCGTGCTCATGCCAATATGAATATTTGGTAAAGCTGCTATAAAGTAATTTAAATATCGATCAGGAAGAGTGGTCTGATAAATATCGCCATCAGGAAATACCTCATCCACTACTTCTTTCTTATAGAGAACGTAGTTAGAATCCGTAAAATTAAAATACTCTAAGTACAAAAATTGATACTTAGTTAAATTCCATATTTTAGCATCAGGGAGAAACATGGAATACATATTGTCTTTGACATTGATATTCAAAGGAGAGTACATAAAAACATCAAATCCACCTTTTTGAATATTATCAACACAGGCCTCTACAAAATCATTTGAAAATACATTATCATCATCGAGACGAGTAAAAAGTACTCCTTTCACATATTTAAAAGCCGTATTCCAATTCTCAGTCATCGACAAATCACTTGTTACTCGATAGTACTCTACGCGAGGGTCAGTTAATTCTTTCTCCAAAAACTCTTCTGTTCCATCTGTAGAGTTATTGTCGTGAACAATAATTTGTAAATTTTTGTATGTTTGAGCAAGAACAGACTGAAGAGCAAACTGCACAAACTTCTTTCTATTTCTTGTTGGAATTATAACTGAAACTAAAGGTTTTTCTTCTAACATATACTCTTTTTATAAACACCTACTCTGTATAAAATCCATTTATTAAGAACAATAAACCCTGCCATGTACACCATCAAAAAGTATATCATCACCTGAATGGTTAAGGCATAATGACTTACAAAGGCGAGAAAAATAAAAATAAAAAGAAGATTAATACTGTTTCCGTATATCACTCCCAACTTGAGGGATTCTTCAGAGTGAGCCGTGATAAGAGAAGTATTTACAATTAAAATAAACTTTAATGCAGCTATGACACTAAAACCAAACACATATGAAAGAACCACCTCAAAAGACGGACCAAAAAAATGCATCCCGAAAAATACCGTTATAA
>CAZLQC010000004.1:3446-7587 GCA_964561695.1 uncultured Bdellovibrionales bacterium
TCCAAAAAGAATAAGAGAGAGACGGTCTACTATCTGCGTCACTTTATATAAATCATTCTTCATTTTAGCAATGGTGGGGAAAAAAACATTATCAAATAACCCTCCTACCTGTGAGACTAGAAGAATAGAAACTGTGAAATAGGCTGTGTATATACCTAATTGTTCAAAACTTAAATAATGAGCTATAGCGAACTTATCTAACGTACCGAAAACTGTCCCCAAAAGGTTTGCTACAAACGCAATTTTTCCAAATTGAAGCAGATCAAGCATTTCTTTTTTTTCTGGTCGCCCTAACTTCTTTACCAGAAAAAGTCTGTATCCAATCACGAGCATACCTGCACCAAACGCGAGTGCCCACACATAGCTTTGATAAATTCTCCAATCCAATACCCAAAAAAGAAAAACGAAAGAACTCACAATAATCCCTCCTTCTACGAGACGAAGAATTGCTTGCTGTTTAAATCGTTTTTTTCCTCGAGCAATACTTTCTAAAACCTGACGAAAGGCGAGCATGGCTGCTAAAAAAATTGACCAAAGGGCAATTCCTTTTTCTACGCTTGTAAACTTTGATTGAAAAATAAAAATCAATATCAAAGAGACTCCTGCAAAAAAAACTATTCCTAGAAAAACAAGGTAAAGACTGTTTGTAACTGTTTTTTTCCTATTCTCGTCATCTTGAACCTCGCGTGCCAACTTTCTCGCCACACTAATATCCATACCTAAAAGCATGAAAACCAACAAGGCCTGTGCAGCCGTAAAGACTGCGCTAAATTTTCCATATTCCTCCGGTCCCAACCATCTACCAGCAAGAATATTACTTAAAAGAAGAAGCCCGAATGCAAATACCCCTCCCAAAAAAGACCAAGACAAATGAGCGAGAAATTCTCGTACTTGAATATTCTGAAAAATCTGAGCAGCGCCAGCTATCCCACTATCTACAAAAATACGCCCAGATTTTCTCATAGAATCTCTCTCTTTACTCAAAGATAACCACATCAGGATTAATTGAAAGCAGCTGCTTCAATATATCATCTCGATGAACACCTACCTTCAAAATAACCGCTGCCTGCTTGCCTCGAAGCACTTCTGGATTTTCAACTCGGAGGTGAGATCCGTAGAGTCGCTTACCCTCCTTCTTAGGTGAGTTATCCAAAATAGCAGTGATTTTTTCTTCTTTAAGTCCTACCTGAAGCAAGTGCTGAGAAAAAATATGAGCTCCGAAAATATACACTTCTCCCGAAAAATTCTCCATTTTCTCATTAAAATCCTTCACTAGATTTTCATAATACGCGATGTACTCTTCAAAAATACTCTTATATTCCACGTACTTATTCTCAAAAGCTGGCTCTGTTACTTCATCTGAGATTTTTTCAGCCACATAATACACGCTATGATCCTCGTAGAAGTGCTTATCTTTAATTTCAAAACCGTATTTTTTGAGAAGAAAATCTACGAAATAATCTGTCAAAAACATGTTGTGTTCAAAGTTGATAGCATTGGTGTATTTTTGCTTGAGCCATGCTTCAAGGTTTGGATACGCACACACCAGCTTTTCTCCCTGTTTCAAAAACTTTGCAATGGAGCGAATAAAAGCATGCGGATCGTAGGCGTGCTCTAATACCTGAGAGAAAACAACTGTATCGCAGCCGCCCTCATACTGAAATGACTCATCAAAAAAGCCACGTTTCACCCTGACGCGATCTGTCTCTTCAATCCACGGATTTGGTTCAACGATAGTCCATGTCACCTTTTCATTTTGTTCAGTCACTAAGTGTGCCAATCTTCCAGCTCCTCCACCAATCTCCAATACCTGGCCTGGATTTTGCTTGAGAATATATGAGGCGAAATCTTGGTAGTAGCGCTCCCACGTAGGACCGATGCCATCTACGTGCTGCTCTTGATAGAGAACATCCAGTGGAATGAGTTTATCAAGCTGAATAATTCCAGACTCCGGACAGATTGTCCAGCTCATATCAGCCTTTATATCTTCACTAGGATTGGTATCAACACACCCAAAAAAAACTGGGAAATCTTTAAAGGTATGCAAGGGTTCAAGATTTGCTTTGCCTGTAATTATGCTTTCTTTTCTTTCGATATATTCCATAGTTTTGTTAATTTATTTTTTCCACGCGCCAGACCCTTTCTTAAGCTCAAGGGTATGCACATCAAATGGCTCATCAAAGAACTTCTCTAAAATATGGAGACAGGCCTCTGCTACTGCACCCTCTCCTCCTCTTGCCTCAGTGATGAAATCAGCGTGCTCTTTGGTTTTATAAAAAGCATTGGCAGGAGCGATACTGTACGCAACGTGCTTGAATACCAGTGGATCAAAAATACCGTCGCCCATATAGATGGTCTCTTCAGGATCAAATCGCTCTCGAATCCACTCGATCCGTTCAAAAGTACTTACCAAATCTAAAGGCAGTCCCATGTCATCGGAGATACGTTTTTTGGTAATAGCAAAACCATTTTTATCACCTGAAACAGCACAAATATTCAAACGATCCTTCAATAAGCTGATGGCATCATTATCTTCAGGACCGAATTTCTTCATGATTTTACCGTCGACCGTATAGTAGAACTTCCCGTCCGTAAAAACTCCATCGACATCAAAAATAAGGTTTTTTATTTTTCCTTTCATACGCTTTACTTATCATCAAGAGCTCGCCACAGATTCAACTTTCCAAAGTAGAAAAGGAAAAGATCAAATGGATGGTGGTGAAGTGGAGACATGTTGAGCCAAATAATCGCAGTCAGAATTTTTACTTTTTTCTCATCATAGCCATTTTCTTTCAAAAACCGAAACAGGCTTTCCTGACAACGAACCAGATTTTCTTTCCGAAGAATATCACATACCACTCCTTCTTTTTTGACATCAATGGTAAAGAGATTTTTGTTGATGATTTCATGATTAACCGTCAGATTATGATTTAACTTTGAAAGATCGTAATAAATATCTCCTGAACGAAGTAGTCCGCCAAAATTTTGACGCCAATCCAAAAGTGTATATCCTACTCTGGTTTTTAGAAGATTATCTAGGATAAAATCCCCATGAAAAAACGTCTGTTTTCCCTGACAAAGCTCTTGAAAATCAATCATTTTAAGCATCTTCGCTACCGTTGGTACTCGCTCACCATTGATTATATCTTCTTTATCCCGAACAGATCGAGACTGAAGAAACTTCTCTACTCGTTCTACCGTCTTGGTGTAATAAAAATCAAAACACACTTCTGTAAACTTTTTATCACTCACTTCATGAGATGGTTTCCAAAGTTTTTTCTGACTCCATGCCAAAAAACGAGAGAAATCTTCTGGATGAGCTACCTTAGAATATAGCTGACCGTCGGTGTATTTGTACTTATAAAAATTCTTTTTAACACCCTCTATTTTTGGTACCAACCCCTGGAGAATATACCCACGTTTTACTCGTTGATCTACAAGTTTTTCATCAGCAAAAAACTTCACAACTGATTTATTGAAAATGAAAATAGATTCATCAGCCTTATCAAGAATTCGAAAAGAATCTGCGATTTCTTCACGAGCTTTGTTTAAACTTTCTACATTGCCAATATCATGCCATTTCTTGAACTCTACCGCTGAAAAAGACACTCCCTGATCAAGCATTTGTCTGATTACTTCTACATCATTCAGAGCACTATTTTTAGGGTCAGCCTCATACAAAGCTTTGAGATTTTTCCAGAACAACTGATAATCATACACTCCTATGAGTCCAATATGCAGGTAGTCTGGATCCAGCATCCCTTTATCATGCATCTGCTGTACCTTCTCTCCAACCGCATCAAAAGATGCATAGTGTGAAGAACCATCCCCCTTGTATCCTCCAATCCAATTCTTCTTCGGTAAAGGAATTTTTTGTTCTTCTACGATAGTATCGCAAGCATGATAGATAAAAGGACTCTTCAAAGCAGAAGCCGCCTGGAGCATAGAATACCCTAGACTTGTTCCTTCTCCCTCATACTTATCTACCTGCACAAAAGTAAAACGATGGTCAGGATACACCAAATCCAAAAAATCTTTTACCTGGTTTCCAAAATATCCAAGCGTAATGACAAAATGCGTATTTTTTGGATAAGCCTCAATAATATAAGAAATAGCTGGACGCTTACCTATTTTGACCAGT
>CAZLQC010000004.1:7597-39379 GCA_964561695.1 uncultured Bdellovibrionales bacterium
TGATATCCCCTAGACGAGATCCTGTACCCGAAGTAGTGATAAAGACTTTCAGTGGTGTTTGAGTTTTCATGCAGACGATCTATAGACAGAAATTAAGGAAGGGTTTGGCGAAATTCACAAATTTTTTCATCTAATAAAGCAGGCGGCTGAAAAATTGTTCCCGTACCACACACCAGCATATTCGCCCCTGCTTTCACCATTTCCTTTCCGCTTTCTGGCGTTACTCCGCCATCAATCTCGATAATGATGTCTTTTCCTGTCTCATCTATTTTGGCTCGCAAAGCCTCAATCTTTTTGTACGTACTTGGGATAAGTTTGTGGCCTACGATACCTGGATTAATCGCCATCAACATAACCAAATCAAGATCTTCTAAAATATTATCTAAACTCGTCAAAGGCGTACCTGGATTTAGAGCTAAACCAGCCTGGGCACCTGCAGCTTTAATACGAGAAACCGTACGATGCACATGGTGTAGTGGTTCTATATGGGGAGTAATAATGGTCGCACCCGCATCCACAAGTTCTTGGATGTACGGTTCTGGGTTTTCTACCATCATATGAATTTCTATAGGCACATTTGTCTTGGCTCGAATAGCCTTTAGATATTCCGGGAAAAGCCCATACCGAGGGACAAAAACCCCATCCATCATATCAAAATGAATATAATCAATACCTCCTTTATCCAGCGCCGCAAGATCCGCCTCCAGACTAAGTGGATTGCCACAAATAATTGAGGCAGCCAACTTACAATTATGTGTATGATTCATATTTTTTATTCTAAATTCGAATGACGGGCCCACATGGTATCATGGGTTTCTTTCATGGTACGCATGAGTTCAAGGACAAGGGCATCAAAGAAAATCCCCAAACACTGTTCATTGAGGGTCGTCATTGGCTGACAAGAAATAAATCCCTCTACCGCTTTGGTCTTCGAAGGAGCTGTAATCTTAACGATTACATCAGCCAACTTTCCCATTCGAGACTCTGGATTACCAGTTACAAGCGCCACGGTAGCTCCATTACGCTTAGCAATTTCTACTAGATCATAAATCGTTTGAGTCTCTCCTGATCCAGAGCTGACTAAGAATAAATCACCTTTTCCGATAGATGGAACTGTTGAATCTCCTAAGGTATAAGCCTTCAATCCCAAGTGTCCAAGACGCATACCAAAACCCCGTGTCGCCATCCCTACTCGTCCAGCACCGCACACAACAATTTTTTTAGCTCCTAAAATTTCTTTCTGTAATTTTTTTACCTGACTCTCACTTACCAGTGAAAGCACCTTCTCAATCTCTGTCAAAATTTTACCTATATTTTTCTGTATCATATATACATAATTCAATAATACTTAAAATCGTTAGATTTTAGAAAGTATCTATAATAATATAGCTTTTTAAAGCCCTTCTAGTATACTATAGTCATGCCCTTTTCGAAACTACACCTACCTACTCTTTGCTTATTCCTCTTTGTCAGTGCTACAGCGCTTGTTTTTGCCTGTACTCTTCCTATTTATCAGGGTCCTGATGAACAAATCCACTACGCTACTATCCAGTATCGTGCCGAACCAAAAGAAAAAACTTGGCCTATTCAAGAGGTAAAAAATCCTCCAGAAATGAAAAACTTGGAAGATTTCCATCTTTCGGAAGAGGTCACCAAGACTGGTCAGGCCCTCCAGTTTGACCAAGTGAAGTGGCAGGAAGAAAACACTCCTCAGTTTACATCGGATACCGTTGGAATCAATGAATCCCTCATTACAACAAACTACTTCAAACGGTACATTGACATCTACCCTCAAAATATTTCTACCAATACCTCCTACTACTACTGGATAACCAGCTGGCTAGAAAAAACTTTTTCTTTTCTTGGTTTTATCGAGCGTTTTTTCTTGATGCGCTTTTTTTCTCTTCTTTTGTACCTTGGTACTATTGTGGCTGCCTATCATATAGCAAAGCAACTCTTCGTCACTCACTTACGCCAAATACTCTTTACTGTACTGATTGCTTTTCAACCTATGCTCCTAGCAACAGGAGTAATCGTCAACATTGATATCGCTCTCATCTTTGGAGCAACCCTTTTCTTTTTGGGCGCTCTAGGAGTAATTACCAAGCCCACATACAAAAGTCACCTTCTTCTTATCACCGGACTCCTCCTCGCCTTCCTTGGTAAAGCCTCTGGTATTGCCTTTGTACCGGTGTACCTCCTAGTCTATCTTTTTTTCTTCCAACAAAAATATCAATTTTCGTACCAAAAAATACTCCGCTCTGGTTTTTATGCTGGGTCAGCTCTCCTCTTGCTCGTTTTCTTCTCAATACCCAAAGACATCCTGGCTACTTTTCTCAACCTTGGAGTTCCCTCAAAGTTTTCCTCTCCTCTCGAGTCTCTTCTTACTTACTTAGACAAGACCATCGGGTTGGATGTTTTTCTCCGCACCCATACCTCCTACTGGGGAAACTTTGGTTGGCTTGATACCAAGATAAACACCTCCCTTCTTCATAGCATCGCCTTCGTAGAACTTATTGCTTGGATTGGTATACTTGTTTTTCTCTTTTCCAAAAAAATCAAAGACTACCTCCCTCAAAAATCGATGATCATTCTTTCACTTGGTATGATTTTCTTCCTCCAGTTTGCTATTCGTTTCTATGATTGGCGGGTGTTTGATACCACTGGCAAAATAGTCATTGGCACTCCGGGTCGCTATTTTCTTCCCTCTCTTGTCCCTCACCTGCTCATTCTCGTAACTGGTCTTGGCTTCTTGTTCACTAAGAATAAGAGACAATTCACGACTCTCCTGAAAGCTCTGACCCTCAGCATGATTCTCCTTTGTCTCTATGCTATTTTTGACGTTATTATCCCTCGTTATTACCTCTAATTATGCCCTTCTATTCACCCGGTGGCACTACTTCAAGAAGTCTATATTGGATTTATGTACTTGAAAGCAAGTTAGACGGTGATAGGTATGTTGGCTATACATCAAACATCAACCAAAGACTAAAAGAACACATAGACGGAAAGGTGCCTTCAACAAAAGAAAGGCGGCCTTTTAAACTCATCTATATTGAAGGCTGTCTGAATAGAAATGACGCTACTCAGAGAGAGCAATATCTCAAAACTACTGATGGCAGAAGATTTTTGGCTAAAAGATTAAAAATGTATTATGCAAAAGATTAACTTGAGGTTGTTCCACCGGGCAAGGCCCACTACAAGTCAAAAAATGCTCCTAGGAGGCCTTTTCGTAGGGTTCTGGTGTATTGGTATCAGTTTCGTCTCAAACCTGGCCTTTCCTGATTCTCACTACAATTTCTTAGGCAAGAAAGACCAGCAACGACTGGCTATCGATAAGCCCCTCTCCCAGCAGTTTGTAGCTCAAGAAAATGGTCTCTCAGAGGTCAAATTTCATATTGGTAATATCAACCTCTGGCCAGGTGAGGCTATCCGCTTCGAACTTCGTGATGCCACTTGCGAAAAAATACTCGCTACCGATTCCTGGTCTCCCCTACAGCCAAAGCCCCTCATCTACACTCGCTTTAACTTCCCGTCTATCCCCGACTCCAAAGACCGAACGTACTGTGCCTACATCACCTATACATCTTCTTATGATCGTAAGAGCAGTGACGCTCCCCACATCAATACCAGTACTGGAGAACAGTTCAAAGACCGCACCTACACCGAAGTACTAAAAAACAAAGCGCACGTTGGCGAGACTCTCCAGATGCGCCCAGCCTATTCATCGAACAACTTCTTCTCGGATCTCTGGCGCCTTGTAGAACGGATGTCTCAGTACAAGCCCGATTTCACAAAAGGGATTCCCCTTCTTATCCTCATGGTTTCTGTAATTGTAGGAAGTCTCGGACTATGTTTTTGGATTATTTTTGCAAAAGAAAAGGGCTCGCCGGAATAAACCGTTGAGCCCCAAAGTTTGAGAAGGTGTGTGATTCACATCCCTTGTTGTACTTATACCGTAGCCAATTTTGGCTTACGGTAATCTATGATAGCCCCAGAACGCCTGTCGGGATCTACCCAACTCAACGCATTCATCATCCCCTGAGCCACCCGATCCTTGAGAGGAAGCTTGGTGGGCATTGCCAGAGTGCTAAACGTGAAACCCTGCCGATTCAAAGTCCGACTGCGGTTCCAGTAGTTGATCACACGGGGTGCATGCCAATCATGGGTCACCGCAAGCAGGTCGGTATGTTGACGCCTGCCGAACCGTTCACGCACAAGCGTAGTGATATTGATGAGATTCTCAAGCGTATGACGAGCTCGAAATTCACAAAGAATATCCTGCTCACATATACCGTGCAACACCAGCCATCGTTTCATGCATTCTGCTTCAGAAAGCGTCTGCTTGGGATGAGTGATACCACCAGTCACGATGATGCCCTTATAGGGTAGCCTCGTTGCTTCTTGCTCGGCTCGGCCAAGTGCGCTCAGATACATAGCACTTGCTTGCTTGAGCCTTTCGATCAAAATAGGTGAGGGTTGATTGTCTGGGCCAAGGCGATGACCCAAGATAACTAAAAACTCCATCTGTCATCTCCTCTTTCCAAATTGTTTGGGTTATTGAACCCAATGAACCATGTCCTCTGAATACAGGTATCTAAACATTTTGTCAATAAAAAATCATCCTTTGGTGAGGACGATTTTCTCTTCAGTGAAATCTAGCTATTCAGACGTTCCAGCGCCCAATTAATGAGCATATTGAGAATAGAGAGGACAAGGGCGCCAAGCACAGCTACCCAAAAGCCATGGACTTCAAAGCCTTTGACTATACCTCCCAAAAGCCAGAGAAAGAAACCATTCAAGATAAAAGTGAATATACCTAGGGTCAGGATATTGATTGGGAGAGTCAGAATAAGAACTATAGGCTTCACAGTCACTCCGATGATTCCCCACAAGACAGCCAAGACTAGTGCCGTCCAAAAACTGGCTACGGTAATACCGGGTACCAAATTAGCAACAGCCAAAAAGGCTAGGGCGGAAAGAATGAGACGTACCATAAATGACATAGGTGTATGTATTACTTAGTGTCAGTATACCACAAAAATACCTGCCTCTTATTTCATGTTGCGACGACGCTGAAGAAGTGCTCGAGCTGTTTTGAGACAAATAATAACATCAAGGAGGAGGTTCCAATTTTCAATGTAAAAAATATCAAGACGGTATTCATCTTCGAAAGGCAGATCTGAGCGACCCGATACCTGAGCCATACCAGTAATACCTGGCTTGATAGTGAGTAGACGACGGTGGTATTCAGCATACTGTTCTACCTCACGTTCCTGATGGGGTCGTGGTCCCACTAAGCTCATATCACCTCGAAGCACATTCCAGAACTGAGGCAACTCATCCAGAGAAAAACGTTCGATGAAGGCGCCAACACGCATGCGACGAGGATCGTCTTTGATTTTGTAGAGTACGCCACCCTTGCGCACATTACGCTCTTCAATAAGCTTTTTCTCAAAAGCAACTGCTTCTTCCATGTTGGGGTTTTCTTTGGTGATACAGTATTTCCACTGCATATAGCGAAACTTGTATACGTAGAAGATACTCCCGTTTTCTCCAATGCGACGGTTCTTATAAATAATCGGTCCAGCACTATCCTCCAGTTTGATCAGAAGAGCGATAAGGAGCATCAGTGGTGCAAACAGAAGTGTCAGCAGAGTTCCAGCCAGAATGTCGTACAAACGTTTCCATACTCTCCCCCAACCATCAAGTGGCGTATGCTGATACTCAATCATTGGTTCACCGAAAAACACGTTCATAGTGAAACGTGAGGTTTGCATAGTAGTCGGCAGATACTTGTAGGTGATGTTGTTGATCTGACAGTAGTCAAAGAGCTTTGCCAGCTCTTCATCAGTCAAGCTGGTATCTCCAACAATAATCTCATCAATCCCCCGTTTCTCACGGATGTCTTTGATATGGGAAACGCTAGCATTTTCTATCTGATCAACGACTGCATAACCCAGAGTTTTGTTTTTTTGAAAAATTCTTTTGACTCGTTTGACCTTATCATTGTCACCAATGAGAAGCACTCGATGAACACCCACGCCTCGCTGTACCAAAAGCCATTTCTGAAAACGCTGTACCAAAAGACGAGTGAGAGCGATATAGACAATACTGAAGCCCCAACCAAAAAGAATCACAAAACGTGAAGAAAACCATTCACGGTTGAGGAAGATAATGATAATCAAAATAATCAGACCAAGACCAGTGGCTTTGCCCACTTGATAAAACTCTGGCCAGAAGCGCCTGGTCACACGCATGCGATACAATCCCTCAAAAGCGAAGACTACCAAAAACAATGGTGCAATGTAAGCCACAGACCAGAGGTAGTCTGAAAAATTGAGGTTGAATACTTTGGAAACGTAGCCTTCGAAAGCTGGCAAGCTACGGAGAAAATAAGCGGTAGTGGCTGCCAGCAAGATCATAATAAAATCGAGTGGCACCTGAGCAGTACTAAAAAAAACTTCTGAGCGTTTCATTGTACGTACATTGAAGACTAAATATTCTCGTTCTTTATCAAAACAGATCTATAAGCCGGATTCTGTACCAATTTTATCCAAAGACAAAAAAGGCGACTGCCATCTCTCTTGTTTTAGAGTTACCTCTAAAATCTTTGCGGTTCTTCATCGCACAGACTTATACGGACTTAAGCCGACCTATGCAGAATTTAATTTCCGTAAAGTCAGTTTCTAGTCAGTATAAGTCCGTGCAATGACGCGACCTTGCACTTAGGTAAGGATTTAGCCGTTTCATCCTCTACGTTACCGTAAAGGTTTATCCTGATTTCTCAGGATACCTGTTACTTTCGCTTCAGGCGTCACTGTTCGCACCTCGTCTGTTACCAGAGACGGGAGTTACCCGCTACCCTGCTGCCCGTAAAGGCAAGTGTCCGGACTTTCCTCACCACCACACGGACTCATACCGACGAAAACTGACCCATACAGACAAAGAGTTTCTTGATTTCTTGTCGGCATAAAGTCCGCGTTCAGTCAGCATAAGTCCGCACAGTGGCGTAGCAATCCGATCTGTTTTGATAAAGAACGATAACCGTGTAATTATAGCAAAAAACCTCTCTTTAGTCAACTCTCAAGACTACCTCAGTCTACAGTTTCTGCTTGGCTCCAATAGTCACTTTTTCACCCTCCCTGAGGCCAGTTTTGATCTCCACTTCTCCTCCATCACCCTCAAGTCCAATCTGTACTTCACGACGTTCAGTCTTTTCATCAGTACCTAGAACATTGACGAAATACCGTTCTCCATCTCGCTCGAGCGCTCGATAAGAAACGATTAAGACTTCGTTACTCTTAGCGGACTCAATATCCACATTAGCGGTCATCCCATCTCGCAAGCGATCATCATTTCGATTGAGAGTCATGGTGATCATGTAGGAGACCACATCGTCATTGATAGTAGCTCCCGTATCGATAGAGGTGATAGTAGCTTCAAATACATCATCTTGTTGGAAAGCATCGAAAGTCATCGTGGCTCGCATGCCCGGACGAAGCATCACGATATCTGACTCTGGAATACGGGCTTCCACTTGAAGCTCGGTTCCTACTGCTAGACGCATGATATTATCATTAACACCCACTGTCTCTCCGATTCTGGCTTCAAGATTGGTGATAGTGCCAGCAAACGGAGCTCGCAAAGTATTATTGACCATCGAAGCACGAGCCGTGTCTACTCCCGCCCGAGCTTGTTCAGTCGCAAGTTTTTTGGCAGCGCGTTCTTCTGGCTTGAGACTATCCCAATTACGACGAGCGAGCGTCTCTGTTTCTTCTGCCACCTGAAGCGCTACTCTAGCTTCACGAAGCTGAGCAGAAAGCACTGGTGACTCGATAGTAGCTAAGACCTGTCCCTTTTCTACAGACTCACCATCTTTGACAAGTACTTGAACGAGTGTGCCAACCTGCTGAAAAGAAAGATCCGCGTAGGTGCCTGGCACTGCCTCACCGGTCACCGAAATAGTCTCAGCTACAGTCCCACGACGCACTTCTTCGGTTTCCGGTACTACTGCCTTGGGGCGAAAATAATAATACAGACCCCCCGCTATAACAGCGAGGATGACGAGCCATATCCAGAATTTCTTTGATTTCCACATACTTGGTTTTGTTAGAGAAGTGTCGTTTTGTTTGCCGCCTCATCCATAGCTTGGTTGGCCATAGCATCAGCCACTGTGTTTTTTTCACGAGGCACATGCACAAAAACCACCTGCGAAAAATCATGAGTGAGATTCCATACCAAAAAACACAACTTCTGAATATGTTCTTTTTCCACTTTGTACTGATGAGTCAACTGACGTACTGCAAGCTCGCTGTCCATTCGACACTCTACCTGTACGTTTTTGGCAGTCGTTTTACCAAGAAGAGCTTTGATTTTTTTCAGGCCAGCTACTATAGCTAGGTACTCTGCTTCATTGTTAGTCTTCACACCCAAAAACTCTCCGAATCGTTTGTCGAGAGTTTCAATATAGACACCAAGGGCTGAGGGTCCGGGATTTCCACGTGAACCCCCGTCGCTGTACATAACAATTTTTTCCATATAGGCCTATTATAGCACAGTATAGGGCCCAGAGGAGCCTCAAGTGGTGGTGATATCTACTACTTTAAGCTGGAGAGTGGTATTACCATTCCAGGTATTTTCATCAAGTGTGAAGGCTACCTTGATAGTCTCTCCGATTTTAATTTCACCAAATTTTGCTCCAAGGTTAAAAGCAATAGCATCCAACACCTTACCGCCAGTCTTATTCTTGAGGCGAAGCTTGAGATGCTTCTCCCCCGCTCCCACAAAACGCACATCATCTACTATCACTTCTTCGAGGCCAAAAACTGGTTCGGGATTACCTTCACCAAAAGGAGCAAAACGAGCCAAATCACGGTAGAGAGCCGGCGTAAGGTGTTCAAAAGTGACTGGCATATCGAGAGTAAGTAAGGGTTCTGTATCGATATGACTAAGCTTGTCTACTGCTAGCGCATTGAAGCGTTCGTAGAAAGTATCTAAGTGTTCGTTTTTGATAGTCATCCCAGCAGCAGCGGCATGGCCACCATATTTGACCAGGATATCGGCACACTGCTCCAGAGCTTCAATCACATTGAACTCAGGGATGCTTCGAAATGATCCCTTACTTTCTGTTTCACCTTTGGTCAGTACTGCTGTTGGTTTACGAAGCTCATTGGCTATTCTCCCAGCAATCAATCCGACAATACCATAGGGATACTCGGGATCCACAGCAAAAATAAACTTCTTATCAGCGAATTCGGCTAGAGCCTTGGCTTTGACTTGTTCTGCTGTAGTCGTACTGATCTTACGACGAGCAATGTTGTGTTTTTCGAGTTCTACCGAAAGTGGTCGAGCATCTTCAAGAGTCTTACTCGTGAGTAAGTCATGAGCCAACATACCATGTGCCATGCGTGATGCTGCGTTGATACGTGGGGCTATCTGAAAACCAATATCTCGAGCGGTTGGCGGTGTGCGATCATCAAAAGGTAACTTGCCGGTCTCTATCATAGCCTGAAAACCAGGTCGCCTATTCTTACCCAGTACCATCAGTCCATACTTCACCAAAACACGGTTCTCACCAATAAGTGGCATCACGTCAGCCACCGTACCGGTAGCTACTACATCGAGGAGCCACTTCAGCTGTTCACTTCTTTCTGGCTTGAGTCGGCGATACAGAGCCTCCACTACTTTGAACGTTGTCCCCGCTCCACAGAGTTCTCGAAAGGGATAGGTTTCATCAAGAAGTTTGGGATTGATGATAGCGTAGGCCTCTGGCAATACTTCCGGCACATGATGATGATCTATCACTATCACCTCCATACCCAGACTGTTGGCCATAGTAATCTCATCATGATTCATCATGCCACAGTCGAGTGTCACCACTAAACTCACTTCTTCATCTTTGAAGTATTCTATGGCATTGGCATGCAAACCATGGCCCTCAGCAATTTTCTCAGGAATATAGACTACATTCTCAATACCGAGGTCATCAAGGGCTTCACGCATCACTACTGATGAAGTGACTCCATCAGCATCAAAATCTCCAAAGATTCCTACTCGCTCACCTTTTTCCAAGGCTAGAGCAAAACGCTCTACTACTCTTGTCATCTGAGAAAACAAAAAAGGGTCATGAGTATCACGATCGTAGTCAGGTACCAAAAAAAGTTCTCTCTCTGTTGAAGTAAGCAACTCTCGGTCTTGAAAAAGAGCTTCAATCACTGGATGATAGGCTGAGTCGAGAGAGTGGGAAATGACTTCTTGTTTATAGTGCCAACGCATGTTTTTTGCTTAAAGCTTGTAGCTTAAAGCTTATAGGAAATACTTGTTGCTGGCTAGAGAGAATATCTCACTATTCCCAACCTAAACAAAAGAACCCTCCAGCCGAAGCCTTTGGGTCCTTGTTTGATTCATTGATCTTACTCCTATGATTGCCACTGACGGGCGGCGCTGATGCTGAGATCGCCATTCTTGAAAAGGTGAGCATTCTTGCGAATGCTTTTTTCCAAAATGGCATTCTGGATCGGACGACCGATATAGTTGCCACGATTTTCCAGACCTTGCTGATCAGGATCGTTGCACATATCTGCCGTGTAGGGATTCGAACCTCCCTTGCAAGGAAGCAAATCGGTCCCCTGACCCAGCAGGTACACCACCAGGTTACCGCGTTCCATATAGGAACACCCGAGACCGACACCAGCCAGGGCCTTACAGAGACCAGCTGGGCCATTCCCACCAGGAGAGTCACCCTCCTTAGTCTGTTGGCGCCATGCCGTATCCCAGGCCATGTAGGCCTTAAAAGAAGGTGACTCAGTCATCGCTAACTGAAATTCCGCCTCAGTGGGAATTCCGCTTTCAATCTTCAAATGCCGTTCGATGGCATCGTCGATGCAGGCTTTGTAGCCAGGGGCGAGAAGATCATCACCACATGGAGCTGTGTAGGCTTCCAGGCTGTGCGGATCAGCACTCAGAGCTTGCTGATCCTTGATCATCGTGTCAGCTTCTATGACCGTGACAGGGGTTTCGGTTTTCTCAGAGCCACAGGCTGTGAGAGCGACGGCCAGAGCCGATAAAAGAACATAGCGCATAAATAAGGTCCTCCCATGATTGCGCTGCCCAGGATTTGGACGCTTTATGATTCCATATAAAAGGAGTCTTGTCAATAGCTAGATCCTTTTATAGCCCTTCTTCTTTGAGACTCTCGAGAGTCTTCTTGGCGTTTTTGGAAAGCTTCTTGGGTACAGCTACCGATACAGTAACCAGGTGATCACCCCGACCGCGACCATGCAGATGAGGTACACCTTTGTCACGAATACGGAATACCTCTCCTGGCTGTGTGCCTGCTGGAATTTTGATAGTCACTTCTCCGTCAATGGTCAAAATCGGTACACTCGCACCCAAAGCCATATCCACAAAACGTAAGTTTTCGTTGGAAAGAATCTGCTCTCCGCGACGCGTGAGTGTAGCGTGTTTTTTCACATATATCTCTACTATCAAATCTCCCGCCTGAGTGCCGTACTCTCCCGCATGCCCCTTACCCTGAAGGGAAAGTGCCTGACCAGTATCAATACCCGCTGGAATATCAATAGAAATACTTTCTTCTTCCTGAACACGTCCATGCCCATGACAAACATGACAGTTCTTAGAGTGTTTCTTGCCACGACCATGGCACACTTCACAGGTCACCACTTGTTGAAAAGCTCCGAGAATAGTCTGCATGGTTTTACGCACCTGACCATTACCATTACACGTCGTACAGGTCACTTCTTCACTGCCTTTCTCGGCGCCACTCCCTGAACACGTCTTACAACTTACGTACTTACGAAGACGGACTTCACGCTTCACGCCCCGTACCATGTCTTCAAAGCTGATCTCGATATCTACCTGGATATCTTGGCCGCGAGCACTTTGTCTCCGACTACGTCCACCGCCAAACATATCACCAAACATATCTTCAAAACCACCCTGACCAGCAAAATTACTGAAATCAAAACCTTCGAAACCACCAAAACCTCCAGCCTGACCACCACCTTGTGGTCCCTGACCACTAAAAGTCTGCCCGTACTGATCATACTGACTCCGTTTTTTGTCATCAGAAAGCACTTGATAGGCTTCATTTATTTCCTTAAACTTGGCTTCATCGCCAGTCCCCTTGTCTGGATGGTATTTGTGAGCCAGTTTGCGAAAAGCTTTTTTGATTTCGTCTGGTGTGGCTTTTTTGTCTACACCAAGCCTCTGATAATAGTCCTCTGGCATATGGGTAACATTCAATGTTGAATACGTTTCAGTATACTAGAAAACTCAAAAACTAGCAATCTCTGTACCTGAGTGCTAATTCTACTAATGGGTGACTTCCAGCTCCTCCACTTCATCAAGATGCTCTCGAATCTCGAGCTGGTTGGTACGAAGGAGGAGGAGGAAAAAGAGATAGCCGAGTAATAACCAGGCATACCCAAGCACGGTACCAAGTGGGATAAGCGCCAAAAACAAGACTACGGCAATAGCTGTCGGTACAGTGTCTGGAGAAAGTCCCCTCGCCTGGCCTGTACCATCGAGAGCCCTGATAATCTTCCGCTGGATGACCTGTGACATGACCGCATTGATAGGCTCGTTTCCCTTTACCTCACCGCCAACTAGCCAGGTGAAGTGTCTATGCCCACTCTCGAGATAAAACATCTGTGCCTGCGGAGAATTTCTGACATCAGCCATAGTCAAGCCCGCTTCGGCCAGGTTTTCTTCAATACCGGGAATGAGAGAGACCTCCAAAGAAAACAGCTGATCATCACTCTTGTTATTAGCTGGTGCAGAGGTATGCTCTTCGGTAAGGCTCATGAGGTACTCATCGACAGTGAGTGCTTCACTCTTGACTGTAGAGAGCTCTGGTTGCCAGGTAGCGAGTGTCCGAAGAAGTACAGTGGTAGTACTCTCTCCCAAACGCAGTTTTGGTACCAACTCTTCCCAGGAAGCCTGACGGATAAGAGTGAAGTAGGCTACCGAGATGACCAGAGCCAGCGCTGTCACAAAGTAGACCTGTCCAGCCTGATTAACTCGAAAATACTGGAAACGAATCCTCTCGCTCTTCTCTTTACGGATAAGATGGATAGAAAGGTAAGTGAGAAAAATAGCGCCCAACACCGCTAGTACAATGACCAATTCTTGGGCAAAGAAAATGACTGGTAGAAATGGTAGTGTAGCACCCAAGATACGCTCGTAACGCTCATGCCACAAGATGGCTCCCAAGAAAAAGAATATACAGGCAAAAGAAAATCCTAGTAAAAGGGAGAGAGTCAGACTGCCATAACCAGAAAATGTTCCATGAAAAAGACTGTACCAACCAAACAAAGAAAAAACAAAAAGCAGTAATAAAGAAGCTAGCCCTATTCGTTCACTAAAAATATTCTGCATGTGTTTGTTTTACAAACCGTGGATACGTCGATTCTCAACATGCTCTTCAAAAGTCTTGGCAAAGTACATTTCCTTCGTTTCCAGATTATTCAAGAAATAGAAGTATGGGTTACTGGTCGGATTGACGGCCGCACGAAGAGATATCAGACTCGGATTACTGATAGGCCCAGGCGGGAGGCCGGGATACTTGTAGGTATTATATGGTGAGTCAACTTCGATATCTTTGAATGATGGCTGTTCTTTGAGTGAACCGAGCACATAGTTGACGGTAGCATCACTTTGGAAGGCTTGACCTGAAGCAAGACGTTTCCAGAAAATATCAGCGATAATCTTACGATCCTCTTCTAAGCGTCCCTCTTCTTCCACAATACTGGCCAGGGTCACTATTTCAAAGAGTGAGTACTTACTGCTCATTTTGCCTTCTCGGTGTTCTGGAGAGAAACGCTTCCCAAAAGTTCCGAGCATGGTATCGATAATTTCACTGGCCGTCACATCTGGAGCAAAACGGTAGGTATCCGGGAAAAGAAAGCCTTCGAGCGTAGCTCCAGCTGGCAGTCCCTTCAGAAAAGAGTACTTCTCACGAACAGCTTGACTTGGCTTGGTTGCTTCAGCTAGAAAAGCGTCTCCCGGAAGACCATTCTTGTTCAGACGCTCTGCCATCAGTTTCATGGTCCACCCTTCAGGAAAAGTGACTTTGACATCATGCGACATCACCTTACCTGTAGTAAAAGCCGCTAGAATACCCTGAATACCCTGCTTACCGCTAAGTTCATACTCTCCAGCAATCAGTTTCCTCGAAAGCCTCTTGGTAGCAACTTCCCAGGCAAAGGCATACTGACTACTGATAATACCCTTAGCTTCAAGCTGTTCACCCAAAGCAAGTACTCCTACACCCGAGACCAATTCGAAAGACTGTGGTTCAGGATTACTTCCCTGACCATAGGATGCCTGGTATTCGAGATAAGCAGTTGCCCCCAGCACAGCTACAGTCACAAGAAAAGCGAAAAGTAGAAATTTCTTCATAGACTAGAGTCCCATTATAGAAACAATGACATCACGCTTACGAGAACCATCAAATTCAACCGCAAAAATATTCTGAATATTTGAAAGCATCATCTTGCCACGCTCAATAGGAATAGTTTCACTTGATCCCAAGAGAAAAGCCTTGCAGTGAGAGTGACCATTGCTCCGACCATCGGCATCACTGCCACGACGAAGCTCAAAGAGATCATGAGTGTACTGATCATCCACCGGGACAAGTTTGTAGAAAATTCTCATGAAATCCTGAAGCAACATAGCTTCATTGTGATTGATAGCGACTCCCATGGTCGTATGCGGTGCATAGACTGTTACCTGACCTTCGCGTACACCAGAACGTTCAATAATCTCCTGGACCTGATTCGTGATGTCCATGAATTGAATCTGCGTCTTACTCTCAAGATCTATCCGCTCCTTATAGATTTTCATTGCTTTGTATGTTTACCGTCTTTTTGTCTTAAACACTCTGACCCAAATAAGTATTAGGCAATAGCTGCCAGTTCTGTCTGCAAAAATTCTTTGGACTGCACACCTACAAATTCTCTGACCACTTGGCCTGCCTTGAAAATCTTGATACTCGGAATAGACATCACACTGAAGGTGCGAGCTGTTTCTGGATTTTCATCAACATTGATCTTGCCAATTTTGACACCAGTTGCTTCCGTAGCCAACTCTTCAACAATAGGGCCGAGGATACGGCACGGTCCACACCAAGGTGCCCAAAAATCAACCAAAACTATCCCTTCGTTTTTGAGGACTTCCGCATCAAAACTTGCATCAGTAAATTCCATCGCCATAGGACTTGAGTATTGAGAAATATTATGTTTTTAGTATAGCAAGAAATTTAACGTTCGTGGAGACTCGACAACCCTCTTGCTTGACTCTTGACTTTTGACTAAAATAGGAGTATAATATATGGTTGTATTGTAAACTTTCCAACTGAATAGATTTGAAAAGGAGAAGTCTGTATGTCTCGTTATCAGAATGACGCTACGTTCAAGTATGTCGTAGAGGCCATTTTAATTGTAGCCCTCATTGGCACCGGCATTGGCGCTCTCTATGCCAGCAACGCTACCTCAACCAAAAACGCTGAGGGGCAAAAACTGGCTCGGGTCCTTCCCTGCCAGGAAGATTCTCAGCAAAAGCGGGTGAACTGCTTTGTGGGCGACGACCGCTGATTTTCAACCACTACAAATAAGGGGTACCACACAATGACAAAACTCTTGATTTTGGCAACGAAAGTTGCTGCTGGTGCTGTAGCGGTCAAGTTGGCCACTGATATGCTCGATGCCTATGAGACCAAAAAACATCGCGACTACGAGGCGGATAACCAGTCCACTTGGGACCCCAGTCCCGAACGTTCCACGCCCACTGATGAAAAATGGAGGCTTGCATGCTGAAGTTCTTCAAGAAACTCGCTCGCAACGAGGACGGGGCGAGCACTCTTGAGTACATTTTCATTATCGCCCTCATCGCTGTTGCTCTCACTTGGTTTCGATATGATCGGCCCAATAAGGCAGACCATCTACCTGTGTCAGTCGCGACCGCAAAAACTCTCTCCCTCAATTAGTCTCTCCAGCGCGAGCGATTAATGAAAGCCCCACTAAGCAATGCTCGGTGGGGATTTTCATTTTATACTTTATTTTCTACTTCCGAAGTACTGCCAGGAAGGCTGTGGAAGGAATAGAGACTTTACCGAGGTCACGCATCTTTTTCTTCCCCTTCTTTTGTTTCTCAAGCAGTTTTTTCTTACGCGAGAAATCTCCTCCATAGAGCTTGTCAGTCACGTCTTTACGGAAAGCGGCTACGGTTTCACGCGCCATGATTTTACCCCCTATCACCGCTTGAATGGCGATAGCGAAGTTTTGGCGAGGAATGACTTCTTTCAGTTTCTCTACCGTACGCTTACCTTCGGTAGTAGCCAGATTCTTAGGCACCATACGAGAAAAGGCATCTACCCTATCCCCCGCTACCAAAATATCAAGCTTGACCACATCACTCTCACGATAACCAATCAGTTCATAGTTCATCGAAGCGTAACCAGAAGAAACACTCTTGAGATCATCATGGAAATTGACAATCACATCCATCAGCGGTGCTTCGAAGGTGAGGTAGACACGACTGGCATCTATATACTCCGTGTTTTTATAAATAGCTCGAATACTCTGCGTCAGACTCATGACATTACCAAGATACTCGCTTGGGACTACTAGAGACAGGGTCACATAGGGTTCAAATATCTTCTCCACCGTAGCCGGATCAGGCATATCAGTCGGGGCGTAGAGTGATACTCGTTCTTCGCTACCACGCATCTGGAGTTCGTAGACTACCGATGGCGTAGTGATAGTCGGCTCGATATTAAATTCTCGTTCAAGACGAGCCTGGATAATTTCAAGATGAAGCAGACCGAGGAAACCACACCGAAACCCTCTCCCCAGAGCCTGGTTACTTTCTGGTTCGAACTCAAAAGCAGCGTCGTTGAGTTTCAATTTATCCAATGCATCACGCATCATGGTGTATTCATCACCATCAAGCGGATAAAAGCTCGCATACACGGTGGGCTTGATCTCACGATAGCCAGGAAGGGAGAGGAGACCCCGCATTTTCTCAAGATCAGGAATCTTCTTGGTGATAGTATCCCCCACTCGACAGAAGTTCACATTCTTAAGGCCAGTGGCAATATAGCCAATATCTCCCGCCAGAAGCATGGGAGTCGCCGTCATCATCGGTTTGAAACACCCCACTTCTACTGTGGTACTTTCCTTCTCAGTAGCCAACATATGAAGTACGTCATCACGCTTCAGTGTTCCATCCACCACCTTCACATAAGCTACTACACCTTTGTAGGTGTCATAAACGGAATCAAAAATCAGCGCTCGGAGTGGCGCCTCCTCGTTGCCATTGGGTGCTGGTACGCGCTTGATGACTTCAGAGAGAACCTTGTCCACTCCTAAGCCAGTCTTTCCTGAGGCTTCGAGGATGTCTTCTTCTTTACAGCCCAAGATATGAACAATTTCTTTCTTAGTCTTGTCTACTTCGGCGTTGGGAAGATCCACCTTGTTCACTACCGGAATAATCTCAAGCCCCTGCTCGATAGCCAGATAGAGATTAGCCAACGTCTGAGCCTGCACTCCCTTGGTAGCATCTACCAAAAGCACTGCCCCCTCGACCGCAGCCAGTGAACGAGAGACTTCGTAGTGGAAGTCTACATGTCCCGGCGTATCGATAAGGTTGAGCTGGTATTCAACACCATCCTCTACCACATGCATCTGGACTGGCTGAAGCTTGATAGTGATACCGCGTTCGCGCTCAAGATCCATCTGGTCCAAGAGCTGTTCCTTCATCTTGCGCTTTTCTACGGTCTTGGTCAGCTCTAAAAGCCGGTCAGCCAAAGTAGACTTCCCGTGATCAATATGGGCGATAATGCAAAAATTTCGTAGATTTTCTTGTCTCATGACTTGGCTAGTATACCTTTTTTAAACCACAAGCACACTATTGACTTTTATGACAAAAAGGTGTATAATGAACGGTCAGGTGAGATTCGCTCCCTCGACACCGTTCTTCGGGCTATCGTACCCAATTTCAAATAGGACATCTCGTTCCCTCGCGCTAAGGAGGCGCAAAATGATATGGTAGATTCAGAAAAAAAAGCGGCGCTTTCCTGGCAAGAAGAGCTCCAGGAAGCAGTGGCGGGACATGATGGGATGTGCATGTGTCATTACTGCAGTCACTATAGCACAGTAGATTGGGACGGCCCCCGTCCATCATGGATGGTAATGCCTCAATCTCCGATCGAGTAGAAAGCTCCACAAAACTAAATGGGAAGGGGTTTGTACAGCGTACACTCCCCTCCCCACCTAATTTCCATACTCTACAGCTACTAGGCCCTGCCCCGTGAAATGCGACTCTTCGTCGCTAGAGCAAAGCTCTATTTCACGGGGTGAATTTTTTTATTACCCATTTTTTCCCACTTCCTGTATAGAAAGTGAGACAGAATTTTTTCTTCCAAAAAACTAAACCTTCTCAATAACTTTTTGAGGGGGTTCTTTTTTACAAAAAGATTGGTCCACGATTCGCACACTCGCGAAGAGTGGTTTTTGTGAAAAAGTAGAGTGAAAATTTCGCTGGAAAATTTGAACGTCCCAGAGAAAAGTTTATTGATGAAGGTGAAGTTACCAGAGAACACTCACCCCCTTACCACTCTCCTCGTTCCGGATGATCTTCAGCCAGCGCCACTGTCTCAGGCTGACGCAAAATTTTGTGTAAGAGAAAACGTTTGAGCAAATCAAGCTCGCTGACACGAAGCCAGAAGCAAAAGAAAACATACGATACTCCTCCAATGGTAAGACCAATAGCTAACTGGAGGAATATTTCGACAAAGGTATCCAGTTCATTCGTCGTAAGAGCAAAGAGAGACTTAGAAAACTGAGCGATGATCCCTGCGAGGATAGCAGCAAAACTAATCTTCAAAATAGGTAAGAGAAAAGCCTTGTCGTTCCAGTTTTTGAGATGAGCACGGAAAAAGATATAGAGGAGAGTGATGTTCATGATACTCCCAAGGGTAAAGGCAATAGCGAGACCCTCTACATCAAAGTACGGCAAGAGAAAAGGGATACTTCCAATATGGATAGCCTCACTCGCAAGCGCTATAAACAACGGGGTTCGGGTGTTTTGAAAAGCAAAGAAAGCACGAGCAAAGAGCGGGATGAGACTCTGAGCAAAAAGACTGACGGCAAAGAACTTCAAAATTTCAAAAGTAATAATAGTATCTTCCCAGTCGAAGTTACCGGCTCCAAGAATAACACGGACAAACTGAGCGCGGAAAATAATCAAAGCGATGGAAAGCGGTATCACAAAAAAGAGGATACGTCGCGCTGTCTCTGAAAGAGTCTGAAAGAATTCTTTTTCTTGCTTCTTGGCCGCGTAGACACTCAGGCTTGGAAATACAGCCAGGGAAAATGCGATCCCGAAGAGACCCAGAGGGACACTCTGGATATTGTTAGCAAAAGTATACGAAGCCAAACTTCCTGATGCGAGAAGAGAAGCAAAGGCAGTTACCGCGAGCAAACTGACCTGGGTCACCCCCATGGACAGCGAACGTGGGATCATCAAAACAATCACCTTGCGAAGAAGCTTATCTTTGCCAAACTGGGCAAAGGTTCCTCGATAGGAAAAGCCTGCCTGCTTGATAGCCGGATACTGAATAGCCATATGAAGAAGAGCTCCCAAGACTACACCCCAAGCCAACCCACTCGCCCCCAAACTATCCGTCAAAAACACTGCTCCAAAAATAATACCTAGATTGTAGAACACTGGCGCCAAAGCGTACGCAGCAAAACGTTTAAGGGATATCAAGACACCTCCGAAGACCGCACTCACTCCCAAGAAAAGTGGGGAAAGAAGCATGATACGAGTGAGGGTTACTGTAAGTGCTAATTTTTCTTCTCCAAAGCCTGGTGCCAGAGCTACCAGAAAAAATGGTGCCAAGAGAATACCCAGAAGACCAAGGAGACCGAGGGCCATACCGATAAGAGACAACGCTCCCGATGTAAGCTTCCAAGCTTCATCATCTTTTTTCTCGGAAATAAGTTCTGTGAAAATAGGAACAAAGGCTGCGGAAAGCGCTCCAGCAATCAGTAGGCCGTAGAGTAGATCAGGAATACGAAAGGCGGTGTAGTAAGCGTCAAGAACATCACCAGCTCCAAACTGGGTAGCGAGAATACGATCTCGTACAAAGCCCAAGATACGACTCGCCACCCCTGAAAGAGCAATCAGTAAAGCAGCCCCTCCAATAGTCTTCGTCGGAGTGGTATTCCATATGGATAGACGTGAAACAATTCTGGCGACCATAGTAGTTCTAGTATATTCAAACAAAAATCCCCTCTTTCTTTTTATGGGCTATCAAAAGCCACCCCTAGAAACAGGTCTGTCACGAGCTTCTCATTCAGACGAAAAGTATGTTCATACGGTACCAAATTCCGTCCCGTCTGCCAAATGGGCTGGAAATTCTCTGGATACACCACCTCTACTTCTATCTCTGTACCTGGCATACCAGCCTGTTTCTGGATAAGGAGTGAATAGCTTGATGATCCCTCCGTATCGCCCCCAGGAGTGAGCTTAAATGGCAACTTGTAGCGGTATTCTACCGTTACCTCTTCTTCTGGACTGACATATACCCAATTGCCAAAGACGGTCTTGCCGGACTCCTCACTGATACGAGTGCCTGATTCTTCATCTATGCGTTCCGCACTCTCAATAGCCGTTACCAGAGGGTCCCGTTTGAAACTCAAGGCATCATAATCAAGGGGTGACTCGGGAAATTCATAGGTCTGGCCATCAGCCGATATAAGCTCTGAGCCTAATGGTACATACACTCGCATGTAGTTAGCATTCACTCGATTCCACCACTCATAGGGAGTCTTGCCTCCTTTGTGCTTACGCGTGATACGAACGGTATCTATGATACTACCGTCAGACGCTATCTCAACGCGCTGTTTAATGCTGTCATCTATGACACCATCCGTCTTGTAGCCATTGATATTGGAATGAATAACGTTGAGATAATCCTTCTCGCTTCGACGAATTTCACCAGACCAGCCAGCTTGACTGATAATTTTTTCCACTCGGTCATCTCGCATATAGAGCATCATCTGTTTTTGGTTGAGACTTTCGATAACTGTCTGAAGTGTACCGAAGACTACCTTTTCATCTTTTGAATGCAATAGACGTTCAAAAAGCACCGTCGAGAGATCAGCGAGAACAGCTTTGGGTTTATTTTCTTTTTTATCGTAATTGACCTCTACTTCTTCTTGGATGACTGGGAAGAAATTATCCGCTGTCACGGTGAGATTATACTCAGGAAGGGCTATGGGTCCGGTTAGAGCAAGAAGTTTCTGTGTCACAGTAGGAGTGATTACCACTACCCCATCAACAGTCGGCCCACCCGTTTTTTCGTAAAAGAAAATAGCTTTTTCAGCAGAGGTGGGGAAGTCAGGGAACCAATTGCTGTCATGAAGGCTCCAGCCAGCACTGATTTTCTGAAGTGGCTTGGGTGGCACAATATTTTCACGCAACTGACCATCAGGATTGAAGATACCATCCACAAAAAAGTTCTTCACTACTCCATCTTGCATCTCAAGTAACGCATACGAACCGATAAACCCTCCTGTCGCGCGAAGCTCATGATTGTTCTCAAGTAAGAACAAATACTTGCGCGGACCATTGGTACCAAGTAGCTCTTGAATAACCGCCTCATGGCTCTCTAGAGTATCAATAATACCAAGGAAAGCGGGAAGCTGTTCTTGGGCGAGAATAAAACTCTTCCTCTTTTCCAGAGGGACATCAGTTTGTTTGACTTTTGAGAGAGCTTTCTCAGCTAAGATTAGTTCTGCGCGAGCCTTGGCTAGAGGCACCTGGTTGTCAGCAAAAAATTTGGTCAGTGAAAATTCTTTGCCAGCCTCTATACTTTCTTTGGTTCGGGCTAGCCCATCGGCCATCTCCACAAAAGCTGGCCCAGCTTCTGCGATATGGATACCAGCAATCAGGACGTTTTGTGCGCTCGCTCCTTCCGTCAAACCTGGTATATAGGCAGTCATAGAGAGTAACGGCCGAGTCCAAAAAGGGATAGCCCCGTTGGCTTCTTCAAAAGAAACCTTGGCCTGGCGAAACTGCTTGTCTGCTTCGTCATACTCTTCATCAATGAGAGCTACTTTCGCTTTTTCAAGCGACAGAAAGCCTTTTTCAGCAGACTGCTCGATAGCGTCACGAGAAAACCAAAGGAGAAGGACACTTCCCACCACCAAGACCCCCAAGAATCCTAAAACGATAATCAATCCCGTCCGCAACGGCCCAGCAAAGTGGTTTCGCTTTTTCTTTTTTGGCGTGTACTCAAAAATAGGCGGCACAAATGCTACTGGAGATTCTTCTTGTATTTCATCTTGAGAAACCGTAAACCACTCGCTATACTCTTCTTCGAGCCGAGGGACAGAGCTTACTGTTGAAGGTCCGGATGACTGAATATCAGTCATTTTTTTGGGACCCTGGGGTCGAATAATATCCATAACCCTTAGAATGTTTTTTTGTATTCTTGAAGTGTCTGTTCTGCCATGCGAGTCCATGAATATAGAGCTGCCTGTCGGTAACCCTTCTCCGCTAGATTCTTGCGGAGAGCATCATCCTTGAGGAGATTCTCTAGTTGCTCGCAGAGGAGAGTGTTATCAAGAGGATCAAAGTATAACGCAGCGTCCCCGAGGATTTCTGGCAATGAACCTCGATTGGATGCTAAGACAGGCGTACCATACTGCATCGCTTCCAATGGTGGAAGCCCAAACCCTTCATACAATGACGGGAAGACGTAGACGAGAGCATTCCGATACAGTCGGCCAAGTTCTCTGTCACTGACATAGCCAGTAAAGACGATGTTTTCTATAGCCTCATGTTCTACTTGCTCTTTCAGACGCTTGTAAAAAAAATCTTCTTTCCCTACCAGAACAAAATTATAGTTTGGAAAATGATTGGCAGCAGACAGAAAAATCTCTAAATTCTTATGTGGATAGGCATTGCCTACATACAGCACATATGGCCTCAGTATAGCATGCGACTCGGTCTCTCCGACAAAGTGACAAAACTGTTCTGCTGCCTCCTTGGTAACCACTATCTTATTTTTCACTGCTGGATAATTGGTCTCGATATCGCGCTTTGTAAAATCTGAAACGGTAATAACCGTTTGCGCTCGTCGCAGAGCTTCAGCTAAAACAAAACGATATACGTGAAATTTAGCCCAATACCACCATGATTTTTTGGTGGTAGCTTTTTCGGTAGGATAGTGAAAAAGAATCAGATCATGAAGGGTCACAATAAGTGGACGCCGATAGAGTACCGGTACATTGAAGTGTGGGAAATGGACAAGATCAAGACGCTTGGCATACAACTGCCATGGGTAAAGAAGTTGCTCAGCTACACCATACCAACGAGACTTGGTGAGAACCTTAGTGAATCGGGGGTTAGCTGGTATGTATTCGTCAAAATTCTCTGGGCACAGAAAAATAGAGTATTCATTTTCTGTATCAATTTTTTCGAGTTCATGGACCAGTCGTTCTGTATAACGGCCAAGACCCTTACCCACTGAACCATAGAAACGAGCATCAATGCCTATACGCATACCCGGTAGTACAATTGCAAGTAATTAAACTAAAAAATCTTTGAAGTATCATCATATATCTTACCAACTATCTAGTTATCATTTTAGGCGCTTTCTCAAGAACACTCTTGCAATTGTCATACCGGGCATAGCGAGTTAGTGTGATGAGTGATGAGCTGGATGCTTACCGTGTACCACCAGAAGCAAAGCTTGTGAAGCAAGTATCTGAAGATGTTCCATATCTTCACTATGGTTAGTCACTTTTTCGAGAAGCAAGAAAACATGCTTACCGTCAGCGGCATAGGGAGAACGTACCATGAGTACTTTCTCGTCAGTCCAGAAAGATTTCTTAGCACCCAAAAGGTAGGCTGCATCGTAACGCTTAAAGAGGTGTGCGCCTATTTCCTCACTACAAGTTTTTGTCTTGATATCTACAATTAGAAGCGCTGCCTTATCGGTACGAGCAAAGACCTTAGCAGCATCAAGGACTGGCTTGTACAGATCTGTTGGTTTTTTTCTTCGGAGTAGCGTCTTCTTGGGAAGTTCAAAAATGACTTCTTGAATAACATCAAGCTTGCGATTCATCTCCCCAATATATGAATACGACTGTGAGAGATCCTTAGAGATGGTGTTGGTTTTTTTCTGCAGAGTAATCTTTTCTTCATGGGCTCGAAAAAAAGCTTTCTCCTTACTGATATACAAAAGAAGTCCAAGGGTACCGAAAGCAAAGATTACAAGCGCCTCGAAATCATCCTCAGATAATACCCAAGTGCCCGACTCTATGAATTCTGGTGTCAAAACAACGAAGACACACAGGAGGAGGTACACCCAATACACAGGCAGTCTTTCTTAAACGAGTTAGACCTTGAGGTTCTTGAGATATTCCTTGAGTTTAGCACCTACTTCAGGGTGCTTGAGTCCGAGAGCAATAGTGGCTTTCACAAAACCAAACTTATCACCACAATCGTGTCGCTCCCCTTCTATCTCATGACCATAGAGGGGTTTATCGTTGGCGATGTGCTTGATAAAGGCATCTGCTAGACGGACTTCTCCATCAGCGCTCCCAACCTGTAGGGTCTCGAGTGTCTCCAACATATCCCAGGTAATAATATATTTTCCGATTGAGACCAAATTGGAAGGAGCGTCTTCTTTCTTTGGCTTTTCTACAAACTGAGTGATCTCATGAGTACCGTTACCAAGTTCTGTAGTGGCCACTACACCAAACTTAGAGACTTCATCAGGATCTACCTTAGAAAGAGCTACCACTGAGTCTCCGTAACGCTCATAGACTGAGAGCAATTGCTTGATAGCTGGTACCTCGCTATCTACCAGGTCATCACCGAAGAGTACCGCTACCGCTTCTCCCTCATTGACCAGGTGCTTAGCGCAGAGGATAGCGTGTCCATCTCCCATCGGCACAGGCTGACGGACATAGGAAAAACGTGCCAGACCAGAAATTTTTTGGACCGTCTCCAGGAGTTCGTGCTTATTCTTTTCAACCAGCGTGTCCTCAAGCTCATAAGAAACATCAAAGTGATCTTCGATAGCGCGCTTGCCACGGCCAGTCACAAAAATAATTTCCTCGATACCCGATGCTACCGCTTCCTCTACAAGGTACTGAATGACTGGCTTATCCACCACTGACAACATTTCTTTCGGTTGGGCCTTGGTAGCTGGCAAAAACCTAGTTCCAAATCCAGCAACTGGAAGGATAGCTTTTTTGACTTTGTTTGTATGGTCTGACATATATTTATTGTTTTAGAGCAACGTAACGTTTAATTTCTTTATTATGTTCTTCAAGAGCTTCCACTAAGATAGGATCGAAGTTTTTACCCAAGCCGTGCTCCTTCACAAAAACACTTGCCGCTAACAATGAATCGTGAGTTCCAGTATCGAACCAGGCTCCCTCAGTCACTCGTACATCAAGTTCGTTATCCTTAAGATAGGTTTTGTGGATATCAACAATTTCGATTTCTCCTCGAGCTGATGGCTTGAGGGTTTTGGCAATAGCTGAGGCTCGGCCATCAAAGATATAGAGCCCCGGGATAGCGTACTCACTCTTCGGTGTTGCCGGCTTTTCCTCAATAGAAATAACCGTCTGATTTTCTGGATGAAACTCTACTACTCCGAAACGTTCGGCATCAGGTACTTTGACCGCAAAAATACGTCCTCCCTTTTCAAAGGTCTGAATAGCCTCCGTAAAATCATCTTCGAAAATATTATCTCCTAGGATCATGACACTCGGTTCTCCATCAAGAAAATCCTCAGCCAAGATATAAGCATCAGCCAAACCACGCGGACTCCGCTGGACGACGAAACTCATACGCACGCCATACTTCTCTAGGAGAGATCCGAGAAGATTGAGGTAGTTGCCTGAGTGATCTGGTGACACAATGACCAAAATATCTTTGATACCCGCTTTGATGAGCGTGTTCAATGGGTAGAAAATCATTGGTCGATCATAGACCGGCAGTAGTTGCTTAGAAACTACGGCCGTTGCTGGTAAGAGTCTGGTGCCAGTACCACCGGCGAGAATAATTCCTTTCATGTATTTGATATTAATTAAAAACTTTGGGAACGGGAAATTGTTTACAGAGGGTTGTGACTCGCTTGCGAAGCGTGGTGTGAAGCTTCTGATCATCCGTCTGCATCGCTTCATGCATCCATTCGGCAATTTGTTTCACCTCTTTCTCCTTCATACCCCTCGTTGTAAGAGCGGGTACTCCCACCCTAATACCACTAGGATCCATTGGTCCACGTGGGTCATCGGGGATGACGTTTTTATTCACCGTAATACCGATAGCATCCAGACGCTCCTCAGCCTCACGTCCAGTGATACTATAGGTAGTCATCACATCTAGCATGATCATGTGGTTTTCAGTACCACCAAAGAGAATGGCACCGTTATGTTTGCGAAAAGTCTTTTCTAATGTCTTGGCATTCTTCAACATCTGCTTGCCATATTTTTTGAAGCTTGGTTTCAAAACCTCACCAAAAGCCACTGCCTTGGCGGCGATATTGTTCATATGAGGACCGCCCTGAATACCTGGGAAAACTGCTTTGTCGACTGCTTTAGCAAATTCTTTCTTACACAGAATCATCCCTCCACGCGGTCCACGCAAGGACTTATGCGTTGTGAGGGTTACCACATCAAAATGAGGTACCGGACTCGGTACGGCACCAGCGGCCACTAGACCAGCAATATGCGCCATGTCCATCATACTCCTCGCACCAACTGCTTTAGCAATAGCAGCAAACTTCTCATAATCAAGCGCCCTTGTGTAAGAAGAAAATCCTGCCAAGATAAGCTTTGGTTTTTCTTTCTTCGCTAATTTCAAGAGTTTGGCATAATCAATAGTCCCATCAGCTTCTGTCTTATAACGCACAAAACGATAGACTTTAGTCATCGTGGTAGCAGGATGACCATGAGTCAGGTGACCACCATGAGAAAGATCCATACCGAGGATGCAGTCACCCGGTTCAAGAAGGGCTGCATAGGCAGCAATATTAGCCGGCGCACCAGAAAGCGGTTGGACATTGACGTGTTCAGCGCCAAAAATTTTTGCTGCGCGTTCTCGGGCCAGACTTTCTATGACATCTGTGTACTCTTGACCACCATAGTAGCGCTTACCTGGATAACCCTCAGAGTATTTGTTTGTGAAGATACTGCCAAGCGCTTCAAGCACTGCTTCGGAGACATAGTTTTCAGAAGCAATCATTTCAAGACCATCACGCTGACGTTTTTCTTCAGCGAGAATAGCCTCATATATCTTAGGGTCTTGTTTTTGGAGGAATGGTTTTTTCATACCCGGTGGTACTATTTCAAGTTATTTAATCTAAAAAACTTCGTAACTGACTGTATTCATAATTGATGACTATATCATACCTTTGTAGTAAAATCTTTTCAAAATCTTTCTTGAAATTGTCCCACCGGGCATAATTTCCTACTTATCGGAAAGATATTCTGCCAAAGCCACCTCATAACGACGTAGTGGTGGACGCTTGGTATTGATGAGAGCAGAAAACACAGGGCGCTTGGCAGGTCGTGGGAAAGCTTCTGGTGTGACTGGAGTAATAGTAGTCGTCAATCCTGCCTGACGGTAGAGCTCTTGCACTGCCTCGTACCAAGTGACTGCACCAGTGTTCGGGAGATGATAGATGCCGTACTGATCACCATCTTCGATGAGATCTTTGACGGCCATGGCCAGATCAGGCGCATAGGTGAAACAGCTCTTCTCACTGTCGACTACCTGCACCTCTGGCTTGTTCTTACCAGCTTCAAGCATGACATCAAAGAAACTACGCTTAGCAGCTTCGGATACTCCCGGCTTGCCAAATAGCTTAGAAAGGCGCACGAGGTAGTATTTTTTAGCGTTCATCATAACAGCCTCTTCGCCAGCTGCCTTACTCTCAGCGTAGCGTGAAGTAGGATTTGGAAAAGCACCTTCACCATACCCCTTTTCTCCACCGCCATGGCAATTACCGCCACAGCATGAATTATTGCCACAACCACCGCCACTTTTCTTTTCTTCGATAGTGCCATCAAAGACATAGTCTGAAGAAAAATGCACTAGAGTAGCATCAAGGTCATTGGCAATACGGGCCAGTTCTCCAGGAACATCACGATTCAAAAGCAAGGCCTTCGCGTACTCATCATCATTCTCTTCGGCTAGATCTACCGCGTTATAAGCTACACAATTGAAAATAATATTCGGATGTAGTGCTGTGAGCTTCTCCTTGAGAATAGCAAAATCAGTAACATCAATATCCTCTCTATCCCAAGAGGTCACTTCATAATTAGGATCATGCACAAACAAATCAGTCAGTTCCTGACCCAACATTCCTAGTCCTCCTAAAACGACTACTTTTTCTGCCATATACGTATATTCAAAGACTAACTAACCCATTATACCAGATTAGAGATAAAGAAAAAATCCCCGATTAGGGGGATTTTTTTAGCGTTTGATGTACTGTTTTTCGTAGTATTCCTCGTAACTACCATCCTTCACAGCCTTCCACCAGTCGGTATTTTCCTGAAACCACTCTACCGTTTCCTTGAGTCCCTCTTCGATACTGACTGTTGGTTCCCAGCCAAGCTCCTGAGTGATCTTTGAGTGATCAATAGCATAACGCCTATCGTGTCCAGCCCTATCTTTTACGTACTCTAACTGATCTTCGGAAAGATTCATTATTTCCAGAATTTTCTTTACGATCCAAATATTCTCACGCTCACCATCTCCCCCGACACAGTACGTCTCACCGATACGGCCATTATGAATAATCAAATCAATAGCACGACAGTGATCAGTCACATGAAGCCAGTCTCGTACTTGAAGTCCATCCCCATAAACTGGGACTTTCTTGCCCTCAATCAAGTTAGTAATAGCGAGTGGAATCAGTTTCTCAGGAAAAAAGTAAGGTCCGTAGTTATTGGAACAATTGGAAATAGTAACAGGTAAACCAAAAGTATGGAAGTATGCCTTCACTAAATGGTCTGATCCAGCCTTGGATGCACTATAAGGACTACGTGGATCATAGGGAGTACTCTCGCTAAAAGGGTTGTCATGTGGTCCTAGGGCTCCATAGACTTCATCAGTAGAGACATGATGAAAACGTTTGTTGTGAGTACGGGCAGCATCAAGCAATACCTGGGTTCCCAAGACATTAGTCTCGACAAATATAAAAGGCTCAAGAATAGAGCGATCCACATGAGTCTCCGCTGCGAAATGAACGATGATATCACACTCTGTCACAAGCCCATCTACCAGTTCTCGGTCGGTAATATTTCCCTTCACAAAACGATGTCGTGGATCATGTTCAAACTTTTTGAGATTCTCTAAATTTCCAGCATAGGTAAGGGCATCCAAAGTAATAACTTCATACTTAGGGTAGGTATCTAAGATATAGTGGACAAAATTAGAGCCAATAAATCCAGCTCCGCCAGTAACCAATAATTTCATATTATTCTGTGTAGTTAAATTCTTGTGCGATATCCGCGAGCATTGGCTGAGCCTTATCTTTATCAGATACAGTCAACTCTCCTACATCGGGCCAATTAATACCAATTGCCGGGTCATCATACTTTACCCCTCGATCGTTTTCAGGTGAATAGACGTTGGTACATTTATAAGCAAAAACTGTGTCGTCCTCAAGTGTCACAAATCCATGAGCAAATCCAGCAGGAATCCAAAATTGTTTCTTATTCTCAGCTGTGAGCTCTACTGCGACGTGTTGTCCAAAGGTTGGTGAGCCAAAGCGAATATCCACAGCTACATCCAACACCGCTCCCTCAATAACACTGACAAGCTTACCCTGATCGAAAGGAGGTGCTTGATAATGTAGTCCTCGAAGAACCCCCTTCTTAGACTTTGAAAGATTGTCTTGAACAAAATCTCCAGAAATACCCATCTCTTTATAGCGTGGTTCGTTATAGGTCTCCACGAAGAATCCCCGCTCATCACCAAATACTTTTGGCTCAATAATAAACAGTCCTGAAATGGGTGTTTCGATAACATTCATAGTAGATATATCAATATACTTCTATTATACCAGATATAGAGAAAGCCGCCCGCATCAAAAGAGATACGGGCGGCTATTTCAATCTCTCGTTCGAGATAGCTTTGGTTAGGCGACCTTGGCCATCAAGCGCGGCTGAAGGACTTGCTCCAGGGCATCATCCGTGGGCCAGGACTGATAGGTTTCCGTATCTGCCGAAGCAGGATACCGGAGAGTCGCCATTTGCACGAGGAACTCGTCGGTGAGTGGTGTCGGTTCGTCCGAAGCCCATTCAGGACGGCATCCCGTAAGCGCCCAGCAGCTCATCAAGTACCGTAGTGCCTGATCGGTCTGCGACAGATCGCCAATGGCGAATGCTGGCGTAGGCTTGTGTCCCTGGTCACCGGCACCCTCGACATAGCTCAGTCGATAGTGAGTGACACCTGGCCAACCCAACTGCATCCCCGTAAAAGCGAGAACCCGGTGGTTACTCCGTAGCCGTACCAGGCCTGCGGCGGCGATGTCGCCATAGGTTGACCGTTTCGCTGATCGATAGAAAATTGCCACCGTCATAATCGGACCTTCATCCCGCATGATAAGCGGTTTGAAAATAATCTGATTTCTGGTGATAGCGCCACCTTCCGCTATGATAGCGTCTATTGCGACATCGATACGATGCGTGATTGACTTTGACTGCGTTGGGTCATTATACCCCTCATAGGCTGCGTCCATGAGACGCCGCATGATCGTTTCATACTTCATGGAACTACTCCCTCTATAAATCTGTGGATACCCTTATCCAAGATTGCCTATTATATATATCATATTATTATCTTTTTGTCAACCCAGTGAAATACGGTTTTGCAACCGTTGATGCTCTGCATATTTCACCAGGGTCAATAGTTAGGTATCAAAAAACCGCTCCCTAGAAGTTTCTAGAAAACGGTAGTAATGGCTTGAGGCGGAGAGATATATTGTATCTCCCCGCCCCAGAGTTTGTCAGTCGCGATGAGCGAGCAATCGAGCGATAGCTGACAACGCAAGCGCGTCTGCTGTTTCGCTGATAGCCGTCATCCACGGCTTGAAGATGACAGCGCCGGGTTTTTTCCCGAACTCAGTTCCTGGCGCAAAATGCGCTTCGGTCGTGATGCCATCTTCGAACGTCAGCGCCGTAAATGGCACTTCGATCACACCGACACGAACACCTTCTTCGATGGACGGGTTGGCAAGAATGAAGAGCCGGTTCGAGTTGATCAAGGCACCGGAGAGGATTTCGGGAGCAGCTGTGAAGCCACCTTCTTCCTCTCCTTCGGCGATCATCTGCTCGTCACGAGTGGTAGTCGCAGAATTCATACCGCCCACCACACAGAGAGTTGGGCCACCCATATTGGGACGTGACTCCATGAGGAGGCCGACCCAGAGAGTGCCCGTGTCCGGATGCTCGAAGTATGGAAGCGAAACTTCGCCGCCACCCTTGGCTTCGCGGATGATGGGACCCATATAGCCTTCAGGCCGTTGACCGACACCGACAGCAACGTCGAGTGTCTCGTTGACAACAATGACCTTCGCAGCATCTATGACGCTGGAGAGTTCATTATTTTCGTCAAAGACATGGACCAGCCAAGGCCGATCACCCTCTGCTGGAGCAGTAGCGGCTCCAAGAAAAGAGCTTACTGCTTCGATAGATGACTGACTCATTGTTAATCTCC
>CAZLQC010000005.1:0-35309 GCA_964561695.1 uncultured Bdellovibrionales bacterium
TTAGTTTTACACTACAAATTATTTTTTATTTGTATGTGACGGAGAAATATTTTTCTCTGTACATTTAGTATACAGTATTTTTTAAAAAAAAGTAGTCAAATTAAAATAGTGTCAATAGGTAAAAACAAAAATGTTATTGAGAAATAAAAAGTTTTGCAAAATATTTTTCATTTCCAAAAAGTTTGTGCCTATAAAAAAATTTCCCGCGCAAACCATTATAGTCTGCGCGGGTACATCTTTCAAAATTTGTGTCTAAGGGTAATCCCCAGAACACGCCCTGGATCTTGTCCTTGGTTATCCCTCCGAAGATCAAGACGATACTTGTTCTTGGGTTGGAGTCGAACGATACCGGCTGTCACCAACCAGTCTTTGTTGTCCTCAAGGATGTCGAATGACACTTTGGCATCTCGTGTGGGGATACGCTCCTCGGGAAACAACTCTTGTTTCGGTTTGGCCTCCAAAGAAAGAGGCAGGCCGAGAGCCATGAAGGCTAGAAAGAGAGACGCTCTCTTCATATCACTGTCCTCTTGTTGGAGTAAATAAAAGGGGTACTCACGTACCTGACTATACTATAATTATACTCTTATTTTACATTTTTGTCAATAGTCTTGACCTATTTAAGCCATAAAAAGCTTTTTTTGTCTCCGTTGCGCAAATAAAGGAAAAACCGTACCATTATAGACAGAAGGGGTCGGTGGGAAGATATTTTGTCTCCCTATCGCTTCAACGCAAGCGGCACTTTCAAAATTAAATAACCTGGGTCTGTCGAGTATCTCTCAGATCCTCATCTAGAAAGAGAGGTGAACAACATGAACGAACACGAACACGAAGAAACTAGTTCAACTGGAGCTTGGATTCAAGAAAACCTCCGTATCATCGTCAGTGTCTTTATCGTAGCCGCTATTGCCCTGGGTATCTATTCATACTCTCAGCGTGCAGAAATTGCGAGCGAAAATGAAGACATCGCACAACTTCTCGACACCAAGGGTGAAGAAGCTGCTACAACTGATGATGGCATGATGACTGAAGACGCTAACGGTGACAAAATGATGACCGCGACTGACAAAAAAGATAGTGTCATCATCACCGAAGAATTGAGCCAAGAAACAGAATCAGCTTTTATCGAGAAAGCCGCTAAGGGTGACGGAACAACCCACTTGGCTCGTCGAGCACTTGCTCACTACCTCGAGAAAAACACTGACTCTAGCCTCACAGGTGAACACAAAGTCTACATTGAAGACTATCTCCGTAAGCATGCTGCTCAAAAAGGATGGGTGAATCCTGGTACATCAGTTGAATTTTCAAAGGCAAGCATCAAAGAAGCTATTGCAAGCTCAAAGAACCTCAATCAGCACCAACTCAACCACCTGAAGCAGTTCTCATCAAAAGTGAGCGCCTACCGTTAAGACTAAATTTCCGTTCTTTCTATACAAAAACCCCGCAACGCGGGGTTTTTTGTTATTCGTCATGAGTGTGTATTCGAACTGTACCACCTACCCTTGCCTTAGTATTTGGCAGTATCTCTATCACACTGTCAGCTTCTTCTGGGGGTGTAAATGTCTCTGTTTCTTCAGGAGAAGCATTACTTTTCTTGTAAATAATCTTACCGTCTTTTATCCAAAGTATGTCGATTGAGAAACGCATGTTTTTCATCCAAAAGCCAGCTTTGGTTGGTTTCTCAAGGATAAAAAGCATTCCACAATCCTCACAGAGCGTATCTCTATTCCCAAGACCAAGAGCTCGCTTGGCTTCTGTATCGGCAACCTCCAGCGCGTAGTGTTTTCCGGCAATAATGTAATGCTGTTCCTCATAAATACAATCCTCACAACTAGCTTCACTATTTGTAACCCGCTCTTCCACAGGCTCCTCTTGAGAAATGACCTCCGAGGGTTCAGTGAGTTGAGCCTTCTGACCGTGCAAATGATGTCCTGGGGAAAACAGAATAAGACCTCCAACAACCAAACAGACTCCGGTAAAAACTACTTCTCCAAGACTCTTGCTAGTTTTCTGGTTTTCCATGCCACGTAAATAAGAATTATGAATATGAGAACCAGGATGGATGTAAGCGCAATGAATTTACTCAGGAGGGTGGTCGACAATGCCAACAAAGCAATTATACTCGTTACTCCATAAAAAAACCAAGAAATTCTACGTTCTGACCAACCAAGATCGTGCAACCGGTAGTGAAGATGGCTTTGATCTGCCTGAAAGAGGGATCGCTTGTGGCGTAGACGATCGAGTATGACCCATAGAGCATCCGCAATGGGTAATGACAGCACCATCAGGGCTGTGGCAATCTTGGTACCAGAAATGATAGCTAAGAGCGCAATAAGAAAACCGAGGAAGAGTGACCCGGTCGTGCCAAGCAAAATACGAGCTGGATGAAAGTTAAACAAGAGAAATCCCAGCGTGGCTCCAGCTCCAATAAGGGCGAGAATAGCCACTGGTGGTTGATTGACCTCGGGTTTCAATGCCAAGAGAGCAATGGTAAGCAGTGAGAGAATACTGACACCAGAGGCCAGACCATCAAGACCATCGAGCCAGTTGAGAGCATTCATGACCAAGAGAAACCAAAACAGAGAAAGAAAGACACTCGGTAAAAACCAGACCTGTTCTGTAAAGAAGAGTGTTTCTCCGAAAGGAATATTGAGTGAAAGAATACGAATTCCAAAGATAATCATCAGAAGTGCCAGAATAACCTGAAAGGCAAGCTGAATTTTCCAATCTTGAGCCTTAAGGTCATCCCACAGACCAAAGAAAATAATCAGGATGCTCCCAGCAATTAATCCAAGAATGGCCTTGGACAGGACAAGATAAGGATGCAGGAGAACGATGATGAGGAAGGATGCGATGATAGCCACTCCACCTAAGCGTGACAAGTGTGCCTTGGAAGCATGCCTGGCACCCTTACGCCAAACTTGCCGATGAAATAATGGCAGTAAAAGAAACAAGAGGACGATACCAAGTGACAGGGCTAAGGCCAAGAGAAAAGGTGTTCCGTAAAGAGGCATGGTTTAGTAGTTAATAAAAGCAATACTAGCGCTAGCGACCGCCACACCAAAGAGGATAAAATTAGTGGCTAGAAGAAGAATATAAGCTGCAAAACGGTCTTTTTTCTTATAGAATGAATATCCCAACGCGGTGTGCAGGAAAAAAAGAAGCGTCGCTACCCCCTGAAGTACATAGGCCTGCCACCACGTACCGAGCAGATCGACACCAAAGTACACATTATAGTGAAGAATGAGCGGTGTTTCTCGTGGACGGATGAAATAGATAAGCATCCCCCATCCAGCAACTAAAAGAAGGGATGCGCCTAAGAGAAAATTCTTGATAAAGGCATTCCCCAGAAAACTCACTCCAGTTTCATCTATGGTAGGCATTGGTTCCATACAACGTAGACTTTATTTCAGTTCTCCATGTTCACCCTCTGACAAAGCTTCGCCAACACGAGCAGCCTCAAGATAATCCCCTACTCGATGAAGGCGTTTCTCAGCATCATCATATTTCTTATGGGCATTACCAAGATGACTCCCCAAGATTTCAAATTCTTTGGTGAATTTGTCTTGCTCACGAGAAAGTCGCTCTAACTGACTCATGATTTCTTTGGCTCGCTTTTCAATCTGCATACCCTGCAATCCAAAAAGAATCGTTCGCATATAGGCATAGAAAGAGTTTGGTGAGACCGGAATGACACGCCGATCTGCAAAATAGGTCATCAGCCCCTGTTCATCCTCATCTTTGATAATAGTCTCGTAGTAGACGTTTTCAGCTGGTATATACATAAGCGCAAAATCCAGCGTGCCTTCAGCGGGAACTATGTACTTGGTAGCTATAGCATCGACGTGTTTTTTGACATCTTGATAGAACTGCTTGCGAGCAGCTTTTTTCTCTACTTCATCTGTGGCAACAACCACTCGTTTGAAGTTTTCTAAAGGAAACTTAGAATCAATACTGATAATACCCCCCTTCAGGAAGATAACAGCATCTACCGCTTCTCCACTTTTGAAAGCATACTGAATGGCAAAATGTTCCTTTGGGAGCATCTGGGTTAACAAGTCTTTCAACAAAAGCTCACCGAAGCCTCCGCGAATCTTTGGCGCCTTGAGAATCTCTTGGAGCGAAGCTACTTCTTTACCAACTTCGAGAATCTTTTCGCTCGAGTGACGCATAGCTTCAAGTGAACGTTGCACATCAGCATAGGAACGCGCTGCTCCGTCCAAACGTTGATCTAAGCGTTCTCCATTATCATGAAGACGCTTATCGAGTGTGGTCTGGAAAGAAGACAGCTGTTGATTCATAGTAACCGATAGAAAGCCCATCTTCTCTTCGAAGCTTTGGGTCATTTTTTCTAGTCGTTCTTGATACAGAGCATCTGTCGCCTGATTGACTCCGCCTGACTTACGTTGCAAAAGCAAAACGAGCCCATACAAGAGGCCCGCTATTCCTATGCCAATACTGATATAAAGAAAGGCTGCCATATTTTTGTATCGAGAGATTTAGACACGTCTAAACTCTCTTTTATTTTTTCAATCCCGCAATAAAACGCTTGAGTTCAGGTACCTTATTCACCACCTCTTCATAAGGGTTTTCCAAAAACTCCATAAAAAAACGATCAAGCATATTCAGGCGATAATGAAGTTCTTCAGCATTCATTAAGAAAAAACGAATTTCCTTGCCTACTTCTGCTTCAAGATGAGCGATGGCGTGTTTGAGCTTAGTACGATTTTCATTGTTGACCACCAAAATCATGTCTACCTTGCTCTTCGGGTTGTTGATGAACAGACCGCTAATCAAAATCAATTTTACCTCGCCAACTACCTTGAGCTTACGAAAAATTTGTGACTGAGCATGGACATTGAGCTTAGAAACAAGACTGTGAAGCTCTGTGTGAAAAGGAAAGTTTTCATTGATTAGGTAAGCCTTTTTCCCTTTACGAACTTTTTCAATCAAAAACTTCATTTTCACCAACTTGATAATCTCACGAGCAATATCTTTCCTCGGAACCAATGTCTTCTGAGAAACATCTGTAGCGCTAAACTCAACACCAGGATTTAAGAGAAAAAAACGCAACAAGCGTGCCCGTGCTTTCGATCCAAACAACGTATCAAAGAGTGCTAGTGACATATGGTAAATACAGAATTAATCCGCCTTTTAGGCCTCCTAAGGGCCAGTATACTGGGAAAAGAGATGAGCGTCAAAAAAGGCTTCTTTCTGAGGTCGGTGAAAATGGCCCAGCTAAGGGTTTTCAAGTGAAATTATGGTATACTAACAAAAGAATATGAAAGAAAAAAAGGTCACCCCTCCAAAAAGTGCCCCAGGTGTACTGGCTCGCACTTTTCATGAAATTCTGATTGCCGACAAACGCTCTTATGAGCCGTTTGTTAAGGTATTTCGTGCAGAAGGAGAAAATGTCAGTAAACTTGATCTTGGTACCCTTGTAGGAGTGTTTGAGGTAGATGAAAAAGATGAAGATGCTGCCTATATTGTTAATTTTCTAGCCTCAGTAGCGAAGAAAGAGTATTTTAATAATCCGAGACGTGGTCCTATCGAAAGTTTCGAAGCAGCCCTCCACAAAGTCAACGTGGCTCTTGCTGAACTAGTAAAACATGGCAATGTCTCTTGGCTTGGTAAGCTACATGGGGTCTTGGCCGTCCTCGAAAAAAATAATCTCCATTTCTCTGTTACCGGTGAAGCCGCTCTGCTTCTTTTCCGTCAGGAACAATTTTCCGAAATAAGTGAGGGCCTGGCTTCAAGTGAAGCTTCTGTGCATCCACTAAAAACATTTGTGGAGGTCTCTAGCGGACGCCTCATGGAAGACGATAGTATTATCCTCTCCACACCAGAACTTCTCGCTCTTTTTCCTTTAGACTACCTCACCAAACAAGCTGTGCGTATGAACGCTCAGGCTTTTCGCCAGTTCCTCAGAACAGCCTTGGTCAACGAAATAGACATGGCCGCAGTCTTAGCTATTGAGCTCAGCGTTGCCAATCTTGAGGCCCCAGTCCCCTCCCTCAAAACAAAAAGTGGGTCTCGTCCCAAAAACCAGACCGTGGCCAACGCTTTCAGTCAGGCTACCTTTACTCCTGCCAAACCTCCTATCCCCCTTGATGATCCAGAACCCGCTCCTGTAGCAACTTCCCCAAGCAAGGAAGAGTTTATTGACGAAAAGACTGGTCATATTTATGTCCAGGGAGATGAGATTGGCGATGGCTCCTCACTCAAACATTCAGTCATCCTGGAAAGTTTTCGTGAGGCGACTTCTCGTGTAGGCGAGTTCTTTTCACGAACTGTTCGCCGACAAGGCAAGAAAACTGCTCGTCTTGGCGCCTTTCTTCTCTGGGAGAGCCGTACCCAAACTGCTCGTCTTGCTCGTAAAGCTGCTCAAAAAATAAGCTCCCTCAAGGCCACCCTCGCTGAACAACAGAAAGCGAAAGCTCTACAACAAGTACGACAAATGGAAAAGAAGGTTCGTCAGGAAACAAAGCGCCAGGCTGAAGCCTTGGTAGAACCAGAAATAATAGCCGACGAAATAACCCTTCCAATCCAAGTGACAATACCTCCAGAAGCAGTAGGAGAAACTATTTCTGAATCTTCTCTAGAGAGAGTAGCTACTATAGAAGAAAGCGTTGTTCCTAGTCATATTGAGCGTTTTCGCTCACTCTATCAGTCAAAACCTCCTTCTACCATAGCCCCTCCAGTTTCCCCAACAAAAACCCCCAAGACCCCTCTCCAAAAAAATTCTACCCAAAAAGATACCTCTGTTCGTCTTGATACGTGGAAACATTCTTTTGAAAAATGGCGTAGCACTACCTCTTCTTCTCTCAAGACCTTCTCTCAAGTCATCCTCAAACAAAAAAAGATTATCCTTATCTCTTTTGGTGGACTTGTCATAGTGAGTGGATTGGGCTTTCTATTTTTACACTTCAAAACAAACCCTCAAGCAAGCAAGCCCGAGATTCCTTCACCAATCACCTCTGCCCCAGCGCCTACAACACTCGAAACCAACTCTCTTCAGGCCGAATCTACTCTTACCCTCAATAAAGAACTTGTTGCCCTCGTCTTTCTTGAGAATCAAGGCTATGGGGCTACCGCCAAAAGCATTGTGGCTCTCGATAGCAAAGAAGAGTTCATTGTCCCTGACATCAAGGGTGAGATCCGCTTCTTGGCTCCTATGAAAGACTTGCGTCTCATCTTTGTCCTCACCAGTCAAAATGAACTTTTTGCTTGGAGCCCTCTTGCTAAAACCTTTACCAAAAATGAGCTTGTCTTGCCAGAAAATGCTCGCGTAACAGGTATTGGAAGCTACCTCACCTATCTCTACGTACTTGATCGTGGCAATAATCAGCTTTACCGCTACCCGCGATCAACACTTGGCTTTACGGAATCTACCAACTGGATGAAAGAATCTTTTGAACTGACCGATACTGCTTTCTTGGCTATCAACGAAACGGTAGCTCTTGCCCCTTCTCGTGAACACTTGCTCTCTTTTTCACAAGGCAAAAATACTGGTACCTTCAGTCAAAGCAAGACCGAAGAGGATATGATTTTTATCCAGGCACTGACTACGGACAGTGACTTTCCTTTTATTTATGCTTTGGATGACAAGAACATTCTCTCTATTTGGAGTCTTGAGCGCAAACTGCTCCATACCTATACACTCAAAGACGCTCCGAAAGAGGCAACCTATCTCGCCTCAGATCCCGAAAAGAAGGTCCTTATCCTTGGCAACAAAGATGGCAACGTCACTCGCTATACCAACGTCACCAGCGAATAACTACTTATCTAGCAATAACAGCTCCTGCCCCAGGAATCTTCTTGAAAAGAATGTACTTATTTCTTCCCGTGCGAATACGTACAAAACCTCTATCAACAATGGTTTCTTTTGGAATCTCCTGAACTGAACCGTGAACGGTTTTGAGAACTTCCACTTCTTGGAATATGCTTGCCTCTTCTCTGGCGAGTACCTCATCATCCCCATTGAGCTCGATTCTCATTTCTCTTTCACCCAAAGTGAAATGAGAAAGTACTTTTCTAGAATCTTTGAGTGAAACGTCTGTACGCTGAAGCTTAAACCCATCTAGATCCTCTTTCGAGAGGTTATCTAATACTTCTGTCACTGTTTCTGGCGTAGTTTCATTTTTTTCAAAAGTCACCATACGCGAGCGATACCCATTGCCACTAGAAATTTCTCCTGAGTACTCATTTACTACATCTAGACCAAACTGCTTGGCAATAGTAGTGAGTGTATTTGTGTCACGAAAATCAAGTGAATAAATCATATTGACCACAGCTCTTCCACCAGACTTCAAAACTCGACTCATTTCTTTCAAGGCTTCCAGACGCTCATATTCCCCTTTACTTGGCACTAGCTTGGTATAATGAAGAGCTAGTGAGAGATTAACATAGTCTACACTCCCACTTTCAAGCGGAATATCAGTGAAGCTCCCAACAATGGTCTCACTTTCTGGCGTTTTGTTAGCAAAGTGCTCTGGGTTGATATCAAGACTGATGATATTGGAGCGCAAAGTATCTTTACTGTGCCTACGGAGCATTTCAGGTCCAGAAGCCAGATCTAGAATGCGCGGATTCTCTATTCCTTGTTTATTGGCCATTTCTGAAAGCACCGTTGCTACCACTCGACTAGCATTACTCTGATAACTCCTGCTTCCTAATTCACGGTAACAGTCCGCATACTCTGCACCATGTTTCTCCAAAAAAGTACTAAATTTCTTCTCGCCAATTTCTTTGACTGAAGCAAAGATGCGATTCATCTTTTCGAATGAAGAAAAATAGTAATCAGCCAGTTCTGGATTAACTGACAGATCAGCTTTTTCGGCTTCTTCAGACTTTTCTAAAATCTCCATTTCCACTTCGGTAATTGGAATACCTTTGAGAAGTTTTTCGATAGCTCGGTGCTTGACTTGGATGTACTCATGTTTTCCTTCTTCGATAGTACCTTTGGTGAGAATAGTTCGTGATTCTACATCACCTTCGATACCGGGGCGGTAGACACGAGCCTGTTGCTGGTGCTTATCAGCTATAGTCCAGGGCTCATTATAAAAAATAATTTCCTGTCCTGCTGAATAGTCCACTGCCACATCAGCAGTCTTACCACTCACTACAAGAAGTATTCGTTTATCACCTCTCTGAAACTCTTCCTGGACAGTCAGGCGCTCTTCTTGGGTAACACCTCCATGAATGACTCTAACTTCTACCCCAGCTGGTAATTTGAGGTCTTGGATAATACCATCTTCTCCTCGGATAACATTAGAGATATAGTCGTTCACAAAAAGCACAGCTCTATCTTTGCTCACGAAAGCATTTTTCAAATCGTTATTGAGCATTTCCAGCTTACTACTTGGTACTCCAGGAGTAATATCCAAAAGTCTTGGGTTAAGCAAAAACTTTTGAAGCATTTGCATCTTTTCAGTTGGAGTAAGTTCATCCTCATCAAGCAACACCTGATAGATTTCTTCTTCACTTGGAGTAAGTTCAACTGAGCTTACTTGTTCGGTAAGGTTTGGCATTTCTAAGTGTTCGCCCAAACTCTTCATCTGGAGACGTGGGATGAGAAGCTGGCGAATATCCAGTAAGTCTCCATGGATAATAGAGCGGGTCAAAGTGCGACTATCCGTCTCGGCAAAACGCTCTGGATACATGAGTTTTAAGAGCATGGCTACATCTTCTACCTTATTCGGTACTGGAGTACCAGAAAGCATGGCAACATATTTTTCGTCCCTTTCTTTATTATCAGCAAGGCGGAGTAAGTGTTCCGAGCGTACACCAGTTTCTATATTCTTAAATTTATGGACTTCATCAACAATAAGCATCCCGTAATCTAAAGTCTCAAGTGCTTGTGTATATTCAGCAGTCAGACGTTCATGAGAGATAATAATGTAATCATATAGACCTTTTTCTATACCATCCAACTGACTTACATCAGTGATCCGTAGTACTCTTGGCTCTTTCTTGAAATACCCCACCTGTTTACTATTTTCATCTATCTTATCTGATAAATACCCCTGCCAAGTGTCTATTGCATTACTTGGTACTACTACTAAGGCTGTCTCTACACCAAGGTGTTCTTTAGCCAGAATAGCTGAAGCGCTCTTACCTGCCCCCATTTCATCAGCTATGAGAACCCGTTTCTTGGCTTCAATTTCTCGAATATTTATACGCTGATAGATATCAGGAAATTCTCGCCCTTCTTTGAGGCCATCTACCATTCCTACTGGTACCTCTACGCTCAAGATAGAGATATAGAACTTTTCAACACTTAAAATAGTCTGCATTAGCTCTGCGCTCGCAATATTTTGAGCTTCTGTACGCAGATTGTTGAAATAGTCTCGAAAGAGAGCTATGTTCTGTTCGATACCTAATTCTCTCTTAGATAGCGTCTTCTCCAAAGCATCTCTTTTAATCACCTCAGCCAGTCCTTCCATCAAACTTGGTGTGCCAAAGAGAGCTTCAGCTCCCTTGAGACTCTCTACAGAAAATGGTGCTGGGGTGAGTAGATAATCTCCTAGATACTCTGCTAGGATACTTTTCACTTTTTCTACTGGTATCCCCTGATACTCCGGATGGAGAGCATAGAGGATATCGAGAGATTGAGAGGATCCAAAAAGAGAGATAAGATTTTGTATTCCTTTTAAGTCTTCTTTATTCTGAAACCTATTTTCTAATCTCTCTTTCAAAACTAACTCACTGTTATTAACTTTCTCATCAAGAACTTGTTTTATTTGAGTTATAAGATCTGGATGGTAATGAACTACTATCTTTCTTGTTCCATCAAGATAGTCCCGAAACCACTCTGGATATGATTCTAGAGCCTGACTAGCTATATTTTTAATAACCCTTTCACTCGTTTCCAGCTTCTTGGCAACACCTAAATTTGTAAGCCATCCTTCAGGCGCCATTGTAGGCCTTTCTGCTGCAATATCTTTTACTCTTTCTATAAGATCAGGATGATAGTGCTCAAAGATTTGACCTTTTTTGGATTGAAAATCTCGAAACCAATCTGGATGACTTTCTCTAAACTGATCGGCAATTTTTCTGAAGGCTGGCCTATTTAAGGATAAATGAGCAGCAGCAACTTCACTAGTCATCCAACCTACTGGGGCATATTCTGGTCTGTTGCTAATTTCTTCACGAATCTTCTCTATAAGATCAGGATGATAATACTCGTGTGATCTTCCAACTTTACTACTGTATACTTGAAACCACTCAGGGTGAGCGTCTCTAAATGAGTTTGCAATTTTTTCTGTCGTGTTTTGAGCTATTCCCAATTCATCTCCAGTTCTCCTATTTGTCATCCACCCTTCAGGAGCCTTATCAGCTCTAAGCGAAATTCTTTCTATTATTTTCTCTACTAAGTTGGGATGATAATGTGTAGAAACTTTCCTTGTTCCATCAAGATACTCCTGAAACCACTCAGGGTGAGCATCCTTAAACGGCTCAGCTATTTTTTTCACAAAAGCTTCTGCTGTCCCTAATGAATCAGCGATACCATTATTAGTTATCCACCCATCGGGTGCATACTCTGGTTTTTCAAAAAACTTCTTTTTAATTATCTGTATAAGGTCTGGATGACAATATTCACCAATATTATTATTCTTTGTAAGATACTCTCTGAACCACTCTGGGTGTGACTTTCGATATTGATCAGCAATTTCTTTACATGTGTGATGTGAACTATTTAACTCTTGGGCTATTTCGCCAAAGGTACGCCACTCCACTGGCGGTTTTTCTGGTCTACGGGCAATCTCTTCTTGTATTTTGTGTACCAAGTCTGGGTGATAATGCTCATTGACTCTTCCTGTTACAATTTCAAATTCCTGAAACCAGCCAGGTTGTGACTCTCGATATTGATCAGCGATTTTACTGCACGTTTGTTTACTTATGTTAAGATCTTCAGCAATAGCACTGTTGGTAACCCATCCTTTCGGAGCTTTACTAGGTCTTTCAGAGAGTCCTTGTTGTATTTTTTCAACAAGGACTGGATGATAATACTCAAAAACTTGGCTCTGTTTTGATTTGTATCCTTTAAACCACTCTGGATGAGTCTCTCGATACTGCTCAGCAATTTTTGCGCACACTTTACTTTCTCGCCCCAGTTTCTTAGCAAGACCAGATAATGCTTCCCAGCCTTCTGGAACATATTCTGGCTCTTCAAGAAGCTTACCTCTAATTTGTTCTACAAGATCTGTATGATAATGTTCTGTTGTTCTGCCTCCTCTATCCTGGTACTCTCCAAACCACTCGGGATGTGTTGCTCTATAAGAATTAACTAGGCTTTTAGTAAGATTAGTGCCTATACCAAGAACAGTAGCTACTGATATAGTAGTTAACCATCCTTCCGGAGCTTTATCAGGTCTATTGGCTAAAACTTCCCGGACTTTTTCAATGAGATCTGGATGGTGGTATTCTCTCAGAGAACCTGATCTGTCTTTGAACTCATGGAACCACTCGGGATGATTACTACGAAACGGCTCCACCACTTTTTTTACAAGGGTTTCACTTATCCCAAATTGACGGCTAGTAGCTACTTTAGTCATCCAACCATCAGGAGCATTCCTATGCTCAGCTCTTTGCTCTTTGATTTTAAGATTTTTCGTTGCAACTTCTTTTCTAGATTGCCTCAAGTTCTCGATATTTTGGAAAAGAACTGCTATAGCTTCAGGAGGGTAAAAAAGTACTGGGACTCTGTACTGACCTTCAAACTTTTGCGGTATTTTAATTTCAGAATTACTAGAATACACATCTTTCAAAAGAAAACTCACGCGTGATAAACTTAGTCCTGCCTGTTGAGATAAATCTCTGATACTCATCCACCCCTCTGGAGGATACCCTACGCGTAATAAGGGATGTTGCTCTATTAACCGGACTAATTCCGGAGGGTAATAGTAATGTCTTTTTCCCTCTGCAGAAATAAACTCTCTTGGAGAGAGATTCTTATCTTCTCGAAGAAAGTTTTTAATAAGAGGTCTAACTCGACTTTGGTTATTAACCGAAAGGCCTTTTTGAAGCTCACTCACACTTTTCCATCCTTCTGGAACTCCCTCACTAATCTTAACTCTATCAGGAAGGTGTGATTTAACGTATTCCACAGCTTCATTAGAATGGTATTTTACCTTTATCCCTTTTATTAAAAGTTCCCTTGGAGAGTCAGCTGATTGAAAATCTTCATAATATTTCTTTAGAATCTTACTGACAGTAGTGCGATCAAGCCCTAATTCTCTTGCTATAAGTCTAGTATTTTTTCTGTCTCCAATCTTAGATTCGTCACTCCTGAGTTTTTCAATCTCGGAATTAATATATGAGACCACTTCAGGTGGATAATGTAAAAACTTTCTGCCTCTTACATCGCACATCCATTGCGGATCTTGTAATTCTTTATTTCCATTATATAAGGCCTGGATCGCTTTCTCTACTGATCTTGTACTATTAACACCTTCAGTTAATTTAGCTACTGCTCTGAGAGTTAACCATCCTTCCTGAGCCTGTTCACTTTTTTCACCTTCAAAAGAAGCCCCTTCTGATGAACTGTTTTGTTCCGCTTTTTTAGGTTGTGGAATGTCTGGATTAAATGCCATCTTAGTCTTCTACAATATCCTCAGTATAACAAAAAACCACCCGTTTGGGTGGCTTTTTAATAATCTTTTTATCCTTTCGTTTTCAAACGATCAAGAATTTCTTGATTCACTAGTTTGGTATCTCGTCCATAACGAAGACGAGAAAGCTCTTTGAGAGCCACCGCTACTTCACGACTCCCCTGCGTTGGTGGAAAAGTTTTCATATTGAAGGGCTTGGTCAGCTCATTATTCATCAAGAGGCGGGCGAAACAGTTGAAGTTATCAACATTCACAATATCAGCGGCTGTAAAAACTGGGGTAAACTGCTTCTCCAAGAACTCAGCATCTTCTGGACCAACACGGAAGGTGACGAGAGAACCTACGTTACCAAAGACTGCTTTAGAGATATCTTCCTTGAGTTGTCCGATGAATTGATGAGCTAGCATCAAAGTCAGTTTATACTTTCTAGCTTCAGAAAGTATCTGAGCAATAGAGCTCGTCGTGACATTCTGGAATTCATCCAGGTACAAGCTAAATTCCTGACGCTCGTTCTCTGGGGTGTCGACTCGTGACAAGGCAGCCATCAAGAGTTTCCCAACTATCACCATCCCCAGGAGACGAGCATTAATCTCCCCGATCTTCCCCTTGGAAAGATTAACTAAGAGAATCTTCTTGGTATCCATGATTTCACGGAAGTTCAATGTGCTTTTCTGTTGACCAATAATAGGCCTCACAAGATCATTAGAGGTAAATGGGGTTAATTTAGAGGTGATGTAGGGAACCATATTAGCCAGTGCGCCCTCACCTCCTGCCTTCTCAGCTTCATTTTGCCAAAAATCTCGTACTATCGGATTCTGACAGAAACGGAGCTTCATCCGACGAAAATCCTCATCAGCTAATACCTTAGAGATTTCCATCAGGGTAGATCCGCTCTCTGGGTGATCCATGATAAGAAGCATGGCATTGCGCATATACTGCTCAAACATAGGGCCTCCAGTAGCTTTGAGATCATAGAGCTGATCAAAAATACCGATCATCTCATTGATAACAAAAGTCTTTTGCTCAGGATACGCTGGATCGTACTCAAGCATATTCATACCGAGAGTGCGCTCTACATCACTTGGGTCAAAAATAATGACATCCTGAGCCCGTTCTTTGGGGATACAGGCCAGAATGTCCTCAATAGCATCACCATGTGGATCAAGAAAACAAAAACCCCTGCCCGCTATGGCATCGCGTTTAGCAATTTCCTGAAGAAAGTTTGATTTACCCACACCTGTCTGCCCAATAACATAGAGGTGTCGAAGACGATCTTTATCACCGATACGAATATCGGTTTTGACCCCTCGATACTCATTGTAACCAAGGAGCGTCCCTTCGGTCGGTACATTGATTGGTGGTGGTGCCGCCCCCGCTTTCAGCCACTTAATCTTCGGTGTCTCAGTGGTAGAGATAGGAAAGTGAAAAATACCAGCAATCTCTTCGGTATTCAGCAAAAAAGCATGCTCATCGTCAAAGTTCCGAAAGATATAATGGTAGGCTGCATCACGAGTCTTGAGACGCTTACGAACACGAAAGCGATTTACATCAGGATTTTCAAATTGACCAAAAGCACTCTCTATCTGACCAAGGATCTGTTCAGCTCGGGTCTGTGTCGTGGCAGAGGCCAACAAACGCACATTGACACGAAAAGCCCCTTTACTCGTCTTGTCTTCAATAGACTTGATCAGATCTTGATCTTGAGGAGTAAGTTGAATAGGTGGCTTTTCTATTTGAGAATTATTTGAATTAGTTGGATTAAAGCCACTAATCACTCCCTTACCTACTTCTTTACCAAAAGACTGCAGTTTGCGGTTAGTGCCAAGGTCTCGCAGTTGCTTCCCTTCTTGAAGACTGCGAGCTACCGTACGACCTTCGTGACGCCAGGCATCTCCAGCTGGCGCTAGCACCACTTGGATAGCAGCACCCTCATCAAGGGTAGCCAGTTTACTCAAAGCATTCGAGAGTTCATTAAGTGGGTCCACCCCCAGGCTCTGATAGGTTCGTAACGGCAAAGCATGGCTATGTGACAATTGAAGCTCCGTGATGGCTACGTGTCCGCCAGGGGTAAAAATAGTGTAGTCAGGGATGCGCTCCAGATGTGCCTGAGGAAAGAAGCTGTGAATCTGCTTCTCCACACTCTCTCGAAATACCCTCGGCACTGCTACTAAGAAAAAAATTTCCTCGCTCGTAGCTGGATTAGCAATCTCAAGGACGACCGTAGGCGCGTGATAAAGAAATCTCTGGAAAAAATTACCCGGGTGCTTGAGTCCAGTAAGAGAAACGAGGAGCTGTTCCATCGCGGCAATCTCTTCTTTCCAAATATCACCCTTATCAGCTCCTCCGTCGGTACGTTTTTGTGGACGAGCTACTTTGACTACTTCAAGATCAAGTTCTAGTGATTTGTTGATTTGTTTACGAAAGCCATAAAAAGTCTTCACCAAAAGCAGGCCTCCTGAAAAAAGAGTGAGGAACCCGAGGGCCCACGCCAAAGGAACTAGAATGGTGTTAATGGTTATTTCTATCATACCCTCCTGTATGTACAATTATTTTAGCTGTCCTTCAAGTTTTTCGTGTAAGCGCTCAATCAGGGTGTCACGAAACACATCGAGAGCGTAGAAGTCTTCAAGAGTGCGTGCCACGCTCACAGCATGCACTACTCCCTTGGTATCAGCCAAAGAAAGAAGCTTAGTAACACGCTCTTCTTCATCGACGGAAGAGAGGCTCGCGGCATCATCCTTGACCTGGTTCTGCGTAGTTGTTTGTAGACTGGCTGTATGGGTATCGATTTTCTTTAAGAGTTCGCCCATTCGTTCGCTCTGGTGTTCTGGAGCTTTCTCAGGAGACAGCTCTTTCTCCATAAGACTCGTCGCTTCAGGCATCCCCGTAATACCTTCAACCGGTGATCCACCAGTTATTTCAATACGTTCATCCATATTCTTTCGTATTAATAGCTTACTTGTTTAGACAGCTGCTACCCCCATATACTTATCCATATCAGAACGAAATTCCGTCACTACCTCACGAATAAAAACTGGGTAATTGGGGATTTTTTCTGCCAAAAAGGCTTCTACCGTATCTGCTTTTGCTTTACTCTCGAGTAATTTCTCATACTCTTTGGCTCCGTGAGCTCCCAACTTATCAATAGTCGCCAAGAAAAGCCTCTTCAGGAAGACCTCTCCAATCTTTCCTATCAAATCATCTTGTTTTTCTGGTGATAGATCTTGGAGGCCAAAAATTTCTATAATTTCTTGACGATGCTGTTCTAATACTTGGTTCATACGCGTATAAGTTTATCGAGGTTAAATTTATTTTCTGGAGATTCAAAACCGAGAGTCACCATGCGTCGAGTATAGGCCGCTACTGTTTCGTTTCTTCCAGGTTCTGCTACTGTACCATAAGCACTGACTGCCAATTCCTTAAATCTATTTATTCTACTAATCTGATCTGTGCCGAGGATAGCTCGATTCTCTATAAGAGTCTCTCCTGGCGTATTGGCTGCCAAGACGACATCAGTCATTTTCACAGTAGGCGCATTGAGGATACTATCGCGAAAGCGTAAGTCATTGGTGGCAAAAATAGTTCTGCGGGTATCTTCCAATTCTTTGTAGTAGACAGCCCTTTCTACCCTCCCCTCACCAAGCAGTTTAGCTGTTCCGTCAACTGGCTCATTCAAGTTTTCGCTCTCAGCAAATGAGTTTTCGTCTACCTGGGCCAGTAAGTCTTCTGGTTTGCCTCCTCCGTCACCTCCTCCAGTCGTATCTTCTAGCGCAAATGCGTTGGGTGTCTCAACGGTAGCTGTTGCTGGTACCTCTGGCACTCCGAAAACTTCTGGTGTTACAGGAACGGATACTTCTGGCACTGGAGCGTCGACTATCTTCCCGTCTAGAATCTCCTGCAGTTCTTCTTGACTCACCAGACTACCAAGCTTGAGAGTGTCATCAGCATAGATAGTTTCTACATTACCACTTGGAAATCCAGCCAGCGTTCGAGCTTCTGGAGAGAGGGCTTCCAGTTTAGTAGCGATCAAGTTCTGTAATGAAGTAATGACCCTTGTCTTCTCTGCTCCATTGAGCTCAGATGGCACTGATTTCTCAAGTACTCCCCAGAGTCCTTTGCGACTATCAGCTGTAGTGAGAGTGTATGTTTCCGGGAGCGTGGCAGTAGAGACGGGTACTTCTGGAATCTCAGCTGTCGTAGAGGGAACTGGTGTCTCTGCAGAGCCTCCTCCTACCTGATCATAAGACATGGTCGGGGCATTACCTGGTAATGATGTCTCTCCTCCTGATGCAAGAGCAGTCTCAGCTGATGGCGTCACGGATGTAGCGGCATCATTGGCATGATGAAGATAAGAGAACGCTTCTGAGAGAGCTGCCCCCCCGAAGGCTCCCCCGAGACGCAAAGACCACTTACGGAAAAAAGTTTTCCTTCGCTTCTTGTCTATCTGTTTATCTATGCTTTGATTCTCCAAATCCAGGAACGTATTCAGTTTTTTGGCAAGTTCTTCTGGAGAGGTCCCTTCTTCATTTTCAATAAAATTTTCAATCTCAGTGGTGACTTTTTTCTCTTGGCGTCCACTAAAAAACTTTTCTGCAGCCGCGTCGAGCGTCACTGCTCCACCCAAGCCAGCACAAAACCTTCTCACCGCTACTGCTCCAATGGCTATGCCTGCTCCTGCCCCACCAATAGAGCCTAAGGCTATAGAACTTCCAAAGAGGCCAGCGCCAAGTAGCATCTTTTTTCCTGTTGAAAGTCCATTGTACTTCTCTCCGATCCAATCAAGTTTAGCTCCCAGCTTGCCTGATAGACTACTCTTTTCTTTCTCGGCATAAAGATTAGCTAAAGCGGCCCCCTCAGCCACCTTGAAGTACACTCCGAGTTCCAGTATTCCCTGAGCCTTCTCTTTCTCACCCAAAAGAGTAATCTGGGCAATGTCGGCTTCTTTTTTCTCGACGAGAAGTGCTTGATATTTTTCACGAAGCATGATCAGATCTGCATCCTCAGTCTTTTCAAGCCAGGTAAAACTGCGCTTGAGACGCTCCCACTGAGTGGTCATTTCGACATCTTTTGTGACGTAGGCCAAACGAGCAGAGGCGATTCTTTCTTCAAGAGTACCCTCTCCTTCCAACTTCTCTCTAGTTTCTTGAGTTGCTTGGATAACCACTCCCTCTTCTGCAGACTGTTCTACAGACACTGGCGCTGTCCCCAAAATCAAGGCTTCTGGGATAGCCTGAGCGGTCTCCTTGGCGACATCACTCACTTCGATACTTACTGGTCTTGGACCAGTCACTTCGGGCTCTATATTTTCTCGAATCAGTGTGTTAATCTGCTCCTCTGATCCATCAAGATCGAGAAATCGATTAACTGCCTCCTGGCGAGCCGCTTCACTCCCCTTGAGGCGCTCTTCGAAACTTACTGCCTTGGCTTTGAGATCAAGGCTCTGTTCTTTGAGTGACTCAAGTACTGGATCAACAACTACATCTTTCTTGCGCCTACTCGAAGTAGCTTGTGGCTCTCGGTGAGCTATCTGATCATCTACTGTTTTAATATCTGCCTGAACAGCAGCAATATTTCTTTTTAAAGCTTCGATACGATTCTCTTCTTGAAGAATAATCGTTCCTGCTCTACTCTTCTCTTTTTCTTTACGCTCTATTTCTTGGGCTTTTTTCTTTTCCTCAATAGCCAGCCTTTTCTTAACGTCAAGCATGGCTACTCCTTTTTCTTTTTTCAATTGAGCAATGTCTTGTAGTACAGCTGGCCTCTCAGGAGCTGGAACTTCCTTGATATTCTGAAGCAACTCATGAAGCTTCGCCTCATCTGCAGTAACTACAGGAGTCTTGGCTACTTCCTCCTCCTTTATGGTTTTTAGAACCTCTCGAATAGCATCCAGCCCGTCTTTGGTTGTATTGCCTGTATCATTGATGACTCCCTCAGGCTTTACCTCACTCATTGCTATTGGTGCCATCTTTTCATCTACTCTTTTTGTTTTTGCTATCTGCTCTTTGGTGGCAGCAATCTGTCTCCCAATGGCATTCAATTCCCAAATAGGCCTCGTAATCTCACCTGCCTGCTTCTCTAGTTGGCGTAAGCTCACCTCCAAAGAAGCGCTCTCTGGACGTTCTGCATGCAGATCAAGGTTGGCTTGTACTTTTTCTGGGTCAGTGACTGGCACTGGTACTGGATTACTCTCTCCAATACCAACCAAAACCGTCTCGGGAGTACTCACCGCTACTTCTACCGGTACAAAATCTTCTTGTTCTACGAATGGATTAGCTACCGTTGCCTCTAAAACTTTAGTTGGAGTGACTGGTATTTCTGTGGACAATTCTAGTGAGACTGGCTCTGCCAGCTTAACATCTTTACCATCAGTAAAAAGAAGGTCCCCCGTCTTAATAAGTGGGGACTCATTCCGATCTGTGGGACTCCTTCTTAAACGCCCAAATACTCTATCGAACGCTGGCATATTTCCTTTTCCTTTGTATTGATTTCATATATAATAATAGCATAGAAAAGAAAAAAATTCTTTCTTCTAGATGAAAAAGAAATACAAAAATTAATCGGGCCTGTTTTCCAGGCAACTCTCATATGACCAAGCAACACGTTCTCGTGTGGTTCACTCTTACGCTCATTCTCCTTGGCGCTCTCTTTGCGCGAAGCTATCATATCAACTCTCTTCCAACCGGCCTCTACCCTGATGAAGCCGTCAATGCCGTTGATGCACTCCAGGCTATTGAAAGTGGCCACTACAAACTCTTCTATCCAAATAACTACGGCCGTGAGGGTCTTTTTATTAACCTCCAAGCACTTTCCCTTAAAACCTTTGGCTACACCATAGGCGCCCTCAAACTCTGGTCAATCATTTTTGGCACCCTCACCGTTCTTGGGGTCTATCTCCTTGGTCGTGAACTCTTCCACCGTCGTGGAGCCGCTTTATTGGGAGCTTTCTTTATCGCCTCAAGCTATTGGGCCATCAACTTCTCTCGTATTGGCTTCCGAGCCATTATGACATCATTCCTACTCAGCTTTGCCTTCTTTTTCTTCTTCAAAGGCCTCCGTACGAGACGCTACCTGGATTTTGCCCTTTCTGGACTCTGTGTGGGACTTGGACTTCATACCTATATCGCCTTTCGCCTCACCCCCCTCATCCTTGTGGCCCTCATGCCTTTTCTTATTCTTTCCTACGAAAACTTTCTCAAGCGCTACTGGAAACAAGGCCTGGTGTTTGCTCTAACAGCATTTATTGCAGCCGCACCAATGCTCTATCACTTTTTTATTGCTCATCCAGAAGACTTTGCCTCACGCTCCACCGCTATTTCTGTCTTTGCACCCGAAGTCAATCATGGCAACCTTCCTGGCACCCTCCTCAAAACATTTGGTCTCAGCCTTATCAAGTACAACTTCTGGGGTGATCAAAATTGGCGCCACAACTATCCTCCCTATCCTGTACTTGACCCCATCACCGGTTTCTTCTTTCTAGGGACCCTCTTGTTTCTTATTTCACAGACAGTGAATCTCATCGGTAGGCGTCTACGTCATCGTGATCGTGATACTCGTCTAGTACGTAATGTCTTTCTTTTGGGAGCTTTCTTTATCATGCTGATGCCCGAATTTTTTACCTCGGAAGGGCTTCCTCATGCACTCCGTGCCATCGGAACACAGGTACCTGTCTTCTTAATGGCTGGTCTTGGAGCTTTTTGGCTGTACCAAAGAATTAGACGTATTCCTTTCCAATCAAGAGCCGTATTACTCTCACTTTTTTTCCTAGCTCTGGGTCTGAGTGCCAGCTTCAACCTCACTAAATACTTCGTCTTTTTTGCTAATAGCACTGATCAGCGTGGGGCTTTCAACGAGGACTACACCAACATGGCTAACTACCTCATCAGCCTACCTCCGGAAACTCACAAATATGTGTATACCAATGCTGGCGGCACTGATATAGATAATGGCCTCCCAGTTACTGCAGAGTCTGTCTACTTCCTCACCTACGGAAAAGTAGAGAATCTAACCTTCCTGAAACCAGATACTACCCTTACAACACCCGCTGTTGTCATTCTTATGCGTCATGATGATGCTATCGCTAAACGCTTGCTCGAACGTTATCCGACAGGCTCTCTCAAAACTATCTATATCAACCCTACCTCCCCTATTGGTTTTCCCGTCATTATCCTTCCCTAAAAAATTATTATATAACTAATTACTAGACCAGAATTTTATGGAGTTTTTACAAAAGCATAGCCTGAAAATAGCCTTCGCTATCCTCGTCTTCTTCTTTGCCTTCAATCTTGTCATTTCCGACCAAGAGGCTACTACTATGGATGAACGGGCTCATATCCCCTCAGCCTATAGTTACGTACGCTATGGTGATATGCGACTTAACCCTGAACACCCCCCTCTCCTGAAAGATCTTGCTGGACTTCCCCTTCTCGCTTTACAACCTGAATTTCCCCTACAATCAGAGGAATGGCAACATGGTATCAATGCCCAATGGGTAATGGGTCAAAAGTTCATCAGTTGTCTCGTTCCCGAAGAAGCCTGTAATGACGCTGATCAGATCACTTTCTGGTCTCGAGTACCGATTGTCTTAGTAGCAGTACTGATGGGTATATTTCTCTTTGTCTGGACTCGTTCACTAGCTGGTCGAGGAGCCGCCCTGTTTGCTCTCACTCTCTATGCTTTTGATCCGAATATCATTGCTCACAGTCACTTTGTGACTACTGATATCGGTATTGCCGCTTTCCTCTTCTTCTCTTTCTACTACTTTGTTCGTTTTCTCAAGGAGCCTACCCCACGAAATGTCATCACTTCTGGTATCTGGTTGGCGCTAGCCAACCTGGCTAAATTTTCAGCAGTACTCCTCTTCCCTATTTTCGGTCTCTTTGTTCTCCTTTACGCCTTAAGTATTGCTAAGCCTAAAGAAGCTACTCTCTCAACCTTCCTCTTCAAAATCAAACAAATCTGGCTCTATGGGTATAAGTTTACGTTGAGTGTAGCTCTCTGCTTTGTCATCATCTGGGTCTATTACTACCCACATACCATGAATATGCCTGGTATTAAGCTGGTTGAGGTGGCTAGTGTCATGTTCCCAGACAAACAAGCTGGACCATTCGCTAAAAGCTTCATCGGTGCAACCTATGACAATAGCTTTCTCAAACCATATTCTGCCTACTTCTTAGGAGTCTTCATGGTCTTCGGTCGTGTTGCTGGCGGTAACACTTACTACTTCCTAGGACAAGTCTCTAATCAAGCGTCTCCCTGGTATTTTCCGGTCGTCTTTATTCTTAAGAGCACCCTCCCATTCCTCTTTCTCCTTGTGGCAACCACTTTTTACAGTCTCTACCGTATAGTTAAGAGCTTTAAGGATGAAAAAGTGACTAGCTTAGCAAAACTCGGTACTTTTCTTGGTCAGTCACTCAGACGCAAGACAGCTCAGTACGTAGGTGTTTTCTTTGTCCTCTTCTACAGCTTCGTCAGTATTACAGGCAATCTCAATATTGGCTTCCGTCACTTGTTCCCAATTTTACCCTTTCTCTTCATGTTTATCGCTAAAGTGGTTTTTGATATCATTAAGCGTCAGACCAATCCAATTGCTCAGAAAATTAGCTACAGTATCCTCGGAGTCTTTACCTGTATTATCATAGCTACTCCCTTTCTCTCCTATCCTCACTTTGTATCCTACTTCAACGGTGCTTTTGGTGGACACGCCAATGGCTACCGCTACGTCACTGATTCTAACTACGACTGGGGTCAAGACTTGAAGCGCCTTAAGACTTTTGTTGATACCCACAACCGTTGTAGTACTGGTCAAGCTACCGCCAAAGATGACTGTACTCTGGCTAGTGGCCTGCCACCTATCGACAAACTCCGCATAGACTATTTCGGAGGAGCAACCCCTGAATACTACTTCAAAGACATTATGATTCCTTGGCATGCCTATACACCTCATGAGGCTGGCTGGTATGCTGTTTCCATTGGCTTTATGCAAGAAAGTGTTAGCGTGGATCCCGGCTACAAAGCAGATAGCTATGACTGGCTGGCCGAGAACTTCACTCCGGTCACTAGAACTGGTGACTCAATCTTTGTGTATTATGTACCAGAAGTGCCCGCTGGTAAGTAATCCTTTGAACAAAAAGCCCCGCCATCATGACGGGGCTTTTTTTAATTCTTGTTCTTCTTTTTCTTTTGTTCTATGGCCTCTGCCGGCTTTGTTTCGGTTTCTTTTTTCTCTCCATCCTCTTCTTTGGGAGGAGCATTCTTCAAAGAATAGTAAATGCGATTCTCAGTACGTAAGTCTACATTACGAAGCTCTCCTTGACGCTCAAAAGGAACCTCTTGTTCAAAAAAAAGACGTAGAGTTTTGATATTCTCTTCTGGCTGTATCCGAGAGTTGATAAGGAGTTCCCACCCACCCTCAGTCTGCAAACGAAGCTCATCAGAAAACCTTGATGCTGAAGTCATTTCTGGCTTGATAACAATTCCTAGCTCCACCTGAAGACGTTCTTTATTTTGCTTAAAGTGTTCAACAAATGGATAGTCAAATAACGTCCGTCCTATCTCTACTGGCAAGCCCCCTGTATCGATAACTGTATACAATGGCAGACTTCCTCTTCGCTCTGGCACCAAATCTCCCGCACGGGCAACGTTTTCCTCACTTAAAAGATAGCAAGGACCTCGACTGCACCACAAAATAGCAAGTTCACGCTCACGTAGAATAATATTAACCTTATTAGGAAAGGTCTTGCTCACACTCAGTTCTTCAATAGCTGGAAATTCTTGTTCTAAAATAGCCTGTACTCTACTTGTTCGAAAGAGGAAGAAATTACTCCGTTTAATACCCGCAAAGATACGTGATTCATTCTCATTCACAAAGAGCTCTTCCATGCGACCTTTGGGCACGAGTACATTGCCTTCTACATGGAGAATCTCCATTCTCATCACTGAAGAAAGAAAAAGCATGTATAAAACGGTCCCACAAAAAACTAACCACAAAAATACTGTTAGCAGAGGGGGTTTACGTCTTATATCTTCTACATTTTCACTCCGTTTTGGCTTCTTTTGCTTCCGTTTTGGAAGATACAGATCGGGAGAGAAGGTTGGTTTCTTTTTTGACCACATAACCGTACTCTTATGAAAGTGAAAGAAAGAGCTGTTCCAAAGTAAGGCGAGGCTGCACTTCTGAACGTTTCAGTTCAATAAGAGTAGCGTCTAGTTTTTCTAATAAGAAAAGATGCTTTTTAAGCTGTTCTTCGGCTTTTATTTCTCTAGTCCGTACATACAGCCCTGGTAAAAACCATTCGAAGAGCTGGATCAGGGTTGGAATATCTTTAGCTAGTTCGTCAGCCAGTGTCAGTCGAGCACGTAGTGACAAAGTAGAGATTTGAAAAAGTTTGGTGAGAAATTCTTTTTTCTTTTGGAAGGTCTTGGGATTTTCTACAGCTTGAAACAATACCCCTGGACGGCCAAGGCGAAAAAAGAAATCTGGTAACGTATCCCCTACAGTTAATCCAAGAGAAGGGCCCTCTTGCTCTAGGCTATCAACGGGAACAAAACCAAAACGCATCTCCACTAAACGAGATAATAGAGTAGCTACGATTTTTTGTCGTTCATGGGTAACCAAAATAATAATCGCTCCCGGTTCTGGCTCTTCAACAAACTTGAGCATCATATTCTGCGACGCAACAGTCAGCAGATGGGCATCGTCGACAATAAGTACCTTATACTTACCCTCTTGTGGAGAAAGCTGTAAAAAGCGTAACCCGGCACGTGTTTCTTCTACCCCAATACTTTTCTTGCGAGTGACTCCCCTTCTCACTATTCGTACTGGCTCTAGTATCTGAATATCAAGCGGAGTGGGTTGATCGAGAGAGACTACAAAGTGGGGTTTACCGACCAGCTCCAGAGCCCACTCAAACGCCACTCGACGCTTACCGACACTTTCTGGCCCGACAAAGAGATTGCTCTGTGAGACTTGTTTTTTTTCTAGACGCTCTTTGAGCGCTCTGCGTTCTTTGTGGTGACCAATAATATTCATATTACCTTTCTCTAAAACCTTCAATCGCTTGCTTAAATTCAGTCATAAAACGCTCCTCGCTGAAGAAACTTGCTCTGGCTCGTAATACATTCCTATCGAAACTACTCTCCTGTTGAATAAAGCGCAGAATAGCTTCAGCGAGAATCTCTGGCATGAAGGTATTGAAGAAAAGCCCGTGAGTCTGGTCTAAAACAATCTCTCGTACCCCTCCTCGTAGAGATGCTATCACTGGTGTCCCAGCCGCCAAAGCTTCAACCGCCACAAGTCCAAAATCTTCTTCTGATGGAATAATAAGAGCTCGAGCGCCCTGATACAAAGCCTGAAGTTCAGTATCTGTCACCCTTCCTTTGAAAGTCACCGTCTTACCAGCCAATCCTTCTAACGCCTCTTTTTCAGGTCCAGTACCTACTACCATAAGCGGTAGACCCAACTTATTCATAGCATCAATAGCCACGTCAACTTTTTTAGCTCTGGTCAGTCGTGAAACTACAAGAAAGTAGGTTCTTTCTTTTTCTTCTGTAACTGCTTCTGCTATCTGAATACCTGGGTACACTACTTCGCTCGGTTTACGGTAGTACTTAGCAATCCTCTCTTTAGTAAACTGTGAATTAGCCAATAACAGGTCTGGCCGGTCAGCTGCCTGAAAATCCCATACCCGTAGATATGACAATGCAAAACGACCGAAAATTCGGAAGGGAAGCGAGAGACCAAGATCCTGTAAGTAGCTCCTGTGTTTATCCCAAGCGAAGCGCATAGGAGAGTGGAGATAAGCAATATGCTTCGTGTGAAGACGAGTGACTAAGCCTTTACTCCACGCTCCAGAGGAAGAAATTACCAAGTCATACTCACGGAGATCAAAGGACTCAATAGCAGCTGGAAAGAGGAGTAAGAGGAGCTTTGGACGATTACGAAGAAAAGCTGGTAATTTGGCGAGCCAAGAGGTTCGGACACGTACCTTTGGGAAATATTCTTTGGTTAGACTTGAATCAGCAAGAAGTGTGTACACTGGTGCATCTGGGTACACCTTACAGATCGCCTGGAGTACCCGTTCTGCACCACCGTAACTGGTCAAAAAGTCATGTACAATGGCTATTCTTTGAGATCTGCTCTTTGGAGTGTTTTCTGACATAGCATATATATTTTGGCTTCACTTTTGCTATTATAGCACGTGAGAATATACCTGATTAGAGGTTGAGACTTCTTGTCTCAAATTCTTTTTTAGCGAAGCTAGGAACGAAAAAGCTGGTCTTTTCGAAGAAAAGTTTTGAGTGACTTGGTAAGGACAAAGCGCTGGCGACGTCCTGTTCGTCAAAAAAGAATCTGAGATTAGAAATACGAACTAATCTCTCTCGCGCACTTCTCCCAACTGAACCGTTCAAGATTTTTTTCCATCTTTCCTTGGAGAACAATTTTTTCCTCTGCATTCATCCGAAGTACCGTATATATACCCTCCGCAATACTCTCACTACTCATCGGGTCTACATAGAGAGCTCCCCCACCCCCTACTTCTGGCAATGATGAGGTGCTACTAGTTACAACCGGTACCCCCACTGCCTGAGCTTCAAGTACGGGTAAGCCAAAACCTTCATACAATGATGGAAAGATAAACGCTACAGAATTTTGGAAGAGTGTCTGTTTTTTATCAAAAGAAACATACCCCAGCTCTTCAATATCTTTTTTGAATCTTGACTCCTGAATTTTGGACTGAATTTTCCCATAACCATGTCCCTTTTTTCCAATAAGAAGTAATCGGTGTGCTATCTGATAACGCTCTTTGAGTATCTCAAAAGCTTCAATAATACGAACCACATTCTTACGCTCTTCTAGCCTGCCTATGAACAGTAGGTATGGTGAAGATTCTTGTTGAGGATTATTTATTTTAGGGTAAGAGATAAAGCCTTCGCCAATAATAGTTATCTTGTTTTTTTGTATACCGTATAACTCTACCAAATCCTGTTTTGTATTTTCAGAGACAGCAATAATTCTATCTGCTTTCATACACGAATACCGAATAGAGAGTCGCATATACAGGCGTTCCCAAAAACCATAGCTTAGAGGACTCATCTCATACTCCAGTCCATGGACAGTGACGATGTTACGCTTCCCTCCAATCAGTGGCAAAGTATGAGCTGGCACAAACAGGGTATCGACAGGATGAAGAAGCATCTCGAGAGAGAGTCCTACTTGAGTCCAAAAGCGTGGCGCCCAAATACCTCGTAGCTCCCAGTTACTGGGGAGTGAAAAATCAATTTCCGGATAAATAAAAACTGGCTTCCAATTCCTAACACGGAGTTTCTTCCTAACATAAAGATGTACACTCCCCTGAGAAGGTATGGTGTCCCGGAGGTGTTTTACTACTTGATAACTGTATTCTTCAATACCAGTCCTATAGCGAAGAAAGGCTCGAGAAGCATCAATACCAATGTGCATACTATTTGGTTAACATGATGGTCCGCTTATAGACATCTAGGTTCTCTAATACGATTCCTGTCCCTTTCACTACACAGAAAGCTGGGTCATCGGCTACATAGCACGGCACGTTGATGGTTTTCGAGATCAGCTGGTCCAGATGACGCAACTGTCCTGTCCCACCAGAGAGGACCATTCCCTTATCCATGATATCTGATGCCAACTCTGGAGGTGTTTCTTGCAATACCTGTTTGATGACATTGATAATTTCACGTAGTTCATCTTGGATAGCCTCTGTTATTTCATTGGATGAGAGATTGACGGTCTTTGGGAGGCCACCCATCAAATCACGACCACGCACTTCCATATAGTCTTCTTTGACTTGAGCCATAGCTGAGCCAATAGTGATTTTTATTTCTTCAGCTGTACGGTCACCGATAGCGAGGCTGTACTTACGCTTGATGTAATCAGAAATAGCCTGGTCAATACGATTACCCCCAACACGCGCACTATGAGCCGCTACTACGCCACCAAGAGAGATAATGGCAATTTCTGAAGTTCCTCCACCGATATTGATGATCATATTGCCCTGAGCGGTATGAATGGGAATACCAGCTCCAATAGCTGCTAGAATAGGTTCCTTAATCACGTAAGCTGCCTTGGCACCAGCTTTCATAGCAGCATCAATGACAGCGCGTCTTTCAGTTGAAGTGATGCCAGCTGGAATAGAGATGACTACTTCGGGACGAAAGAAACGCACTCGTCCGCTTACTTTGTTCAAAAAGTAGCGGATCATAGCCTCGGTCACTCGGTAATCAGCAATGGCTCCGTCACGCAGTGGTTGTTTAGCGACAATAGTATCTGGTGTGCGACCCAGCATTTCCTTGGCCTCATTTCCAACTGCCAGTACCTTGTTTTCCAAGAGTGAAATAGCCACCACTGATGGCTCATTGATGACTACTCCTTGTCCTGGCACGAAGACCAAGGTGTTAGCCGTGCCGAGATCTATACCAATTTTTCGTAAAAAGAAACTCTTTTTCATAGCTCAAGGCGTTTAATATCTGCTCCAATACCAGCCAGACGCTCCTCTATTCTTTCATAACCACGGTCTACTTGGTAAATTTCTTCAATCACTGTTGTACCCTCAGCACAGAGCGCTGCAATAATAAGAGCGGCGCCAGCTCGCAAATCATAACTTTTAATACGTGTACCCTTGAGTCTGGTGGCGCCAGTTACTACTACCTGATGCGGATTAAGCACCTTCGCGTGTCCGCCCATTTTCTCCAGCTCCTGCACATAATTAAAACGTCCCTCAAAAAGCGGATCATGAATGAGGGTCTCACCAACAGCTTGAGTGGCGAGAATACCAAACGGTGCTTGCACATCAGTTGGAATACCTGGATAAATGCGGGTATCTACTTTGGTCACAGCTTCAAGTGTTTCTGGTATTACAGTAATCTGATTGTCTTCGATAGCAAAGCCTACTCCAAACTCACGCAGTTTTTCCAGTACCGCATCAAGGTGTTCCTCTCTGGCATTGACTACTGTCAGCGGACTCTTCGTAGCTGCTCCCAGAATGAGGAATGTTGCTGCTTCGTTGGCATCTGGAATCAAAGTATGTTCAGTACCCTGAAGGTTTTCTTTGCCAGTCACCAAAAGAGTAGTGGTGCCTATCCCATCGATCTTAACTCCAAGACCTCTCAGAAAGTGACAGAGGTCTACTACATGAGGTTCACAAGCTGCGAGTTTGATAGTGGTCATACCTGGTAATACTGAAGCTAACATCAACACATTTTCAGTAGCTGTAACAGACGATTCTCGCAAAACAAGAGTAGCAGCTTTACGTTCGGTAGCATCAATTTCATAGCCCTGTGCTGTTTTGCTCACAACCACACCAAGTTTATGCAGAGCATCCATATGCGTATCCACTGGCCTTGCTCCGATGACACACCCTCCTGGATGACTCAGGCTAAAGTGATCCTGCTTGGCCGACAGAGATCCTAGCAAAAGAATCGATGAGCGGAGCTGTTTGACCAATGCCTGATCAAGCTTGGTAACATCATAATTACCTGGCGTAATCTGAACAGAGTGCTCATCTTTCCACGCTACTTCTACCTCCATACTCTCTAGAATCTCAAGCATGCGGAACACATCCTCAATGCGTGGGATGTTGTGGATGAGAGAAGTTTCTGGTGTCAGTAGAGTGGCAGCGAGAATAGGGGTAGCGGCGTTTTTGGAGCCAAAAACAGCTATTTCTCCCTTCAATTGCTTGCCTCCAATGATTTCAAATACGTGCATTTTCTCTTGTATTAAGCCTAAAGTAGGCTAAGTATAGCTCAATACCGGCTTTTTTTCAACCCTCAAAAAAACCTCTCGAAAGAGAGGTTTTTTTGAGACATATACTGAGAAATCTAAGTACTACCTCTCCTTACGGATATAGTCGTAGGCCGAAAGAGCGGCGATAACACCGTAGCCAGCAGAAATGTTATTTTGCTTGTATGGCACGTCGGTAGCATCGCCAGTCGCAAATATACCAGGGGCTGAAGTAGCGGCTGTTTTGCCATCAACCACTATTTCATTACGTTCGTTCATCTCAAGCAGGTTAGCGACAAACTCTGTATTAGGCACCATACCGATCTCCACAAAGACGCCATCTACTGGAATAGTTTTTTCTGTGCCAGCCTCTAGATCACTATAAAGCAGTCCAGTCACGTTGGTCTCACCAAGTATTTCCTGAGTCAAAGCGTGGAAAATTACGCTTACCTTCGGAGAAGCCAGGATATGATCCTGCGTGATTTGATCCCCCTTCAATTCTCCAGAACGCACAATCAGGACAATCTCGCTGGCATATGGGAGTAAATCTTCTACCGCTTCTAGTCCAGCGTTACCCCCTCCTACTACGGCTACCTTCTTATCACGAAAAAATGGGGCATCACAGGTAGAGCAATACACCACACCCTTTCCTTTGAATTTCTCTTCACCTGGGACGTCTAGGTGACGATGGCGTCCACCTGAAGCCACAATAACTGTCTTGGTATCGTAGCTGGCCTTCGGTGTCGTCACCGTGTAGCCTCCTTCTGGCCGCTTGGTCAGCTCAGTAACCTTGTTCCCTATTTCAATTTCCAGTCCCTCTTGGGCACGCAAGTGCTTCTCCAGAGACTGAGCAAAATCCCAGCCCGTAATAGTCTCTGTCCCAATCCAGTTCTCAATGCCAGCCGACACAGCTGACTGACTCTCAAAACTTTCAGTGATAAAGAGGGCCTTCATCTGCTTGCGAGCAGCATAAATACCTGCCGCTACTCCTCCTGGACCCCCTCCGATAATGATAATGTCGTACATGTCTTAGTAATGAAAAAGTTAAAAATCAAATATCAAAAACTTCAATATTCTTCAATGGACATCTTCCAGTATACGGATGAAAAAAGCCTCTGTCAAAGGGCCAAAACCGCCCCCCGAAACTGGTCTCCTCGGTCAAATTCATTCTGAAACATTCCAAAGCTGGCCGCTCCAGGAGCTAAGAGTACTGTATCGCCAGCAGAAACTTGTTCTTGGGCACACTGGATTGCCTCTTTCATACTCCCCACTTCTTCTATCTTCCCCTTAAGTTCTGGTGTCAGTACTGCTCTTAATTTGTCTGTACCGCTACCAGAAAACAGAATTGTGTATTTGGCATGCTCTATAGCGACTACCAGTTCATCAAGGGGCAGTCCTTTATCACTCCCCCCTGCCAATAGCACCACTGGACTAGCGATAGAACGTACAGAAGCAAGTGTAGCACTCGGTATAGTAGCCGCCGTGTCATTGATATAGCGTACTCCACCAAATTCACGTATGAGTTCAAAACGATGGGGTACCCCTCGGAAAGTGGCCAAGACCTTACTAATCACACCTATACTCACCCCATATCTGTGGGTAACAAGACTGGCTGCTAGAAAATTCTCAAACAAATACTCCCCCTGAAGAAAGGAAGTCTCTTTCTCAAGTAAAATAGTATCTTGACCTTCGACTCGCATATAGAGCCTCGCCTCATCTTGCCAGGCTTCAGAATGGGTATCTTTCCCGGTATACAAAACCTCGCCCAGAGCTCGTTTGGAAAAATACTCTGTCCAGACATTCTCCTGCGACAATACCAATACACCTCGTTCATCTTGAAACATAAAAATCTTAGCCTTATCCTCGGCATACTCCTCCATACTAGCGTAGTAGTTAAGATGATCAGGATAGAGATTGGTGATGATAGCCATGCTCGGACTCTTCTCAATAACCCCTAGCCCTGAAAGACGCCATGACGAAAGCTCAAAAACTACCACGCTATCTTTGGTCACCTTAGAAAGCTCTGAAAGCACCCCTATCTGGCTAATCCCTACTCGCACAACATGATGCCCGGCAGTTTCTAGTATTTCTGCTACTAGAGTGGCTGTAGTAGTTTTTCCCTTACTCCCAGTAATACCAATGATTGGGGCATCACAGAGGGCCATAAAAATACTAGAATCCATCAGGATGAGAGCTCCGTGCTCTTTGGCTATTTTAATATACTGGTTATCCCATCTAATACCCGGATTCTTAACCACTATGTCTGCCTCTTGAAAATCCGCTTCAGTATGTCCTCCCAGATGCCAGCTAAGACGGCTATCTTCTGGGAGTAGTGCTTTGGTGGCATGAAGCTCTTCTTCACTTTTCATGTCCGTAATAACAATGCTGGTTGCTCCTGTGCCGAGCAAAAACTCCACTGTCCCTAATCCCCCGCCATTAAGGCCAAAACCAAAAACAAGCACCTTGCGGGCGTTAAAAGAGTCTCTATTAAGACTTTCTTGGGTATTCATGTCCCTAGTATGGCATTTTTAGAGTTATTTGGCACTAGTTTAGCCAAAAACAGAGCCGTGGCTTTCTTGTGAACCCCTAGGAAAACCAACCTCGTTTAGGCATCAGTATTTTACCTCTTTTGAGAGGGAGTATAGTACCATTAGTCAGTGCCAACTCACCATTAATAATGACCGTATCTATCCCCGTAGCATATTGATACGGATTTTCAAGAGTAGCATTATCAGTGACTGTATTCGGATCAAAAACAACAATATCGGCAACACACCCCTTCATTAATCTGCCTCTTTTCTCCAAACGGAAAACATCCGCTGGTTTGCCAGTCATCTTATGGATAGCCTCCTCCCAAGATAAAATCTTCTCTTCACGCACATACTCTCTCAGAACTTTCGGGAATGTTCCAAAACTTCTCGGGTGAACTAACTCTCCACTCTCTTTGTGTTCGATACCGTATCCTGATCCGTTGCTTGAAATGATAGAGAAAGGGTGCTGAATAGCCTCACGTACATTCTTAGAAGAAAGTACCTCAAGTGAGACGATGGCTCGCCCATCACTGGCCATCAAAAAGTCCAGGAGTGTTTGTTCGGGAGAAGTGCCCTGTAGTACAGCGATCTCTGAAATACGACGTCGCGTAAGCATACGAGAAAGCGAAGAGGCGGCAATAAGAATCTGGTCGTAATTTAGATTTTTAGTCTTGAGATCACGAAGTACCGCTTGCCTTGTTTGTGGATCACGGAGTTTGGCCATCATCATCTGACGACCATCTTTAGTAATCCATTCTGGGAAAAGTGTGTAGAGTACTGAGCCGGTCTGAGTGTACGGATAGACATCGAAAGTTACCTTGATACCTTCAAGAGCCCTCACTTCTATCAGTTCCAAGGCTTCTTGCATGCGTGGCCAGTTGGCTTCTCCAACAGCTTTGAGGTGAGAAATATGAAGCGTGACACCAGTCTCCTTGGCCACACTCATTGCTTCTTCAACAGCCCCGACAAGTCCAGCCTCTTCATCACGTACATAGGTTGCATAGACACCATCTTTCTCTACCACTGTTTTGACGAGGGTAGTGATCTCTCGGGCGCCAGCATCACGAGCGTGTGTGTAGTGAAGACCTGTGGACAAACCGATCGCCCCTTCTTTCAGGGCTGTCTCTAAAAGAGTATTCATAATAGCGATATCCTCTGGTATGATCGTACGCGCTACATCGTGCATCACTCCACGCCGGAGTGTTCCATGCCCTACTAAGGTGGCAAAATTTACCCCCAAACCTCTTTTCTTTAACTCAGCCAAATACTCACTCATCCGTAGCCAATTGAAGTTAATTTTTTGAACATCTGTCCATTTCTGAATGGAGCGAATAGTTTCCGAACTCGTCAGCGGAGCGAGAGAAGAGCCCGAATTGCCACCAATGATAGTTGTCACTCCCTGGTACAAAAGACTCTCTTGAAGAGGATTTTTGAAAAGCTGCCAATACGTATCGGCATGGTTATTGACATCGATAAAGCCAGGAGCAATGTATTTACCACTCGCATCAATCTCTTGTTCTCCTCGCTCGTGAGAAAGCTCCCCAATAGCCATGATTATTCCTTCACGAATAGCAATATCAGCCTGAAACATAGGCCGACCAGACCCATCGATTACCGTACCCTTTTTTATGAGAATATCATACATGACTATGCGGATTGATTTTTTTGTAAGACAAGCTTTACGTCTGCCATAAATTCTTCATCTTGTTGTAGGATCTTTGGAATAAGGGTGCTCAGGTCAACTGCTTCTTTGAACTCTTTAATTTTTTCAAGAGCGCTCTTCTTAGCGGTTTTCATGATCTGATCATACTCTGGCATATCTTTATTTACAAAATGGACATTGCGAAAGTCTTCACGCGTACCTACTAATACCACCTGTCCTGTACGCATTTCCGGATCCATTTCAGCAAGGGCGTTCCCCGATCCCCGACTATTGCGTAGTCCTGCTATTTGAATATGAAAATCTTCATCCTGACGAAGACTATCAACCGCATAGTGCATAGCATAGGCCGGATCAATAGAAGCAACTTTAAGCATAAAGGCTTTGTTTTGGCGAGCTTCACGCGGCAATGACTGAAGAAAGCTCCCCAGTGAATCACGACTCGCCTCGAGTTGGTGGACATATTTTTCGAAATCGCCTGACTCCTGAAGTCCACCAAGGCGAATTCCTTGATCACCAAATCCAGCTTCTTTGAAAATTGACTTCGTAGTACCCCCTTCTTTGGGGCTCTCTGGTGCCACAACTGCCTCTGGGGTAGTGACCGGAGTAGAATCTGGAGCTTTTACTGGAGTCTTGGTAGGTATTGGTTCGCTGACTATCTCTTGTTGTGGCAATATTGGTAACGGAACCTTCAATTCTTGCTCTATATGCAGGAGCTCTTCCTCGAGTACTTTTCGTGCTTGAATCAACTCGAGCAG
>CAZLQC010000006.1:0-32178 GCA_964561695.1 uncultured Bdellovibrionales bacterium
TGTTTGTTTCTTGCATAAATTTTCTTAGGTATAACCCCTCTATTGTATAAAAAAGGCTTCCAAAAAGCAAATAAGGAGTCCCTCTCTATACTATTGACAAATATCTACTTTAAGAGTATAATTACAGGTCAGGATTGAAACACTATCCGACACATAGTCCGCGCTTTAGCGCCTTAACAAAAAGAGGAATTGACATGAATATTCATCAGTGCAAAGAGTCCATGTATTCTGAGGTGTTGTTGCCACAGGCACGGTCCTTCATGAAGAGGAGTTTTTTCCGTGAGCCGTTTAAGCTCGGCAGGGGTTTCGATCTCGGGGAAGCTCAAAAATTCTCCAAGAACCCGATTCTACTCCAGGAAATTTTGATTCCCAATTCGGGGAAGGAAATTTCTGAAGAAGACCTTGTAAAGTATGAGCAAAAGACGATGGACACACTCAACGCTGAAGTGTCATCAGACGGCTGGCAATTTCATGCTTTGCCAGCGTACGAGGCAAGGGAGGAAGCGCTCAGCAAGATCGCCGACGAACCTCTTCGGCTGGCAATGGAAGAATGCCTCAGGGTTATTGATCGTCTGTCGAGTGATTGGTCTGATTACTTACATGATTTGGGCGCCAAAAGACGAAGAGAACTCTATCGGACCATGCCGACCACGTTCTATCTCTTTGCCATTCAGGTCAAATGATTGTTTTGCAGCGCGAAACACAAAAGCGGGATTTCCTAAGAGATCCCGCTTTTCATTTTTTATAAACCCACAGTGGTATAATGAAATACGTAACACTCTGTTGTTAACTATATGTTTGAATCACTGGAAACAACTTTAGACAAACCTCAGGAAAATAAGATAGAACGATTGCGTCAGAAGACGAGAATCATCGTGATGCTTGGTGCGCGTTTTTTTCAAAAAGGAGAAGGAAATGAGTTTCCTCCCCGTTTCCCCTTGGTGCTGGAATCCAAAAAACAAGGTATGCCCAAAGAAGTAGTGGGCGGAGATGTACGTATGCGAGCCATTGAGCAGTTGTATGAGGAATTCCAAAGTTCCGAGGAGAACCAGGACACTCGCTTGAGGATTTTTACAACCGGAGGGACAGAGGAAATCGATATACCAGAAACAGGTGAGACACTTAAAATTTCCAGAGCAAAACAAGCTGAGAATAAGCTAGAGGTCAAATATGGTCTGCCAAGAGATATCGTCGAAACACTTCCTTCAGGCGGATCGACTATAGGTAATGCTAAAGCTTTGGCTGAGTGGTTAGAAAACAACAAAGAAGAAGTTGGTCAGATCGACGAGATAGAGATTATTACTAATGAATTTCACATCAGTCGGGCCTGGCTCATGTTTGCTATGGCTCTCTATAAAAACGAAACAGGACAAGACCTTACACTCACTGAAGATGAGAGGCGAGAAATTCACACGGTCTTAGATGAGACTCTTTTAGATGAAGAATTTGGAGATAAACGTGAACTGGCGACGGTACAGGCCATACTTGGGTCGTATGTGGGTGGCCTTACTTTGCGAGTGAAACCTCTTATCGCTGAGGATATTTTGGCGAGACGCGGTCCATCTGGCATCAAATATGGTGAACTTATACGGGATAATGAATATGTACAAGAAACGCGTGGCTTTGAACGACAAGGAATTAAAGATCTCATTGATGGGAAGTATCAAGTGAAGTAAGAGATTTCTGTCAGAAAGATATATAAAGAAACACTAAAACAAGAGCAGGAAACTGCTATTGACTTTTTTCTAAAAATATGCTATCATATAGGGTCTACAAATAAGCGTATTTGTTTGACTTAGTTTGAACCTTGAAAAGTGAATTTGGAGGAACACATGACCAAAATTCGTATCTTTGCTCCGGCCTACAATGTTGCGGGCAGCATCCAAGCTCTTCTTGAGGAAATGGATGATGTCAGCACTCTGCTCAAAAGGAGCTACGGCTATGATCTCGAAATGTTCGTGATCAATGACAACAGCTCCGACAATACGGGAGCAATCCTCAGTGAGGCCCATGCCAAATATCCATGGCTTTCGGTTCGCCACAACAGCGAAAATCTGGGCAACGGGATTAACATCATGGCTGGCTACGAATGGGCAAGCGAGGCAGATATCGCTGGTTGTCTCGACGCCGATGGTGAACATTCACCCTATGCCATGATTCGTCACCTCAAAATGATCACCGAAGGTGGTTTTGACGGCGTGGTCGGGAGTATTATCTTTCCCGATCACGATGCCAATCATCATGACCGCAATATGATGCGGTATCATGGGGGCATGCAAGCAGCGCTCGCCAAGATTGACGGGATGTTTTACATCCAGTCACCGGGCTACAATCTGCACAAAGCAGAAAAGGTAAAAGAAGCTTTGCGACTTCTGCCACTGTACCAGGAATTCTTCACGGCTAATTCCGCAGAGGCGTTTCCACGCTGGGGTGTCCATGGGGTGATGATTCATCTCTTGTCCATCGGGGCGGGTGCTCGTATCAAGGCAGTCTATCTGGAGTGCTTCGGCCAGTCGCCGAATCGCAGTCCCGAGAAGCTTCTGCTTCAGGCCAACGCGGCCAATGTGCATCAGGTTATGCTCGCCAAATTTTCCGAGACGCTTACATAATAAGCGCTCGTGCCAAAGAGCACACACTGGCAGGACTTTCCGCAAGGGGGGTCCTGCTTTCATTTTCTATAAAAATGAGTACATGAAGTGAAGAATGTATTTTAGAGAGAGTGCTGAAGAGCGGAGAGTTTGCTATAATACCAGCATGCGCATAGGAATCAACGCATCTTTTTTACGTAAGCCGGGAACTGGCATTGGCCAGGTGACTTGGCATTTCCTGCAAACCCTCAAAGACTTACCAGAGGCCAAAGAGCATCAGTTTTTTCTCTATACCGACACAGAATACGAGGAAGAAAAATGGCCAGAGAATTTTCAGATGAAGAAGCTTAATTCTTGGTGGCGACGTGACGATGAACTTCGTAAATATCTTTTTGAGAGCCAAGCTTTACCGCTCGCTGCCCAAACAGACAAGTGTGATCTCGTTCTGTCTTTATATCAGAGCGCTACTGTCCTTACTGACATACCCCATCTCGTAGTAGTACACGATATTATTCCAGAGATTTTCCCAGAATACAGACGTACCCTCCGCAAGCGCTTTTTTTGGAACCAGGTCAAGAAAAGTCTCTTAGCAGCCAAGGCCTATATAGCTGTCTCTCAGCACACCAAAGAGGACATGGTGAAATACTTAGCTATTGATAAAGAGAAAATCACCGTCCACAAGCCCTCAGTCGACCCATTGTTCGAAAAAGAAATCTGTCTGCCAGAGAAAGCTCGTGTAGTGATGAAGTATAGTTTGCCTGAAGAGTTTATCTATCATGGTGGGGGACTGGAGATTCGCAAAAATACAGAGCTGGTCTTACGAGCCTATAAGGTGCTCACCCAGATTATGCGTGAGAAAGAACTGCCGGGTCTAGTAATTTCTGGGACTATCCATAGCGAGAAAAATAAACTAGCTACTCCCGTCAAGAAACTGATCAAAGAGCTTGAGCTTGAGGATAAGGTGATGCTTCTTGGATATGTGTCAATGACTGACTTGCCCGTGCTGTACTCGTTAGCCACGGTATTTGTTTATCCGAGTCGGTATGAAGGTTTTGGTCTGCCGGTACTCGAGGCTATGAAAGTAGGCACGCCTGTAATTACTACCCGAGTAGCATCGCTGCCTGAAGTTGGTGGAGAAACAGTTCTCTATACCCACCCAGATGACAAAGAGGCTCTAGCTCGTCTCATGAAGAAGGTACTCCATGATGAGCATCTTCGTAGTGAGCTTTCTTTGGGAGAAAAGAAAATAGCTAAAGAGTTTGACTGGCAGTCTTTTACCAAAGGTATACTTTCAGAAACTCAAAAGGTATGAACCAAGAGAAGGTGGTCGAGTATTTCACCAAAGTCGAACGGTGGCCATGGGAACGCATGGGTCAGTTTAGTCTTATCGGAATTCTTTGTTTTGTCTTGGCTTCGATATCTTTCCAACCAAACTTTTCTCTCGATGAAGTACATCTTATTTTCTATAGCTTCCTGCTGTTCCTTGTCTGTCTCTATCGACCAGCCTGGAGCTTTCTTTTGTTGGTGACACTCTTACCATTAGAAACCACCAACTTACTGCCAGCCTCACTCGGCCTCGCTCTGCGTCCCTATCAATTGTTAACACTGGTATTGGCATTAGCCCTTCTCGTTCAACTGCTCACCAAGAAAATCAGCTGGCCACTCTTTTCTTTGACGCGAGTAGACTGGGGAGTTGTCTTTCTTGGTATTGGTTCACTTTTGGCGGTAGTGGGAGCTTTGGATCCCGCTATGGCTATGAAGAGTACCCTCATCCTAGCTTCTTTTGGAGGGCTCTATCTTATCATGCGTTATTTCTTGAGCCAGAGCGCTCTTCGTGGTCAGACAGTATTGGCCCTCAGTATCGGTACCAGTGTGGTTTTTCTGATGGCTCTTTGGCAAAACGTAGCTTCTCTTCGTGGCTGGAACAGCTATATGGTCATGGAAGGGCGACCCAATAGCACCTTCTTTGAAGCTGACTGGCTGGGTTTGTTTAGCGCTCTTATCATTCTCTTTTGTACGGCGGGTGTTTGGTATAGTTTCAAAAAGAAATATCATCGTCGAGAGGTGTTTGGATTTATTGCCTTAATGGTACTCCTTTTTGTTTCTTGGATGGTTCTACTGCTTACGGTCGCTAGGAGTGCTTGGTTAGCTACCGTTGTGGGTCTCGCAGTCCTCTTTATAGGAGGCGTGTACTCAGTTATGCAGGGTTGGTGGAAACGGAAGCTCCTTCTTACCACAAGCACAGTAGTCGCCCTTACGGCCATCAGCGCGCTTGTCATCGTGACTGCTACCGGGCTGACTCGCTTTGATATTTCACAGCGTGTAGCTAGTACCGCTACAGGGGAACAGTTGATTACAGTAGCCTGTGCGACCAAAACTATACTGCCCGAAAACATCTCTTCATTAGAGGCGCTTTCAGCGTATGGTTGTCAGCATATCCGTCTCGAAGAAAAAGAAATGCTGGCACAAAGTGGTATGAGTATTCAAGAGGTGAAACGTATTGATCCCAACTTCAACACGCGCAGTGAAATCTACAAAAAAACCTTCACCCTCATTCAAGCCCATAGTCTGTTGGGTATTGGTGGTGGCAACAGCGCCCTGGTACTTGGTACTGATGAGCGTGGTGCTAACCTCAATGCCAGTAATCTCTTTCTGGAAACCTGGCTCTCTATGGGTCTGATGGGTCTCCTTGCACTCCTCGCTATTCTTGGGTTACTCTTGGTCAGTTTCATCAACGAGTGTCGTCGAGGCTCTGAGAAGCACTTGCTTGGGTTAGCACTCCTTTTCTCTTTGATCGTCTTTAATCTTTTTAACGCCGGCATGTTGTTGGGAGTTTTCTTTGGACTTCTCGCTTACCTGGCGACTCTAGCCGAAGAGAGTGGTCATATGGTAAAACTAGAAACCGATTTCAAAGTATTATGAGCAAAGCCATACTGCCTATCAAAAGAGCGATTGATATTCGCATGCTCGGACATAAACGGACTGGCGATGAGACGGTCTTTTTTGAATTGACTCGTGAGATCCTGCGTCAAGATCAGCAACACGAATACCGACTTCTGACCAATGAGACGAACCAAGAAGCGCTTACTCTGTTACATGCTCGCCTTGAGTTGGATCCAGATGACAGCAAAAGAAAGATAGTGGTGCTACCAACAAGGAATCGTTTCTGGTGGAATCTCTTTACACTGCCAATGTTTCTGTGGCAAGAAAAAATCACGCTCTTTCATACGCAGTACATCTTGCCGTTTTGGGTGCCAAGTTTCACTCGGGTAGTAGATCATGTGCATGATGTCTCTTTCTGTGCGCTTCCAGAGTTTATTGGCAAAAAGGATTTGTTTTTTCTTCGACTCCTTATCCCAAGATCGCTTCGGATGAGTACCTCTATCGTGGTTCCGAGTCAGTTTACTAAAGACGAAGTGATCAAATACTACGGTATCAACGAAGAGAAAATAGTAGTCATCTCCAATGCTATTGGCAGTCACTTTCTAGTGGGTCTTAATACGCTTGATACTGATGAGACCCTCCGCCAAAAATATGGCCTGCCAGCATCATTTTTTCTCTATGTGGGGACACTTCAGCCTCGCAAGAACATCCCGTTTCTTATTGAGGCCTTTACAGAGTATCGAGTTCGTTTTCCTGATGCAGAGCTGGTGATAGTCGGTAATAGGCAGGGACACCATGTCGATCAGGCTATTAGGGAGGCTCCAGGAGTGACTTTTCCGGGCTATATTGATGAGGCTGATCTGCCACGCTTGTTTCATATGGCCAAGGTATTTATCTTCCCGAGCCTGTACGAAGGCTTTGGAATACCCCTCTTAGAAGCCATGAGCCAGTCAGTGCCAGTCATAGCTTCAGATATAGCGGTATTACGCGAAATTGGGGCCGAAGCAGCCCTCTATTTTGACCCTAAAAACGTTGACTCACTGGTGCAGGCATTGTATTCTTTAGAGGATTCATTGGCTAAAAGAGAGGCTCTTGTAGCGCAGGGTACTACGCGTATACAACACTTTTCTTGGGCTAAGAGCGGAGCAGTACTCCTGGCTCTTTATAACAAACAGTAAACAAGTCATTCATTTTTTAGAGATCTATCTATGGCATTTACATATACCAACAGAACCAATCCCTCGTCAGAGGAATCATCAACCAAGAAGAAAAGAATTATTCGCATCGCCATCTTTGTGGTGGTGTTGTTTATCATTGTGGGTGGAGCCTTTGCTCTGAAGACCGGCTTTGCTTTGAATAAGATTACTCAGGGTGATGGCGGTATTTTCAAAAGTATCCTCAAATCTCTACCAGGTGTAGAGAAAGTTCTGGAAGGTGAGAAAGAGGGGAGAGTGAATATTTTACTCTTAGGTATGCGTGGTGAAAACGTCCCAGGTGGAGGTTTGCTAGCGGATACTATCATGGTACTTTCTATTCATCCGAAGGGTGAGGCGGAAGGTGATGTCAGTAAGGCTTCACTCATTTCTATTCCACGAGATCTCTACGTGACGGTGCCGGGTGGTGGCGAACAGCGCAAGATCAACGCCGTCTTTGCTCTGGGTGAAGAACGTCGTCATGGTGGTGGTGGGACTCAGGATATGCGTGAAGTAGTTTCTCAAGTGATTGGTCAGCCAGTGCCGTATGCTGTAACCATCAACTTCCAAGGCTTCAAAGACGTCGTCAACTCTCTGGGTGGTATCGAAGTCACTCTGAAAGAGCCTTTCACCGAAGCACTTCAGTTCAAAGAACCTCAAGTGTGTGATCCATACGTCTACACCGAGCCAACCAACCCACCGCAATACCAAGACAAGTACCACAAACGCAAGGATGGCACCAAGTATGTAGCTAAGTCCTATCCATTGTGTTACAACAAGCAACAAGAATGTGGCGGTGAATTCTCACTACCAGCGGGTCTCAACACCCTCGATGGCGATAAGGCTTTGTGTTACTCACGAGCCCGTTACCAGACCAATGACTTTGAGCGCGCCGCCCGACAGCAGGTGGTTATTCAGTCAATCAAAGACAAAGCTCTTAGCGTTGGTACACTGACCGATTTCTCCAAGATTAATGCTCTCATAGACAGTCTTGGTAACAACACCACCACTAACTTTCAGGCCTGGGAAATCAAGCGAGCCTTTGACCTGTACCAGACCCTTGGCGATGTCCCGTTGAATCAGAAAGTGCTGTCTGACTCAGAAGAAGGTCTTCTCTATGCGCCACCCATGACAGAGGGTTCTGGCTATATTCTTCTTCCACGAGGTGACAATTATGATCGCATCCACGAACTGTTCCGAAATTCTCTCTAATACACAATAGAACTCTATGGAGCCCATTGAGCTCAGTATTGCCGTCAATACCTACAAAAGCCCAGAGCTTTTGCGTCTTTGTCTCGAGTCCATTGAGCGTTTCATGCCGGCAAGTGGTATTCGTTATGAAGTGATGGTAGTCGATAGTGCTACGGAAGAGGATATGGAAATGATGATGCGGGAAGATTTTCCAAATGTTCGTTTTTTTCCATTTCATGAAAACGTTGGTTTCAAATCACTGATTAATACGTCACTTGATGAAGCCAAGGGTGAGTATGTCTTTCTCATCAATGGAGATATCATCTTGACCGAAGGGGCCGTACCAGAACTGCTGAACTACCTTCGCAAGCATGAAGATATTGGTATTCTTGGACCAAAACAGTTCAATTTCAATGGTTCCATCCAGCAAAGCTTCTTCCGTTTTTACAAACCGGCCACCATTCTCTATCGAAGAACCTTTCTTGGTCGCTTCGCTTTTGCCAAACGCCACCTCAACTGGTTTGGGATGAAAGAAATAGGGGACCCGCAAGAACCCATCCCCGCTGAGTGGATTATTGGTTCCGCTCTTCTGGTCAGGCGCAAGGTGGCTCTGGAAGTGGGTTATATGGATAACCGCTTCTTCATGTATATGGAAGATGTAGATTGGTGCCGTCGGTTTTGGGAGAAGGGTCTTCGCGTGGTCTACTATCCGAAGTGTTTTGTCTATCACTACCACGGCAAGGGGAGCGCTCAGGGAGGTTTCTTCCGGTCACTACTCTCCAACAAGCTGACCTGGTATCATATCGAGAGTGCTATCAAGTATTTTTGGAAGTATCGTGGCCAAAAGTCACCCAGTATCTACTAATTCACCTACTGTTTTACATCATGGACAACCTGACAGACAATACCCGAGAAGAAATGCAAGATGAAGAATCACTCGTCTACGCTCAGCAGAAACGCCTCTTTCATAAGAGTTTTTTCTTTTTTTTGATACTGGCTTTGCTAGGTCTTAGTTTTTGGTTGGGATATAAGCAGGGTCAAGAAAAACAAATCTCAAGTGAAAACACCAGCGACGTTATCTCGCCAGAGGATGTCATGTTTCTTAATAAAGAGAGTAACGATAAAAGTATTGATTTTGGTTTGTTTTGGAAAGTTTGGGGGCTTCTTCGTGATAAATACGTTGACAGTAAGGAACTGGATTCCAAGAAGCTTTTCTATGGTGCTATAGATGGCATGCTTGCAGCCACCGGAGATCCCTACACTACTTTTTTCAGTCCTGAAGAAAATGCTGAGTTCAAAGAAGAGATATCAGGTACCTTCTCAGGTATTGGTGCTGAAATGGGTCTTAAAGACGAAATCATCACAGTTATTGCTCCGCTTGAGGGTACACCGGCCGAAAAAGCTGGCCTACTTTCTGGAGACAAGGTCATCCAGATTGATGGTGTCAGTACAACAGCTCTTTCACTCGATGAAGCAGTCAAGAAAATTCGTGGCGAGAAGGGTAGCGTAGTGAAGTTGACTATCTTCCGCGAAGGAGAAGAAGGTCCTCGTGATATTAGCGTCACTCGCGATACTATCGTGGTCAAGAGCGTGCGTTTTGAGATGAAAGACAATGATATTGCTCTTATTCGCGTCAGTCGTTTTGGTGATGATACCGAAGCCGATTTTGCTGAGGCGGTCAAACAAGTAAAAGCCAGTAATGCCAAAGGTCTCGTGATTGATCTTCGTAATAATCCAGGTGGCTATCTCGATGCCGCTGTGGAGATGGGAAGCCTGATGCTTCCAAGTCAGAAGGTAGTAGTGATGGAAGAGTCTGGTGACGGGACCCGCAAAGAAATGAAAACTCGTGGTGGCGACGTTCTCTCTAGTCTCAAGACCGTGGTACTTATCAACCAAGGAAGTGCCAGTGCATCAGAAATTCTAGCTGGAGCACTCAGGGAGAATCGTGACAATGTCACGTTGGTAGGCAAGAAGTCTTTCGGTAAGGGATCAGTTCAGGAACTCATAGCAGTTAGTCAGGAAACAGTAGTGAAGATTACGGTGGCTAAGTGGCTGACACCAAAGGGTAATCAGATCAACCATGTGGGTATCAGTCCCGACGTAGAGGTAGATATTTCAGCTGATGATTTACAGAACAAACGTGACCCACAGCTCGATAAAGCTCTGGAGCTTTTACGCTAGTAGCGAGTTAATACAAAAACCTCTGACTTACTGGTCAGAGGTTTTTTGAGCTTAGTTTTTCCTTAGGGCTCAAGAGGGAGGGGGGAGCCAGGTTTCAAGTGGTCGTTACCACGGAGGGTTTTGGCAGTAAAAAAGTTGAGGTCAAAGATTTGGACACCGGCTCGGAAGGATTCGAACTCATTTTCACCATAGACAATCAGGGTTTTGCCAGGAGGAATATCGTTGACGCGTTTTTCGAGGGTATCGAGGGTAATATGGACAGCTCCCTTGATGTGTTTGCGATTATAGTTTTCTTCTGACTGGGTATCAAGGATGACAAATTCTTTGTTCTCGAGAAGGGGGAGAAGCCCATCTACAGTAATGAAGTTCACTTTTGATTGGTCGACAAAATCACTCGGATCACCAGCGGAAATAACCGGGTAGCCATTCTTTGACCACTCCTCAAAACTGCCAGCCAAGAACCAAGCTTCGATATTCTTAGCCTTGAGGACATCTTCTGCCAGCTCATTGGCATCGGGATCTTCCACAGAACCAATGACTACCAAGAGGGAGCCTTCTTCTTTTTGGAAATTAGTCAGACTGTCACTTGGGAAAGAGCGACTTTTGGGGATGTGTTTATCCGCAAACTGTTCTTGGCTACGGATATCCAGGAGATAAACATTCTCATTACGAGTGAGTTTGGCCTGAAGTTCACTGGGGGTAATAGTTTTGCGTTCAATACCCTCACTTACTCCATTGCCACGGAGCATACCTTCACCTTCTTCGCCACCATTTGTCCAAAAGCTTTTGCCGATAAAAAAGACACCCACGATGAGAATACCCGCCATGCCAATACTAATAGCTTGAATATTTTTTTTATCGAGACTGCGTTCCATAATAAGATGCTACCAGAGTATTACTTGAGAATGCTGCCGATGAAGGTGGGATTGCCTTTGATAAAATCACTTACCAACATACGATTACGTCCTTCAAGTTGTATTTCTTCTAACACTATCATACCACGTTCAGCCTGAACAAGAATCTTCTCTTCATGTTCGACAACCATGCCATGGACTTCTGAGAGCTGTTGATCCGGCAGAAGACTGATGACATGAAGTTTGAGACGAAGGGTGCTATTTTTTTGAGGCCAAAAAGTATAGAGTCCGGGCCAAGGACTCAGGGCTCGGTACTGGTTGTAGATACGGTTGGCTTCAGTACTCCAGATAACCTGTCCGTCGGAACGTTCGATCAGTTGACACAACGTGGCACCCGTAGTTGGTTGGGGAGTGATAGGCAGCTTATGTTTCACGTAGAGGGGCAGATCAGAAGAAAGCATCTTCTTGGCTAGGAGGGTGAGCTTGGTAGTCAGTTGCTCAAGCATCTCATCAGGATTAATCTTGACGGTTCTCTGAGTAATGATATTGCCGGTATCCATACCCGTATCCATCTGCATCAGAGTGATACCGGTTTCTTCACGTCCATCGAGGATGGCATTATGGATAGGCGAAGAGCCACGGTAGAGCGGTAAGAGAGAAGCGTGGACATTGACGGCGCCAAAGCCAGGCAGTTCGAGGAAACGCTTTGGGAGGATCTTGCCATACGCTGCCACGATGATGATATCAGGAGACAAGGCTTTGAGGGCATCAAAAGCCGCGTCATCAAGTTTCTCGGGTTGTAAAATAGGAAGAGAATGCTCGAGAGCCAACTTTTTGACAGCACTGACAGTTACTTCTCCTTTGCGGCCAGATGGTTTGTCGGCTTTGGTGACTACTCCGACGATGTGGTATTCGTCTTCAATCAAGGTCATCAAGAGATCGCTAGCAAAAGGAGGCGTCCCCATAAAAACCACTCTGATTTGTGGAGCAGGAGCTTTCTTTTGAGAGACGGCAAGGCTAGATTGAGAAGACGCTTCTGTTGCAGTTGGCTTAGCAAAGAGTTTAGTCCAAAGTCCCATAGAGTTTTTTGTAGCGAGGATTTTTTTGTTGTTTGGCGTAACGGTCGCAGATGAGAATACCATCGAGGTGATCCACTTCATGCTGGATGACAATAGCCAGGAAGCCGGTAGCTCTTATTTTTTTGGGTAGACCGCGTTCATCTTGGTATTTCAGAGTGAGGCTCTCTGAACGCACAATAGAAAAATACTGATCAGGCAGACTGAGACAACCTTCTTCGAAAAGCACTTTTTCTTGAGAAAGAGAAGTAATTTCTGGATTGATGAGGGTATAGAGGACGCCATCTGCTTCGGCAATAGCCAGGCGCAGTGACAGACCTATCTGAGGAGCAGCTAGACCAACACCCTTGGCCTGGTCCATAGTCACTTTCATCTCTGGCAGGAGCGCTTGAATCTCCGGTGCGAGAGCATCGGCTACAAGAGCAGTTTTCTTTTTTAGAATTTCGGTAGTAGCACCGGTGACAAGGGTCAACATAGTTATTATGAGAAACGAAGTGGATGGCGGTCGATAGTGTAAAAAGGAGACAGCTTGAGGAGGGCTTCTTCAAAACCTTTGGGCAGTGGTTCAGTCATACGGAACAAGACAGAAGTAGTTTTACCGAGGGCCAACTTTTTGTCTTGAGGGAGAGCTACTTTGCAATCAGGGAAGGCTGTTTCAAAAGCCTTGAGGGCGAGGGCCGCTTTCTTCTCTCCAGGAGCGGCGAGGGTGTTTTTGGTCAGAGCAAAAGTGGTACTTGCTGGTGGGTAGCCTAGAGCCAGGCGGTCCTCGAGAAGCTTTTCACTGATAGCTTGGTAGCTCTTCTCTCGGAGTTTTCTTAGGAAATGATGCTCTGGTTCAAAAGTCTGCAAAAAGAGCCTACAGGCGTGTTTTTTGCTTCCCAAAGAGAGCTTGGTAACGGTTTGTAAGAAACGCTCATCTCCGCGGAAATCCAAGTCAGAAAGGGTATTATCCGCGTCAATCATAGCAACCAAAGCGATATTGGGCAAGGGAAATTTCCGCTCCAACATATGGGTACCAATAGCGATGCCGATACTTCCCAAGGCTAGTTTTTGGTAGGTGGTGGTCAGATCTTTGTGTTTGCGGATAGTTTCTCCATCGAAGCGAGCAACAGTCGTGTAAGGAAGAAGTTTTTTGAGTTCACTCTCTATTTTCTCACTGCCAATACCGCGTTGCCAAAAGACCAGGTGTCCACAGTTATTACAACTCGGGAAAAGGCTGGTCTGATATTCACAACCCGGACAGGTGTAGCGACCACTTTTGTTTTCTCGTAGAGCATGTGTACTTTTGGGACAACGAAATATTTTTTTACAACCAGCACATACTGAGTAAGAGGCTATACCTCGTTGAGGCACGATAATCAGAGCTTGTTTGTGAGCCTTGAGGGTCTCGAGGAGGGCGCTACGAAGTTCTTCACTTATGGGTGAAAAGTTTTTGCGATAGCGTTCGATACGAAGATTGACGAGAGTGACCTGAGAGAGTGCCGGTGTAGAGACTGGTTTTTTGAGCATCATCATCTTACCAAGCTGTATTTCATAGAGACTCTCTAAACTGGGTGAGGCAGTTGTGTAGAGTAGTTTGGCCTTATGGATGTGGCCGAGGGTCTTAGCTTCAAAGCGGGCATGGTAGCGAGGGCTCATATACCATTGTTTGTAACCCTGGTCCTGCTCTTCGGTGACAATGACAGCGCCGAGATTACTGAAAGGTGCAAAGAGTCCCTGACGCGTAGCGAGGATGAGAGTGGCTTCACCGCTTTGGATACGCTTCCAGTTACTTCGGTATTCTTTGGGAGTGAGGTGACTGTGGAGGATTGCAATTGAGGACGGAGAAAAATAGGAGAGAGCCTCTGCTTCAAGGGGGAGCAATTGTAGAATTTCAGGCACCAGGATAAGAGTTTGTTTGCCCTTGGTGTTCATTGTATGAGCCAGAGCGAAGGCAAAAGTGTTTTCGAGGGTTTCGTTTACCCAGAGGGCGGGCTTTTTTTGTTTGAGAAAGCGAGCGAGAGTAGTGGCCTCAGTCTTTGTCAGTTTTGGTTCAAGATTGGATGAAGAGTCTGCCGGAGCAGCACTCAATTTCTTGGCTGACTTAGGAATAGCATGACGCAACACTCGGCCCAGGGGCGTGAAGTTAGTCTTAGCTATTTCTTGGCAAAAAGTGATTTGCGAGGCTATGAGGAGAGAGGGTTCTTTCACCCGGATGATGCTTTTGATCCAAGCTGGAAAAGAACCTTTTTTGACAACGCAAGCGGTACTGATACCCTCTAACGTCTGACTCCCAAAGGGTACTTCGATCAAACTACCAAAAGGAATAGCTTCTTCGCTTTTGTAGGTGAAGTAAGGTGAACGGGTGAGGGGTAGCAGAGTCAGCGGGATGACTTCAATTTGATAGAGTTCTTTCATAGGTTTACCCGGTATGACAATTGAAACTAGTAAACAAAAGAATATTTTTGTTGATAAGTAAGTTTAGTGTTACCACAGAATTGAACCTGGCCTACCATCGACTGTCGTAAGACAAAGTTTCAATTGTACTACTGGGAATATCTCTATTGTAGCATGAATAATACTTGCTATTTTGGCTTATATAAGGTAAAGTAGCACTGTATTGAGCCATTTCTATTCTATGCAACCACGTTATAGACGTCTTTTTATCGGTATTCCCGTCTCACCCCTTCTCAGGAAGCGTCTTGCGAGAGATGTTTCGCTCTGGCCAGAAGAGGTCACTTTACCGACTCACAATGAGAATCTCCATATTTTACTCCATCACCTTGGCTTTCTTCTTGAGGATGATATTTTTGATGTGACAGAGAAAATCACCGATGCGGTTAAAGATATACCAGCTTTTGATATTGCTCTTGATCAGATTAGTTTGGTAGAAAGTGCTGAGAATCCCAAAGAGATTTGGCTTCGTGGTGGAGACAGCGAAGAACTTCTCGCTCTCAAGCAGGCGATTACGGATACTTTTACCAATAAGACGCATGAGCTTCAGACTTTTAGTCCGCATATCATCTTGGCTAAGATCAAGAAAAGTAAATGGCTCAAACTTGACCCTGCTCCTAGAGTAGAGCGAGAGGTCAATTTTATCGAACCAGTTGATGAAGTGGTTTTGTATGAGAGTCTTTCGCTAGATGGCAAGCGTGCCTACGAAGCCATCGCCACTTTTCCATTGCAATAAAAAACGACCTCACCAATTGGTTCGGTCGCTCTTTAAGTGAAGATTTCTTCAGTCTATGTGTCTTTCCTATTTTAACTCATTAATAATATAAAAGAGGGAAAAAATAACAATAACAAAAGTTGAGAACGGCCACAGACTTGAGGTTATAAAAAGAATCAGGAATAGCTGAAAGCACGTTTCTATAAATCCTAAGAAAGCCTTCCAGAGAGTAATGATTTTTCTCATTACATTCTCCTTAATTAAGATGTGGCAGGAACTGATAGCTGGTATACTAGGTGCAAAGATCTTCTATGTCAATACAGATACTTGGAGTTTCATTTACCCCACTAACCAAAGAAATTGTATTTACTCAAGTACAGGTCGCTTTGGCATCTCAGAAGAATCTTCGTATTGCCACGGTCAACCCCGAGTATTTGCTAGCAGGGCAGGGGAATCCGGCATTTCGTGAGAGTCTACAAAAAGCCGATATCCGGACGGGGGATGGTTTTGGTATAGAGCTCGTAGCCTGGCTTCATGGCGTGAAGCTACCGAGGGTGACCGGTGCAGACTTGCTTGTCTCGTTACTAGATCTGGCAGAAAGCCAAAGTATACCAGTGGCTATTTATAATAAAAAAGAAAGTTTAAGTAGTGATATAGATATCAAGCAAGCTCTAGAGAAACAATACCCCAATCTGCAGGTGACCTATAATCTAGATCCTGGGACATATAGCTTGGTATTGTGTACCTACGGCGCACCAGAGCAAGAACTGTTTCTCGATACATTAGAAACTCTCGGTATCAAGATAGGCATTGGTGGTGCATTGGATTATCTGACAGGTAAGCAGTCACGGGCCCCACTATTTCTTCAGAGTATTGGTCTCGAGTGGTTGTGGCGACTCATACACCAACCACGGCGTATCAGAAGAATCCGGAATGCTGTCATTAGTTTCCCTTTTAGAGTACTAAGGCAAAAAGAAAACAGGGCCGACGCATCGTAATTAAACGATTTGTCGACCCCGTAGATTGTGAGAGCTTGGCTCTCAGGGATTGGTGCGAATCCTGACGTAGTAGCCTTCCGCGCCGCCCATGTTGTTCATGGCTTGCTGGAAGTGCCGATGAAGATCGGCAAGCTTCTTGGGAAGCTGTGATACGTTGCTGACCGGCATCGATGTGGTCATCTGAGCACTGAGGCCCGGATGAGGCGTATCGACCCCGTAGGATAGACCGCCGCCCATGTTGGGCGAAATACGGATCCGATAAGCGATATCACTGCTCATCACCATATCTGTACGGTGTGCTTCATTGCGGAAGCCTGCTGACCGCATGGTCGCGACAATTTTCCGATATTCAGCGACTGACCGCTGACAGCTGATGTCCGTACTAATCCCCTTTGGATAGCACGTGACCTTGATGTCGACCCAGAGACCGTCATCACGTACGAGGAGTGTGTCGGCCGATTGATCGACCAGCGTAGTGGTCTTGAGGTTGCTGGCTGCCATCATGGCAGCTGTTCCCCATGCCGGAGCTGTCACAACGACAGCGGCGCAGATAAGTCCAACAGCAATCTTCTTCATGATAGTTCTCCTGTCAGTGTGATGGTCCCCTTTGGACGCATCAAGCACTAACTATGTATTATACTCCTATTTTGCCTTTTTGTCAATAGTGCCAGAGTGCTAGATTAATGCCATAATAGAGCCATATAAATCTAAAATATGTCTAATATTAAACCTCGAGTCCGTTTTGCACCATCTCCTACAGGTTATCTCCATGTAGGGAGTCTTCGTACTGCTCTCTACAACTACCTCTTTGCCCATAGACATGGGGGTACATACGTTCTTCGTATTGAGGATACCGACCAGTCACGTTTGGTAGAAGATGCTATGGAGCGTCTCGTCCAGTCACTAGCTCATATGGGAGTCAATGCCGATGAAGGGGTAGTCTGGGACAATGGCGTGACAGAAAAGGGAGACAAGGGTCCGTATCAGCAGTCCAAGCGCCTGGCTATTTACCGCCAGTACGTGGATGAATTGATTGCCAAGGGAAGCGCTTACCCGTGTTTTTGTACCGTAGAGCGACTCCAAGAGATGCGCGCTACCCAAACCGCCAACAAGCAGGCACCTAAGTATGACAAGCACTGCGCCAATCTATCTCAAGAAGATGTCAAAACTTTGCTCGATGCAGATGCGCCCCATGTAGTGCGCTTCAATGTTACTCATGATGAGGATATAGTCTTCACTGATCTGGTACGAGGAGAGATTACTATCAACACGCGTGATATCGATGACCAAGTAATTCTCAAGACTGATGGTTTCCCCACGTACCACCTGGCAGTTGTGGTTGATGATCATCTCATGGGTATTACACATATTCTCCGTTCTGAAGAATGGCTTCCGAGTACTCCGAAGCATATCCTTCTTTTCAGAGCTTTTGGTTGGGATGTACCAGCTATTGGGCATGTTTCATTTATTCTTGGTCCCGATGGCAAGAAAAAACTTTCCAAGAGAGATGGCGGTGCTTCTGTCGATGAATTTCTTGAGAAGGGGTACCTCGAAGAAGCGTTGATCAACTTTTTGGTTTTGCTTGGTTGGAATCCAGGTGGAGGCAGTACTCAAGAAATATTTAGTCTGAAAGAACTCGAAGAGAGTTTTGACCTCAAGGGCCTTCATAAAGCTGGAGCTGTATTTGATTACAAGAAGCTCGACTGGATGAACGGTGAATACATCAAGGCGATGCCGTTAGCTGAACTATACGCTCGCATAGAAAAGGGTGGTTGGTTTGCCAAGGATCTCATCAAGCATGCACCAGAAGCCATGCAGACACCCGAGTATCTCCAGAAAGTCCTCTCCATAGAGCAGGAACGTCTCTCACGTTTAGATATGTTTGGCGAAGACAATCCCTTTTTCTTTGTTGATACCATAGAGTACGACAAGAGCCTACTAGCCTGGAAAGCCAACACCGATGATATGACACAGGAAGCTCTGACCAAGGCAAAGACTATCCTAGAAACTTTTTCAGATGATCAATGGGAAGATAAGGCATATATAGAGACAACTCTGCTCGAAGCTGCGGGAGAGAAAAGGGGAGATTTCCTTTGGCCACTCCGCGTAGCTCTGACTGGAGCTCAGAAATCACCCTCTCCTTTCGAAGTTCTCTTTGTTTTGGGCAAGGTAGAAACGCTTAAGCGCCTCCAGGGTGCCTTAGGGCTTTTCTAGAGCCTATTTTCTCTAGTAAAAACTGGTTTTTCATGGTATAATCGATGTACTATGAACGGTAAAAATACAAAAAAACCTTTTTCAATTGTTCAATTTCTTTCTCTTCTGCTCATTATTGGGGCAGGGGGTTTCGCGGTACTGCAGGTGAGTGTTTATGCTGAGGACAGTGTTTCTCAGATGAGTTCTGATGCCAAGAAACGCGCTGATGAGTTGCAGGCTCTTGATGACAAGCTCAAGGCTCAGATCAAGGCCTACGAAAACATTATCGACCTCAAGAACCGTCAGGGAGCCACGCTCGATGATCAGATCAAGGCCCTTGATGCTCAGGCAGCCAAACTAGAACTCGAGATAGAACAAAACAAGAAGAAATCCGAAGAACTTCATAGTGATATAGAGTCACTGTCTTCACGGGTGGCAGAGAAGACGGCTTTGGTAGATAACCAAAAACAAATTCTTTCAGAACTGATGCGTCAGTACTACTCTGAGTATTCCAATGACATCTCCCCGTTTCTTTTGACCGCTGATGAGAGTGTCTCATATTTCAACCAAAGCTCCTGGAACAACGACATCGGTGAAAAAGTGAGCGACCTCCTCGATTCAGTGAAGAATCTGCGAGAGACTCTTTTAGATGAGCAGGAAGCACTTGAGAACAAGAAGAAGCTGGCTGATACGCTTCAGACCCAGTTGGCTGACCGTAATGATTATCTCGAGTCTACCAAGAACAACAAGGCGGCGTTGCTGAATAAGACGAACGCCGAGGCCGACAAGTATGAGGGGCTGGTGGATGATTTACAGAAACAGCGTGAAGAAATTGATTCTGAAATTGAAGACATTGAAGCTGGTAAGATCAATAGTCTAGAAGATCTCCCAAGTTACAAGAAGGGACTGCTCGAATACCCAGTCAAAGCGCCACGACGTATCAGTCAGGGCTACGGTAAGACTAGCTTTTCTGGTAAAGCCTACGCTAGCGGTAAACACAACGGAATAGATTTCGCCGCCGCTTCAGGGACGACTATCATGGCCGCAGGCAATGGCCGGGTAGTGGGCACTGGTGATCTCGGCAAGTATGCCTATGGACGTTGGGTAGCTATCGATCATGGCAATGGTATCGTGACGCTCTATGGTCACATGCGTAAGATTACTACCAGTCGTGGAGCCTCTGTGAAAGAAGGGGACAAGATTGGAGAAATGGGCAGCACTGGCTATTCTACTGGTACTCACGTTCACTTCACCGTCTTTGCCGCTAGTTCCTATGAACTTCTACCTTCCACCAAGGTCAAAGGCCTTCGCATCCCAGTCGGCGCTACGGTGAATCCAAGCGTTTACCTGCCATAGTTCTATGACACCACAAGAAAAATCTCTCCAATCCGCACTCAGTTTTCTTGAAGAAAGAGACTGGGCCCAATTTTCTGATCTAAAGAATAGAGCTATTGATCTGAGTGTTGAGGCCTCAGAAGTATTAGAGCTTTTTCTTTGGACCAAGGATAATACTCTTCAAGAAGGTAAAGAAGAGGATCTCGCTGATGAGCTGGCGGATGTTTATTACGCACTGCTTCTTTTGGCGCACGATGCCAAGATAGATCTCAATACGGCACTTGAGAGAAAGCTTGAGAAAAGTAAAATAAAATATCCCATAGAAAAAGCAAAAGGCAATTCTAAGAAATACACAGACTTGTAAAGTAGCTAATCTCCCCAAGCAGGGGAGTTTTTAATTTTTGAATCTTTGTGTTACTATATATGTAAGTATAGTAAACAGTTTACAGTAGTAATTTTTGAAAGAATAGACTTTTTGCTTTTACAAAGGTAAAAGGTTAAAATAAACATGAACGAAAAATGTATGAGTACGGATCAAAAAATACAAGAAATAGCCAAAAATTTTGAAATAAATTTTCTTTATGCCAGAAGGGTTCTTGCTGATATCAAATCTAAAAACTTTTTAGAAGAAGCAGCAAAAATTATTGCAGATAAACCAAGGCCTTTTGTGAAATGGGTTGGCGGGAAGAGGCAACTTTTAAAGCAATTTAGGCATCTTGGCCTCTATCCACCAGAAAAAATTAATCTTGAAAAGGCCACTTATCATGAGCCCTTCCTTGGTGGCGGTGCCGTATTCTTTGATCTTATGCCAAAGAAAGCCTTTCTATCAGATTTAAATTCTGAACTAGTTACGACCTATAATGTTATAAAAAATGACGTAGAGAATTTGATAAAGGCACTCAAAAGACAGAAATATGAGAAAGATTATTTTCTCAAAGTAAGATCTAAGAAGTTGGAAAATCTTTCTGACTTACAAATAGCAACACGTTTTATTTATTTAAATCGTACATGCTTCAATGGTATGTATCGTGTAAATAGTAGGGGAGAGTTTAATGTGCCTTTCGGTAAGTATGATAATCCGCTTATTTGTGATGATGAAAATTTGAGAAAAGTTTCAAAATCTTTACAAACAATACAGATTAATCACGAGGATTATAAGGCTGTTCTTAAAAGAGCTAAGAAAGGAGACTTCGTATATCTAGATCCGCCGTATCATCCGCTAAGTAAGACTGCTTCATTTACAGCATATACTTCTCAAGGATTTGGAGAGAAGGAACAGATTGAATTAAGAGACACCTATTTAGAACTTCATAAGCGAGGATGCTTTGTGATGCTTTCCAATTCTAATGCTGATTTTATAAATAAGATTTATTCAGAGGTTAAAAAGGAAGGTATTAAGATAAATAAAGTAGAAGCTGGAAGAGCTATCAATTCTAATGGTAAAAATCGAGGAAAGGTAAGTGAAATTTTAGTAATAAATTACTAATTATGGCAAACAGTAACTCATGGAAGAAGATTTTCAAGGATTACCAGATTTTAGATCATGATTTTTCAAATTCACCATTCCCTATTTCTGCCAAAGATATAAAGAAGTCAGTTCAAAACTTTAAGAGGACGACAGAAAAAGAAGTCCGAATTTTATGTAAAACTGATACAAGGGAACAGCTCTCAAAGATAATGAAGGATAACGGACTTTTTCTTTTACCTGTAAAAAACGGAGAGTATGTGATTGTTAAGGGAGAGGGATTTGTAGATATTCCAGAGATAGAAGGTTCTGCTGAGGAGTATAGTAGCAAACTTTCTTTTTCTCTCGACACCTCAGTTGTTGGAAACTCTGAAATGCAACACCTTGATTTTGCTTACGCCTCTAGCTTGGTAAGAACTTTTATGGATGATCCTTCTCTGGTACTAACTATTAGGGGTAGAAAATATACCCCGGAATTCACTTTTAAACTTGACAGTCAAGTGATTAATGTTAAGGGGGTGCAAACAGAAGTTGATGCTGGTTATGAAGGGGAAGATAAGATAGTACTTATTGAAGCAAAAAATAGCTCAACAAAAAATACAATAATTAGACAACTTTATTACCCTTTTAGACAATGGGCTGAATATTCAAATAAAGAAATATTCTTATTATTTTTTGAGAAAAGAAAAGAAGAATATCTTATTTGGCAGTATAAATTTGAAGATAAAAATGACTACAACTCTATCAAACTGGTAAAATCAAAAAGGTATAAAATAATTTCTTAGTTTAAGATAATGAAGTTAAAACTTCATCCCGAAGAGTTTGAAATGGAATGTACTACGGTATGGGCTTTTCCTCGTCGTGGTAATTGGGCTACACATAAGTCGGATTAGAGGGGAAATTGGGCGCCTGAAGTAGTACGAAACTTGATTCTCAGATATTCAAAAGAAGGCGATCATATCCTTGATTGTATGATAGGCGGTGGCACAACTGCCATTGAAGCAAAGATTCTCAACCGCCATATTACCTGCATGGATGTAAATGAAGAGGCATTAGAAAGGACAGCAAAGTCTTTAGAATTTGAGGTTGATAATAAAGCAAAACAGAGGATCAAAAAATGCGACGCTCGGAATATGGATTTTATTAAGAATGAAGAAATGGACTTTGTTCTTACTCATCCGCCATACGCAGACATTATTAAATATAGTGAGGGAAAGTTGGAAGATGATATCTCTGGTATTCATGACATAGATAAATTTGTTGATGAAATGGAAAAAGTAGCCAAAGAACTTTTTAGAGTCCTTAAGAAAGGTCAATTTTGTGCCATTCTTATGGGTGATACAAGAAGAAATAAAATGTACCAGCCTCTAGCTTTTAAGACCATGGAGCGTTTCCTAAAAGTAGGCTTTCTTCTGAAGGAAGATGTTATTAAAAGACAGTTTAACTGTAAAGCAACAGGGTTTTGGGTAAATAAATCAAAAGAGTCTAACTTTCTTCTTATCATGCATGAGCACCTCTTTATTTTCCAAAAGCCATTTTAGTATATGAAGTACCTAATACGGACACGGTTTGCGAAGGATATAGTGGCGGAAGTTCAGTTGCCTGAGCGTCAGACTGGCAAGATAGCTATTCTGGCGAGCGGACTGCCATCGGCACCACCGAAGCGCTCAGTTTTTGAGTTTCTTATCAAGCAGGGCTACGTAGTGATTGCTTTTCGTTATCGGGGGACTTGGGAAAGTGGCGGTACCTTCCTGAAGGAGTCTCCAGCCAAAGACGTCGCTCTTATCGTAGATGAGCTCTCTAAGAAGAAGGCGATCATGGATTCTTATAACCAGATAGAGATACCTATTATAGTGAAGCAAGTTCACTTGTTTGGGAGTTCTTTCGGGGGACCAGCAGTACTCCTTAATTCTTATTTACCACTAGTGACCAAAGTAGTCGCTCTCTCCCCAGTCATTGATTGGAATGAAGAAAGTGAGACTGAACCATTTGATTTCTTTGTCCGTTTTACCCGCGATGGGTTTGGCTTTGCATATCGTCTCGAGAATGAAAAAGCTTGGCAGAAACTCCTTGATTCAGATATCTATGATCCACTGAGCAAACACAAGGGGATTGATGGACGCAAGGTCTTTATCATTGGCGCAAGTGATGATGAGGTCACTCCCAGTATCCTCATCCCAGAACTCGCTGTTCTCACAGGAGCCAAGTTCTATATCAAACCCAAAGGAGGTCACCTCGGGTTCACTCAGTTGACTCAAAAGTTTTACTGGAATAAGATTGAAACGTTTCTCAAAAAGAGATAGGTTTTTTGACAAGACAGAAGGGGATTACCTCATGCCAGATGAACCACAACCACAAACCCATCCGATCAATATCAATAATATACCAGAGGATGCTCGTGAACTTGGAAGAATGGTAGCGGGCTTTCGTTATGATGCTCTGCTTCAATTCATGAACGGCCTACTCAACGGTATCAATACTGATGCCAGCAAAGACTTCCATGCTGGTAAACGGCAATTGGCCTTTATCGGCGATGATATGAGGAAGTCCCTCTATCCATTTATCGAAAATCTAGAGAAAGCTTGGAAAATTTCCAAGCCTCACATGCTTGAAGAATTGGAAACTATACCCGAGGTCCACTAGTGACCATTTTGTCGACCACTGACTCCCCTGTTATTTTTAACAAAAATAGGGGAGTCTTCTTTATCTGGATTTTGGATATGAGGGTATACATAATACACCCGAATCTTCTCTAAAATGATTGAGACGAAATAGTGATGTACGAATGAGTCTAGCGGGGTGGTATGTAGGTATTACTTTTCTCACCCAAAATCGTCACAAGCGATTATATGATCAAGAAATAACTGGTCAGAAGTGGTTGAGGTACAGTATCAGTTGGTTTGCTTTACTACAGGCCTTTCCTCATATGTAATGTCGCATAAGTTATATAAGGCGACGTACTATATATAAACACCCTATCAAATAAAGCCTCAAATTAGGCTGGTCAAAATGATAGGTATTTTTTCAAAAAAAGATGTGGGGTGACATAACTCACTCACCTGAGACTTCTCAGAGATATTTGCTAGAAAAAGTAATACCTACGTACCACTTCAAAACACTCAAAAACGATCATCTAAAAATCGACCTCTATGAGTCCCCTACCAAAGAGTAATTTTGGATAAAAAAATAGAGGTGGTAGGGAGATCAATCTCTCCGCTACCCCTCTGGCCCAACCCGCAAATCCTAGTCGTATGTTCGAGGAACAAATACCTCCAGGATATCGTTATAGAATACTTGCCGTTCTTCCCCCGACACCAGGTCCGGATCATCATCGCTGACGATATGAAATGAAGGAATGGTGCTTCCGATGTTGTGAACATTGGCGAACAATGCAGATGAATCCTCTGTGCGAGGCAACGACTGTGTGCTCATTCTTTCTTCCTCTCTGGTTTGTACACAACGAACTGTCTTACATTACACGTGACCACATCATACTACAATATGAAGTTTTTGTCAATAGAGAGAGTTTACGCAGAACTGGTACAATAAGGGTACCTCTAAGGGCTCAAAAAATGCCCCTAAAAGGCTGATTATGCGGATATCATACTCAAGTCTTGAAACCTACAAAAACTGCCCCTTGAAGTACAAATTCAAGCATATTGATCGTGTCCCAGAACCCAAGTCTAAGGAAGCTCAATTTGGCACCTTGATCCACAGTGTCCTTAATTACGTTCACACACCGACCCTCGTGCCACCAACTTTAGAGCAAGCCCTGAACTACTTTGTGTCTGGCTGGAAGCCTGAAGTTTATGAAGATGAAATAGAAGAGCGTAGCGCTTTCACTCAGGGTATTCAGATGATCCAGCGTTACTATGATAATACAGATATTGCTAGCGCGAATATAGTTGACCTTGAGAGTCGTTTTGCTATTGAGATAGGTACCGCCGAAACAGGCATACATACCGTCTCTGGCATTATCGATCGTATCGACAAGACCAAAGATGGCTATGAAATTATTGATTATAAAACAGCGCGCAAGATGCCATCACAAGATAAGGTAGACAATGACATTCAGCTTTCTATTTACCTCAAAGCCTTTCTCGAACGCTATCCCAAAGAAAAAGCTAATCTCGATACGATCACCGTCAGCCTCTACTATGTGAAACATGGAGTGAAACTTTCTTCCAAGCGTAGCCTGAAAGACTTAGAGCGTCTCGAAGAACAATTCTTGCAGGTCATCGAAGCGATAGAAAAAGCGGAGTTCGAACCCATTCTTTCACCGCTCTGTGACTGGTGTGGGTACAAGCGCATTTGTCCCTTGTGGAAACATCAGTACAAGGATGAGCGCAAAATGGATAACGAAGAAGCCAAGGCGGTTATCGGTGAATACATCAATCTCAAGAAAAAAATTACTACTGAGAGACAAGAGCTGACCAAGCTTCAATCACAGATTTTGGAGTACATGGAAAATGAAGAAGTTGATCGGGTGTTTGGTGAGGAAGGTATTATCGCCAAGAGTCTTCGTACGACGTACAGATATGATGAGCAAAAACTGCGTGATATCCTGGAACCAATCGATAAGTGGGAAGCAGTACTCAAAGTTGACGGCGTAGCTCTCCGTAATATTCTCGCTACTCTCCCCTCACGCATTCAAGAAGAGGCTGGGGAAGCTAAGACAGTTGAAAAACAAAGCGTCAGTCTCTCAGTCAAGAAAGGCAAACTTGATACAGAAGAAGAATCTACTGAATAAAATATACCCCTATGTGGCAATGGTTTGAAAATATTGTAGGAAACGGCACGGTCATGCTTCCAGTTGATCGTAATATCGTCTACAGTAAGCCTGGTTGTGAACACTGCTCTCGTGCTAAGGAATTCTTGGCCGCTAAAAATATTTCTTACGAAGAGCGTACGCTGGTGAATAGAAAAAATAGAAAAGATTTGAGTACCCTCATGCGCGCACGGGGTATCTCAGCTGAATCTATCACCACTCCCCAGATATGGATCAAGGGAAAATACATCGGCGGTGCTAGTGAACTAGAAGAATATTTTTTGAAAGTCTAATTTAGAAGAGAATAAAAAAAGCAGCCCCAGAAGATTTCATTCAAAATCTCTGGGGCTTTGGTGCTTTTTGACGCGGTGACTACTCGAGGCAGCCGCTATTGAGTTCTTCCCATTGGTCCTCTATTGAAGGACCAGAGTTTTGTTTTTGGTGGTCATGCTGACCACTATCGCAACGGCAAGTTCTTGCGACACAGCCACAGTTTGAGCAAGTATGCCCAATCACGAAAGCTGGTACAGAAACCTGGATATTTGGTTGCTGGAACATTTTGAAACTCCTTTCGTCAGTTTCATATTCGTATTTCAATTATACTCCATTTTCTCAGTTTTGTCAACTATAGCCAGAGAAAAGGCTTAGCTAAGAGATTTAGCTTTAATAAAGTATGGGAGGGAGTGCGTTTTTTGAGAAACCTTTGTGTAGAGTTCTGTCAGGAGAGGCCAGCCCTGTTTTTCTAACCAAATGAGTTGCTGGTTTTTCTGTTCGATAATTTTTTCTGGTGGGATCTGTAGTCTTTCGAAAATCTCTCCCCCATTTTGAATCTGAGTCAGACCGGGCATGATTTTGTCTATTACTTTTATGAAGCGGGCCTCTGTTTCTGTTTGAGCCTCGTACTTTTCGATGGTCTCTCCTATCCAAGGAAAAAGTGTATCATATTCTTTCTTGATACGTAGAAGAGCTTGGTGTTCTCGGATTTCTTTTTCAGTTTTATCAAGCATACCAAGGGTAGCAGTATCGCCAGCATAGACTTCGACAAAGTCATGGATGAGGGCATACTCAGCTACCTTTCCCCTATCAAGCTCTGGTGCGCAATGATCACGAAGCACACAAGCAGTCATACCAAGCATGAAGGTATGGTCAGTATCTGATTCAAGGGTTTTGCCATCAGGATATGTGGTGAAGCGAAAGGTTTCGCCATAGCGAAAAGAAAGAGCTGAGAGTTCTACGAGTTTGCTAAATAGTTCATCAGTTGTGGGTGGCTGAGTCTTCATACAGCTTAGTATACACAAAAAAAGCCACCCCTTGCGAGGTGGCCCAAAAGAAGCCTCTTTTAGCGGATAAGTTTGACTATCCAGATCAGTACCATCGCTCCGAGTAGGGCTACTACGAAACTGTAGAGATTGAAGCCACTGACACCAGTAGCGCCAAACTGACTCATGATAAAACCACCAATGACGGCTCCTACAATACCAACAACGATATTGAGGATAGCGCCTTGCTGGCCATCAGTCCCCATAAGCATGGAGGCTACCCATCCAACGAGAGCTCCAAAGATAATCCAAATAAGAATACCCATATGTTTGTAGTTAAGAATAATGTACTTGTCGTGTGACTAAGCGCTCGGGTTTTGAGGGTCCTGCGCACTGAGCTTACTGTCTGCTTCAGCGGTGGTCATCGGCTTGCCCATCACAAAGAGTTTGATAATACCCATAGCGAGGAACCAGTAGATGAGCATGGCGAGCAGAGTCGTCCATTCAAAGACTGAGCCAGATACGTAGACGTTACGGAAGACCGCCTCAAAAGGAGAGGTAAAAATACCAGAGATGGTATAGACAAGGTCGGTAAAGCCAGCCCCTGGGTTGGCTTGAAGCAACTTCAGTACAAAACGTAACAGAAGAAAGGCTTCAATAAGAGCAAAGAGAGACCAGATGATTTGTGTACCCCTATAGAGGGGTCTTGATGCTTCATTACTCATAGTAAGTAGATGTTTATAATTTTAGCTTGTAGCTTAAGTGTTTCTGCTTGACAGTGTTCGACCTAAGTACAGAGTCAGCAAAACAGTACCTTAAGTGTACGCTTCTTCCTTCTAAATAGATACTTTTAGGTCATTATGAGGCTATAGGCTTCATAAAAGTTTTTTCTGTTGCATGTATTTTGTGCGCAAAGGTTCGCTAAAGTGTTCGAGTGAATAACGAAGGGCTGTACGTGGAAGTGTCCCAGCATATTGATCCAGGAAGCCTCTGAGGGTTGGCTGACCACAGTACTTACCAACTTCACGGAGCATCCAGCCGACGGCCTTGTGCATGAGGTCTTCTGTGTCCACGAGAAGCGTTTGAGCGAGAACAAAAGTTGGCCTCGGGTTATTAGCCCGGATGAAGGCCCAGGTAGCTACCATAGCAATCCGCCGTTCCCAGAGATCTTGTGAGCGGGCTAGTTTCCTGAGAAGGACGAGAGCTCGCTTTTCATTTTTGTATCGCAAAAGAAAATCCCCGAGAATAGAGTGAGCGCTGGCATCAACGAGGTCCCAATTATTGACCCACCGTGTATTGGCGAGGTAGAGATCAGTAATAATTTTTTGTTCTTTGGGAGTTCCTGTTTCGTACTGTTTCACCAGAAGCATCAGAGCAGTGAGGCGGAATTCATGTTCTTTGGACTGAAGGAGGGTGATAATGTCGGATAGCGACAAGTCTCTATACTTCTTCGATAGAGTCCGTTGTTCGGGTACTGTGAGACCGAGGAATACATCCCCTGCCCCGTACTGCCCAGGAGCGGTCTTAAAAAAGCGCATCGAGTTGGCAGCTTTGGTTTTGTTACCTAGAGCGCGGAGTTCTTTTTTGAGATTGGTAAGAGATTCCATGAGCTAAAATTCTTTACTATCACCTTCAAGCATATCGATATACTCTATTTCTAGAGGTTCAAGCAGGAGTGTGGGAATACGACGAGTCGGTACGAGGTGATGATCTTGGCGGAGCATACCATCATGGACGGGAAAGAGTTTCTTGGGTTTCACTTCTTTGGCGTACTCGATAGCTTCGGAAAGTTTCATCCAGGGTCCAGCCACTGGGAGAGCCAGAATGTCTACGGGCACTCGAGGAAGTTCAAAAGAATCACCTGGGTAAAAAAGTTGATCATTAATGAGGAATCCAGTGTTTTGCACCGGTGGTAGATCTTTGTGGATACAAGCATGTTCACTGCCGATACTTTTGATACTGATATTCTGGCGAGTGACCACCTTTCCTGATGAAATATTGGTCCAAGGAATACTGGCTTCATCGAGTAGCTTACCAACTCCCCGGTGGGTGATGATTTCTACAGTAGGATTTTTGGCGCGGATAATATGAATAGAGTCTATATGACAATGATCGGCATGTTCGTGTGTCAGGAGAACAATATCAATGCCAGTCTGGAGTGGACATTCATTGTAATTACCTGGGTCAGTCAAGATGGTAAGATCACCAACCTTGAGCAGTAAACAGCAGTGACCGAATTTGGTGATTTTCATAGAGTTATTCTAGTTGACTCCCTATTTTGTAACCAATGTAGATACCCAAGAATCCGCCCAAGGTACTAAAAAGAACAGCCGAACCAGAGAAGGCACTTCCACCCCACAAGAGCGGGATATAGCTACCGATGATAGAGCCGATGAAGAGAAAAAGAAGAATTAGTTTTTTAGTCATATACAAAGTATACCAGAAAAGAAAAAGCCCACCGCATAGAACAATGCTTACGGTGGGGCATGGAATGTGAATGAAGGCGGGTTCGAAACCAGTCATGCGAATTGCTTCCGCAGTCGCTTCAACATGACCCGAGGCCCTGACAGTCGTCATCTCAGATTCCCTGCTTGTGGCAGGAGAGAGCCGGATGAGAGGCGGTTTCAATCGTGACCGGCTAAATCACGAAAGCTTTGAGAGAGCTTCCCAACCTTCATTCACAGACCGATTTTAGCTAATATGGAGAGTAAGGTCAAATAATCTCATCTGTGCTATGGTGACCTATATGAAGCAAAAACATTATGATGTCATTGTGATTGGGGGTGGGCCAGCTGGTATGATGGCCGCTGGACGAGCAGCCGAATGTGGTGCCAGTGTTTTGTTATTGGAGAAAAACGAATCTCTTGGGAAAAAGCTCCTCATTACTGGTGGTGGGCGTTCCAATATCACCAACGCTGAGTTTGATCAGCATTTATTCCTGGCTAAGTTTGAGAAAGCTAATAAGTTTCTCTTTTCTCCCCTGTCACGTTTTGGCGTTCAGAGTACCCTTGATTTCTTCAAAGCTCTTGGGATGCCCACTAAAGTCGAAGCTGAGAAACGCGTTTTCCCCGCTAGTGACAGCGCTCAGTCCGTCTGGGATGCCCTTGTCAAATATATGCAAAAAGGTCAGGTGACTGTCATGTCTCATATGGAGGTGGTGAGTTTCGAACATACAGAATTGGCTATTACAGGGGTCAGAATCAGGAATGGGGAAGTATACCAAGCCAAGGCCTATATCCTCGCCACAGGTGGCAAATCGAGGCCAGAAACAGGCTCTACGGGTGATGGATTCAAGTGGCTCAAGGCCATTGGGCATAAAGTAGCCAATTCTCGCCCTGCCCTGGTGCCTTTGCGGGTGCGGGAGAGTTGGGTCCATGCTCTGTCGGGTCTCAGCTTTACCGACGTGAAACTGAGCTTCTTTCATAAAGGCCAAAAACAAGAAAGCAAAAGGGGAAAGCTCCTCTTCACTCATTTTGGTCTTAGCGGTCCCCTGGTACTCAATATGAGCAAAAGTATCAGCGAGTTTCTGCAGTACGGTGAGGTGATGGTCAGTATCGATATCCTGCCGAGTACTAATGCCGGAGAGTGTGATAAGCAGATTCAAGAGCTCTTCTCAAAACAGAAAAACAAACAGATCAAAAACACACTCGATAGTTTGGTACCTCCCCTGCTCGTACCAGCTTTGTTGGAGTTTGCCAAGGTAGATCCAGACAAGCAGGTCAATAGCGTTACTCGTGATGAAAGGTTATGTTTGGTAGAGAGTATCAAAAACCTGCAGATGACAGTGACGTCTCTCATGGGGGTAGACAAGGCCGTGGTGACGAGTGGCGGTGTGGCTCTTGAAGAAGTAGATTTTCGTACTATGCAGTCGCGCCTGTATCCCACTCTCTATGTTGTCGGTGATATCCTCAATATCGATCGGCCATCAGGTGGCTACAGTCTTCAGCTCTGTTGGACCACTGGTTTTGTCGCTGGCACTTCCGCTGCTGGAAAAAATTAGTATAAAAACAAAATGCCACCCTAATTGACCGGGGTGGCTCGGTTATGCTTTGTTCGAAGGATTTGAGAGCGCCAGGGCTCTGAGACCGTTGAAAAGAGTCGTCAGAATTTCTGCCCCATTGACCACATCCTTATTTGGTAATCGGTACTCTCCAGTGAGAAGGTTCTCGGCTTGAGACCTGTCTAGGGTGACGTGACCAATTTTTATCATCTCATGGATGCTATGCGGATGAGGTATTTGGTTTGATGGCCACCCCACTTCATGGTAGTAGATATCCAAACAGATAAATACGCATTCATCGCAAATACCGGCAGTTTCAGAAACGACCATCTTGCGCACGTCTTTAATTTCTTTCCCACAAAACGAACAGCTATTGATGACTTTTTTCTTTCTATGAGTCACCATACCGCTTGGCGATAGGCTCCGTTTTGATTTTTTGAGGGGCTCCTCATTAGACTCCCCATTATCGTTAGCGTGTTTCATCCAAGGTCTCCGATCAAGGTCTGAGCATTTTGGATACCCAGCTAAAGGCTTCGTCTATATGATTGCATGTATCTTCTGTTATACCTTGGCGACAAATTTTGTTGCTTGAGGTGAAGTTGGAGACTCCAATAGGGCCTTCCTTATCACGAAAGCGGCACTCCAAGAGGAGATAGCGGTTACCGAGAAAAATATCCAATTCCTGACGACTCTGACGTTGCTTAGGTTGAGAAAGCTGGAGTCTAGCATCAGGAAATTCTTCAGCAATACGTTTCTTGAGGACGCTTAATGCACTCTCTTGTTCCATTGATTTATTCTCCTTTAGTTTGTAGGGTCACATTAATTCGATCGAGACCGCAGCGAATCAATCGCTGTTGCCACGATAGAAACCTGTTCGCGAAATACCTCTGTTTCACAGAATGAAGTTGTCACGCTTGGGTCCTCGATATAGAGTGAATACCAAGGAAGTACAAAGTGAGCATGAACGAGAAACGGCGTGGCTCCACCCACTGGATACATATCGGCGATGACTGAGTCAGTATCACCGTGAGTTTCCATGGTATGTC
>CAZLQC010000007.1:0-2614 GCA_964561695.1 uncultured Bdellovibrionales bacterium
CATTGACCTAAACACTATGAAAAAATACTCAACCAAGTTTTGGATTGTGTTTGTGCTGGTATCAATTGTCTTTTTGTTTTCATTTTATGCCGTTCTCGAGTTCAAGCGAGATGGTTTTGGCTTTTTAGCAAAGTGGTTTGGGACAGTCCCAGTAGAGGAAGAACTCCAAACAGATCTCAAAACCTTACTGAGTATTGCGGACCAACTTTCTGATACACAAGGACAGACCAAAACTTTCTTGATTCTTTTCCAGAATAATATGGAGCTTCGTCCAGGCGGAGGTTATGTGGGGTCATTTGGTATTCTCAAGATAAGAGATGGGCATGCAGAGAGTCTTGATGTTCACGACACGGTCAATTTTGATGGACGTATTCCCGATACAGTACCAGCGCCGTACCCCATGGAATCAACATTAGGAGTGAAGAGTCTTAAGCTTCGTGATTCTAATTATCATCCAGATTTTGCTTTGAATGCTAAGGAAGCTGAAAATTTCTATCATCTGGGTAACGGAGAAGAGCAGTTTGATGGTGTGATAGGTATTACAACTCGAGTGCTTGAGTCAGTTCTTGCCATCACTGGGCCAGTAGAGGTGCCCGGTTACGAGGGTTCATTTGGTCAAGATAATGCTGTTCTTGATCTGGAGTACCAGGTAGAACAAAACTACTACAAACAAGGAATTAGTTTCGGTGATCGTAAGTCTATTATGGGAGAACTCTCCGCTCAGATTTTGAAGAAAGTGAAAGAAGCTTCACTTAATGATAAGTATCGTCTTTTTCAAGTTCTTCTCGGAGATCTGCACGCCAAAGATATTCAAATCCAATTCAAGGATGCGAAACTCCAAGCACAAGTAGCTCAGGCTGGTTGGGACGGTAAGATGGATACTGATTGGCAGAATGACTACCTATTTCTGGTAGATTCCAATATGAATGCCTTCAAGAGTGATCTTTACGTAGAAAGAAGCTATGAGTATGTAGTAGATCTTTCCCAGCCAGAAGCCAAAGCCACTCTCAAAGTCACCTACAAACACACAGCCAAAGAGAAGAGTTATCTCACTAAGGATTATCAGAGCTATTCTCGGGTCTACGTGCCGAAGGGTTCTTTCATCGATACGATTGCCCCATTGAGTCATGAGGTTGTCTATGGCGAGGAGCTTGGAAAGAAATTTGCGGGTACAATAGTGCAGGTTCCACTTGGGACTGAGAAGACTTTAGAATACAATTACAAGTTACCAAAGACTATTGATACAGGAGATCTCTATGACCTGAAGATTCAGAAACAGCCCGGTATGAAAAGTATTCCTGTGAAGGTAGTGGTCAAACACAAAAATGGTAGCATCCAAAGCTACCAATTCAATCTTGAACGTGATGTTGTATTAAGTACTCTCACGCCACAGTAAAAATGGTACATCGCATGTGCGGAGAAAACGGCTCGATACCCACTAGGTGAGCCGTTTTTTCTTTGCTAAATTATGCTAGAATTGAAGATATGCCCATGACACAGCCAAAAATTCGTTTTGATATTATCTCACTCTTCCCCGAAGGAATGGAGGGCTATTTGGGTACGTCTATTTTGAAGCGGGCGGAGACAGCGGGACTAATAGAAGTACACCTTCATCAGTTGCGAGACTTTGCGAGTGACAAGCACCATACGGTAGATGATACCCCATATGGGGGAGGTGCCGGCATGGTTCTTAAGGTGGAGCCTCTTGTTGCTTGTCTTGAGTATGTGAAGAGTCTGGCACCAGCTATGACTACTCGAGTGCTCGCAACCTCTGCTAAGGGTAGTCTGTATACCCAACGTCATGCCGAAAGACTGTCTACGGAGTATGAGCGTATTATCTTGGTCTGTGGACGCTATGAAGGTATTGACGAGCGTTTTATAGAACACTGTGTGGATGAAGAGTTTTCCGTGGGTGAGTATGTGCTGACTGGTGGCGAACTGCCAGCTTTGATTATTCTTGATAGTATCACCCGTCTTATCCCTGGGGTGTTGGGGAACGCTCTCAGTAGTATTCATGAATCCTACAGTGTTGATGGGGTACGCGAACATGCTCAGTACACGAAGCCTGAGGTATTTCGTGACTGGACAGTACCAGAAGTGCTTCTCTCAGGTAACCATAAGGCTATTGAAGACTGGCGTGAGACTAATCGCTCTAAAGAAAACCGATGCCCGGTGTGACAATTTCAAGAAGGGTTTTTGCACAGGTTTTATTATAAAGATGCATTATAGCTGTTGATTATGAGTACACCAGTTACAGTAGTTTTTAGATTAAATAATTTGAAATAGTACCACCGGGTATGAAAGCTCTGCGTTTTGATTTTGATCGTTCGTTATTCCTAGCCCTTTTACTGCTTCTTGGTATTGGACTTTTGATGATAGCGAGCGCTGGTGTGCTCTATGGCCAATCACGTTTTGATGATTCGTATTACTTTTTCAAACAACAACTTCTTGGTTTAGGAGTCGGTCTTTTGGCACTGGCCTTTTTTCAAAGTGTAGATTATCGAGTCTGGAAACGTTTTGTGGTGCCGGTTTTTATCCTGGCTGTAGGACTTCTCATTCTGGTTTTCATTCCAGGTTTTGGAACTACGGTGTATGGGGCGGCTCGTTGGGTCAG
>CAZLQC010000007.1:2624-32053 GCA_964561695.1 uncultured Bdellovibrionales bacterium
TGGGACCGATCTCATTTCAACCGTCAGAGGTGATGAAGCTTTCTATCATTCTCTATCTTGCAGCATGGTTATCTACTAAGGGTAAAGGTCAGGGTAAGGCTGAGGACTTTTATGAAGGTCTTGTGCCGTTCTTGCTCATTCTTTCTTTTGTCGGTTTTCTCATTATCAAACAACCAGACACTGGCACCCTCGGTCTTATTTTTATTATAGCCATGTCCATCTTCTTTGCATCTGGGGCCAAGTTGTCTCACATAGGTGGTTTGATAGCGGCTGGTTTTGTCTTTCTGCTTATCCTTATCAAGCTTGCGCCATACCGGATGCAACGTTTACTTGTTTTTCTCAATCCCGAACACGATCCAACTGGTTCTGGCTATCAGATTACTCAGGCTCTTTTGGCAATTGGCTCGGGGGGATTATTTGGTATTGGATTGGGACAAAGTCGTCAGAAGTTCAACTATCTGCCAGAGCCGGTGACAGATTCTATTTTCGCAGTTTTGGGTGAAGAGTTCGGTCTTCTGGGGGCAGGATTGGTACTGGCTTTGTTTGTCTTTATTGCTTGGAAGGGCTTTCAGATTGCCAGAAACGCTCAGGATGAATTTGGACGTCTTTTGGCTACCGGTATCACGACCTGGATTGTGGGACAAGCTTTCATCAATATCGGAGCTATTTCTGGTCTCATCCCGCTTACAGGTGTGCCACTGCCGTTTATTAGTTATGGAGGGACGTCACTGGCGGTACTCCTTGGATCATTTGGTATTTTACTGAACATATCTAAATCCGCTATACTAAAGAGGTAATGACCTAAATTTTCTTGTATGGCAGAACCACTACGCATTGTTTTGACTGGGGGAGTCTCTGGAGGACATACCTTCCCACTGATTGCTGTTGCTGAAAAAATTACCCAACAGACTGGTGGTAATGCCGAATTTCTCTTTATCGGTCCTAAGGGGCGGTTTGGAGCAGAGGCTATGGAAGAGCGCGGTATTCCGGTGCGTCTCGTATCTACTGGTAAACTGAGACGCTATTTTTCACTCCAAAACTTCATTGACCCCTTTCTTATACCCATTGGCTGTATCCAGTCTCTCTGGCACCTCTATCAGTTTCTTCCCGATGCCGTTTTTTCTAAAGGAGGGTCAGCTTCCGTGCCAGTAGTTTTAGCTGCTTGGCTGTATCGTATACCCGTGCTTATTCATGATTCAGACGCTGTGGCAGGTATGGCCAATAAGTTTATGGGTCGTTTCGCTACCAAGGTAGCTATTGCGTATCCGACAGCAAGAGAATTTTTTCCTCTCGATAAGGTGGCCCTAACTGGTAATCCGGTGCGAGCTGATATTCTTGACGGACAACGTGAACGAGGTTACCAAGAGCTTGGACTTGATCCAGATAAGAAGACTCTTTTTGTGATAGGTGGCAGTCTAGGTGCTACCAAACTCAATGAAGCGATACTGCAAATTCTTCCGCAACTTTTGAAAGAAAATATCCAGGTAGTGCATCAGACAGGTGAAGAACACTTCACGAGTATCGAGAATGCTGTCAAAGAATATGGTATTACTCCTGGTGTATCTGGTTACGTACCGAAGGCCTTTTTGTCAGCAGCACTGCTAGGAGATGTTTATGCTCTGGCTGATATGGTTATTTCACGAGCGGGGGCTGGCTCAATCGCAGAGCTTGCCGCCCATGGTAAAACCTGTATCCTTGTCCCTCTACCAAGCGCTGCCAATGATGAACAAAAGAAGAATGCATACGCGATTGCCCATATTGGGGGAGCCAGTGTCCTTGAGGAGCCCAACCTGAGTGAACATATTCTCCTTCAAGAAATCCATGATCTTCTAGGAGACGAAGCTCGTTCTAAGCAAATGGGTGAAGCTATCCGAGCTTTCTATCATGCAGACGCCGCAGAGATGTTGGCGCAAGGAGTGCTTTCGATGATCAAACAATAGTTAACACAAAGATGCAACTGACTGATTTTAAGAAAATTCACCTAATCGGTATCAAGGGGGCTGGCATGACCGCCTTAGCTGAGTTTTTGGTGAATAACGAAAGGGAAGTGACTGGTTCTGACACTGAAGAAGTTTTTTACACCGACGCTATTTTGGCTCGCTATAAGATAGTGCCTCATGTAGGTTTTCAAGAGTCCAACATTGCATCAGATACTGAGCTGGTGGTCTATTCTACTGCCTACAATAAGGAGCAGAATAGCGAGCTTGCTCACGCGTTGACCCTTGGTATCCCAGTATTGAGTTATCCAGAAGCTGTAGGTCTGATTACTGAGATGCATCAGACACTGGCTGTCTGCGGTACTCACGGTAAGACCACGACCAGCGCTCTTTTGGCCCACACCCTCAAGCTTCTTGGCGCTGATCCATCGGCTATTATCGGGAGTCGGATAGCTTCATGGGGTGGCAGTGCTCTACTTGGAACGGGTAAGTACTTCGTCTTGGAAGCTGATGAGTATCAGAATAAGCTGTCCCATTATCTCCCCTTTGGAGTGATTTTGACTAGTGTTGACTATGATCATCCAGATTTTTTCCCGACAGTAGAAAGCTACACCGAGACGTTTGAGACCTTTGTGAAACGTATTCCGCGTCATGGATTTCTTGTGGCTTGTTCAGATAGTAGTGATGTTAATACGGTGGCCAGCCAGGCTACGTGTAAGACTGTGGGCTATGGTTTTGTAACAGGAGCTGATTATCAGATTACTGAGTGGCAGGCAGATGTGGCGGGTGAATATCGCCAACGCTTTGAGCTTATCAAAGGTGATAAAAATCTTGGCAGTATCGAGCTTCGTCTAGCTGGACGACACAATGCTTTGAATGCTACAGCAGTCATTGCTCTTCTACTCGAGCTTGGTTTTGAGATAGAGGCTATACGAACAGCCCTAAGAGAGTTCGAGGGGACCGAGAGGCGCTTTGAACTTTTGGGGGAACGTTTTGGAACCCTTATCTATGATGACTACGCCCATCATCCGGAAGAAGTCCGTACCACACTCCGTACTTTTCGAGAGCTCTATCCTACTCGTAACATCCACGCTATTTTTCATCCCCATACATTCACTCGTACCAGAGCGCTCCTTCCTGATTTTGCTCAGAGTTTTGATGATGCCGACAAAGTCACTCTTCTCCCTATTTATGGTAGCGCTCGAGAAGTCCAAGGAGGAGTCAGTTCAGAAGATTTGGCAGTTGCCATCAATCGTTTTATTCCCAATAAGGCAGATGTCTGTCTCGACCCCATTCCGGTACTAGTAGAACACTTAGAAAAAGAAATGGGCAGAAATGATCTCATAGTGACATTGGGTGCTGGTAATGTCTGGGAGATATCGCATGCGCTCACCAAGAAGTAGCTACTTAGGAGTTCGACTCCCAAGTACTGAAAGGTTGAACATTTCAGTAAAACAAAAAAAATATGAGTATACAGATTCAAGAAAATGTACCATTAGCGCCGTTGACTACCTTCAAAATTGGTGGGCCCGCTTTGGCCTATACAGAAGCTCATAGCGCTCAGGATGTTTCGCTCGCTATCGAGTATGCCAAAGAACACCAAATTCCCGCCTTTATCTTTGGCGGAGGAAGCAATGTACTTTTTTCTGACAAGGGTTTTCCGGGTATTGTCATCCATCTTGTTGCTAATACTATTACTGTAGAGGGTAATAAGCTGGTGGCTGCTTCTGGAGCTAAACTTCTTGATGTAGTCACCACCGCCGAAGAACACGGACTGGCTGGTCTCGAAAAACTTTCCGGTATTCCAGGTTTCCTGGGCGGAGCAGTACGAGGAAATGCCGGAGCTTTTGGGGTGGAGATTAGTAGTTGTCTAGTTTCTGTCACAGCTGTCGATCTCAAAAGTGGTCTGGTCAAAGTATTCCACAAAGAAGAATGTCAGTTTTCGTATCGGGCCAGCTTTTTCAAAGAAAACAAAGACTGGGCTATTCTCACAGCTGAGTTTGTTTTCCGAGAGCAAAAGTCCAGTGACGAGCTCGCCGCTATCCGCAAGGAAACAGTTGCCAAGCGTGAAGCCAAGCACCCTCAGGACGCTTTTTGTGCGGGATCATTTTTCATGAATCCCTTTGTTACTAAACAAGAGTTGCTTGATGAGTTTGAGTGCGAGACAGGACATCCCTCTAAAGATGGCAAACTACCAGCCGGTTGGCTAGTCAATCATGTGGGACTCCGAGGTAAGAAAATTGGCGGAGCTCAGATGAGTCCGCAGCACCCTAACTATCTGGTCAATACTGGTGGAGCTACTGCAGAGGACGTGGTGATGCTGGCTTCTTTGGTCAAAACCAAAGTCCGTGATGAGCTGGGTATCAGACTGCAAGAAGAAGTACAGATGGTTGGATTTTAGATTCTGGAAAAAGCATATGAATAAATACAAGCTTGTAGTCTATGTGCCACTAACTCATGCAGAGGCCGTACGTGAGGTTATCGGCAATGCTGGAGGAGGGAAACTAGGCAACTATTCACACTGCAGTTTTTCCTCTCTTGGTAAGGGAAGATTTTTACCTCTTGAAGAGGCAGAGCCTCATATTGGAAGTATAGGAGTTTCTGAAGTAGTTGATGAAGAGCGGATAGAGATGACAGTAAATGAAGCAGTACTGGATGATGTCATCAGGGTCATGAAAGAGGTGCATCCTTATGAAGAAGTGGCGTACGATGTCTACAAATTAGAGAATTTATGAAAACAGCGATTATCTTGCATGGGATGCCGAGTAAAGCAGAGTATGATGGCAATGAAGCGGGGAAGCACTGGATTCCTTGGCTCAGTAATGAACTTGGTCGAGAGGGGTTTGTCGTCTATACGCCAGAACTCCCAGAGCCGTATGAGCCACACTACGATAACTGGTGTAGGGTATTTGAACAGTTTATCCTTAATGAAGAGACTGTTCTTATCGGTCATAGTTGTGGAGGGGGCTTTCTGGCGAGATACTTATCAGAGAATGAGGTCAAAGTAGGGAAGGTGGTTTTGGTTGCCCCATGGCTTGATCCGGACAAAGACCATTGTCCAAAGTTTTTTGAATTCACAATAAAACGCAACTTAGTTGCGTTTACTTCAGGAGTGACTATCCTGGTTTCTAAAGACGATGATTCTGATATTATCGAGAGCGTCCAGATGCTCAAAAGCGAATGTCCTGATATCGAAGTGCGAGAATTTGAAGACAAAGGCCACTTCACTTTTGATGATATGAAAAGTAAAGAATTTCCTGAATTGTTAGAAGCGGTGTTGAAATAATAAGCAATAATACTAATATATAAAACTATGGATCAGGAACTCGAAGCACGACTGAAAGCGCAGGATGAAAAACTAGAAGCTATCTATGTATCAGTAGAAAAAACTCGTAAGTATTTTTTGTTCACCATGGTGAGTACGCTCGTTTTCTTTTTGCTACCCCTTATTGGACTGATGTTTGCTATCCCAGCTATGCTCCGTACCCTGAGCGATACGACTGGCTTGATCAACTCTTTGTAGCTCTAATAGAGGCTTTAGAAAGCCATAAAATGACTTTTTTACTTTGCCGAAAAAGACAGGACGAGGTATACTGAGGCTATAACTTCTAATAGATACTCTATGAAAACCCGTTTTCTCTACAAAGGTGATACTAAAGATGAACGTTCCACAGCCTACATAGTGAAGAAGTTAGAACGTCTTGAAAAATTAGTAGAGGAAACTGCGTTATTCGAAATAGAGTTGAGTGAAGAAAAGAACCACACTTTTCGTGTAGAAGTCATGGTCAGTTTCAGAGGAGAATTGTTCCGAGCCGAAGAAACCACAGCCAGTATCGAGGGGTCTATTGATTGGGTGGTTGATGAGCTCGAAAGTCAGATTACCAAAACACATAGACGTGAACGAGATCTCAACGTTCGCGATGAGCGTTCGATGAAGAAAAAACTGGTAGTAGATGAAAACGCTCGTTTCTAAATTTTCCAACAAAAAGAGGCTCTCAGAAGCCTCTTTTTTGACCAAAAGGTCAAAAGTTGTTAGGGTAAGCGTATCTTAGAGGTAAAACAACCCGAAGGAGGGTAAGATGACTGTACCTTTATTTGCGACAAAGCCGAGACTTGCTCTTCTGGATTGGGATGGTACTTTTTGCGACAGTCGCGAAAGTATCTATGAAATCAATCTGATTATGGCTAAGCACTATGGCAAGACGATGCCGTGCTATGAAGACTGGCTTGCCATTGCTCATCCCGGTGTCGAACCATGTATGCGCTCATTGGGTGTGACGGAAGACAGGAAAGCAATTAATGCCTTTTTCCATAAGCTTCTAACGGAACAGCGAGGGAGGGGATTTCAGAATCCACTGTACCCGGGAACTCATAACCTTCTCCAGTGTTTCGAAGAGTTGGGTATCCCAGCTATCATCATTAGTCGTCACTTACATGACCACCTTGTTTTGGATATTGAGGCTCATGGTTTATCAAAATATTTTTATCGTATTATTGGTGAACCAGAAGGAGCAGATTTGATCAAGAAAGAAGTGATTCGTCAGATTTGCATGGAGTTTGGTGTTGGACGAAGGCAAGCTTTCTACTTAGGTGATACCGTTCATGATATGAAGGCAGCTCGTCATGCTAGGGTCATTGCAGTAGCTATTTCGCATGGTTATGATCCACGGGCTAGACTTCAGAAGAAAGGAAGGCCAAATCTTACGATAGATTCATTATCTGAGTTTCAAGCAGTTCTTGCTTAGCTGAAGGAAGTAAAAGAATAGAATATGGAGGGAAAATGGGCTTTATCGATACGATCGGTTGGCTCATTTTTCTTTTGACCTGGAACTCGAAAAGTGCTAAAGTAAAGCAATCTGTTATTGAAATACTATGGCTTTTTTAGAGAAACTTTTTGGGTCAAATGAACGAGTGGTGAGCAAACTAGCGCCACTAGTAGCAAGTATCAACCAGTACGAAGAGGCCTACAAAGCCCTTTCCTTAGAGGACATTAAGAATAAAACCGAAGCTTTCAAGGCTCGAGTGTTAGCAGGAGAGAGTCTGGATGATATTTTGCCTGAAGCATTTGCTTTGGTAAGAGAAGCGGCTGGACGAGTGATTGGAGAACGTCACTACGATGTTCAACTGATGGGTGGTATTGTACTTCATCAAGGGAAGATAGCTGAAATGAAGACTGGTGAAGGAAAAACTCTCACTTCAACACTTCCTATTTACCTCAATGCCTTGAGTGGCAAAGGAGTCCACGTGGTCACCGTCAACGACTACTTGGCCAAGCGTGATGCCAACTGGATGGGTCAAGTCTACGAAGCTCTCGGACTTACCACAGCCTGTATTGTGGGACAGGGGGTATCGTACCGATATGTGACTACTGTGGCCGATACTGATGAGGTGACTATCGAAGAAGCCAATCTGATTCCGGTAGAACGACGCGAGGCCTATGCCTGCGATATTACATATGGTACCAATAACGAATTTGGTTTTGATTACCTCCGTGACAACATGGTTCAGTCCGAACCTGATATGGTGCAGCGCGATCTCAACTTTGCTATTGTTGATGAAGTCGACTCTATCTTGATCGATGAGGCTCGTACGCCATTGATCATCTCTGCTCCTGATGCGGAGAGTGGGAAGCTCTATGAGCGTTTTGCTCGTATTATTCCACAATTACTTGCAGAGAAGCACTTTGTGGTGGATGAAAAAATGAAGGCCGTGACACTCACTGATGAGGGTATCGAGAAGGTGGAGGCTCTCCTCGGGATGGGTAATATGTATGCCACTGGTAATATCGAGTACGTTCATCATTTGGAGCAGTCGCTGAAAGCGGAAATCATCTTCAAACTTGATCGAGACTATGTAGTCAAAGACGGTCAGGTGATTATTGTTGATGACTTTACTGGACGTCTCATGCCTGGACGACGTTACAGTGAGGGTCTTCACCAAGCTATTGAAGCCAAAGAAGGGGTGACTGTTCAAAGAGAGACTCGTACGTTGGCCACTATCACTTTCCAGAATTATTTTCGTCTGTACGACAAGCTCTCTGGTATGACTGGTACTGCTACTACATCAGCAGAAGAGTTTGCTAAGGTGTACAAACTTGATGTGGTAGAAATACCAACACACAGGAGCATGCAGCGTAAAGATCACGCTGATATTATTTATAAAAACGAAGAAGGCAAGTTTCAGGCTATTGCTAACCGTATCAAAGAAATCACGGTTGATGGTCAGCCGGTACTCGTCGGTACTATTGCTATTGAAAAATCTGAGTATCTAAGCGCCCTTCTCACCCGTGAGGGTATCGAGCACCAGGTTTTGAATGCTAAACAACACGAAAAAGAAGCTCATATTATCACTAATGCTGGTCAGAAGGGAAGTGTCACTATCGCTACCAACATGGCTGGTCGTGGAACGGACATCAAGCTTGGAGAGGGTGTCAAAGAACTGGGCGGTCTCTTCATCATTGGTACTGAGCGTCATGAGGCTCGACGTATTGATAATCAGTTACGTGGTCGTGCTGGACGTCAGGGTGACCCAGGAGCCTCACAATTTTACGTATCACTTGAAGATGAACTGATGCGTCGTTTTGGTGGTGAACGTATGCAGAGCATGATGACGACACTTGGTCTGCCTGACGATGAGCCCATCCAGAATGGTCTTATCTCCAAAACCATTGAGAGTGCTCAGTCTAAGATTGAGGGGTACAACTTTGATACTCGTAAGCACGTCTTGGAATATGACGATGTCATGAACAAGCAACGTGAAGTGGTGTACCGTAAGCGTCGGACTATCCTTCGAGCAGAGAATTTTCGTGATGAAACACTCAAGCTTCTCTCAGAAGAATTTGACCACCTGATTGCTTTTCACTGTGCTGGCGAAGACGCTTTGTGGCAGGTAGATGATATCGTGTCAGAGGTGAATAGCCTGGCTCCGGGTCTAGCTGAAAAGAAGCTCCTCGAAAAACTAACCCATATCAAAGATGATCGCTCCAAAGATGAAATGGAGAAACGGAACCTTATTCTGGAGCATCTGATGAGTGAGTTGAAAGTAATTTATAGCGAGAAAGAAAAGCTCTTCTCCAAAGAAACTTGGGATGGTATCCAGAAGGCCCTCTACTTACGATCACTGGATACTCTCTGGATGAATCACCTCGATGAGATTGATTATTTGCGTCAGGGTATTGGTCTTCGGGGTATTGCTCAGAAGGATCCTCTTATTGAGTATAAACGTGAAGCTTATGATATGTTCTTAGGACTGATGGACAGTGTACGAAAGACTTTTCTTTCAACGCTCCTCAAGCTTGAACCAGGTATCCAAATGCCCAGTCAAGTTGAGCAAAAGGCATTGCAATTTACCGGCGCCAGTGAGGATATTGAACAGTTTAGTCATGAAGAACACTCCACCAATCAAGCTACTACAAAAGCTGTTCCTCTTCACAATGCAGTTTTGATAGGTCGCAACGACCCTTGTCCATGTGGCAGTGGACTTAAGTACAAGAAGTGTGGAGCTATCGGTTCCCCACAACACACGAAGCTCGCTTAGAAAAACGTATGAACAAACTTACCAAGAAATACGATCTGAAAAAAGGCTTAGATTTTATTGGTATTACCTGTGTGTTTTATTGCCATGATGGAAAGGGCAACTTGCTTTTGAGTAAGCGTAGTCAGAATTGTCGTGATGAACGAGGCGTCTGGGACTGCGGATCTGGCTCGATGGAGTTTGGAGAAGAATCTCTAGAAAGTGCTGCCCGTAGAGAAATTCTCGAAGAATACTGCGTCATACCCAAAAAAATCAAGTTTCAAGGTGTTACCAATGTCATCCGTCAGAACGGTAAGCGTAAAAGTCACTGGATTGGCTTTATATTTACTGCTCTGGTAAACCCGAAGGAATGTAAAATAGGTGAGCCGAAAGATATTGATGAGATTGGTTGGTTTCCAATTAATAAACTTCCCAGGCCACAGCACTCCATGCTTCTAAAACACCTCAAAATTGCTCGTGCCAAGGGGGATTTATAGTCTGAGTTTGGGGGTTACGAGAAGAAGACTTGATAAGAGTCTTTTTTTGTTTTAGACTAGAAGCTTCTAATCACAACATTTTTATGATGCCAAAAGTTAAAAGAACCAAGATTGTGGCCACTATTGGGCCTCGTACCGAATCAGTTGAAATACTCACCAAACTCGTTAGGGCAGGTCTCAATGTCATGCGTCTCAATATGAGCCATGGCGATCACGCCGAACACCGTCTCCGTATCCAAAACGCTCGTAAGGTAGAGAAAGCCCTTGATGTATCACTTCCAGTGCTTCTGGACCTCTCAGGCCCAAAAATTCGTACCGGAGAGTACACCACGGATCGGATTACTATCCGTAAGGGCAAAACGGTGGTTCTTACTACCAAGAACATAGTTGGTGATGAAACCCGCTTTTCGGTTAATTATCCAAAATTACCCCAAGAAGTCAAAAAAGGTTCCGTCATCATGCTTGATGATGGCAAGAAGAAGCTAGTTGTCCAGAAAACTAAAGGGACTGAGATTACTTGTACCGTGGTTATCGGTGGTGAACTCAAACCACGTCGTGGAGTCAATATTCCTGGAGCCTATCTTTCAGTCAGTTCTATCACTGCTAAGGATAAGAAGGATCTCCTTTTTGGTCTTGAAGAGGGCATTGATATGGTAGCATTGTCATTTGTGCGTACTGCTAAGGATGTCTTGGACCTCAAGAAACTTCTGCAGAAAGCAGATCGCTATATCCCTATTATCACCAAGATAGAAACCCAGGAAGCCATAGATAATCTGGATGCTATTCTCGCAGTAGCGGATGGAGCGATGGTCGCTCGTGGAGATTTGGCCATCGAAGTACCGACAGAGCTGGTCCCTGTCTATCAGAAAATGATTATTAGTAAATGTAATGCTCAGGGTAAACCAGTTATCACTGCCACTCAGATGCTTGAGTCTATGATTCATAGTCCGGTACCGACTCGTGCAGAGGTCTCAGATATTGCTAACGCTATCTATGATGGTGCAGACGCTGTGATGTTGTCTGAAGAGAGCACTCTCGGTGAGTTCCCGGTAGAGGCAGTAGAAGTGATGAGTCGAGTGGCTCTGGCTAACGAGCTTCCGGAGGTTATTGATTATCCAGAACTGCCTATTGGTGATTCTATTAGTAAAAGCGTCTACAAGACTGCCAATAATATCCGTGCCAAGGTTATCGTTGCCCTCACGGAAACAGGCAAAAGTGCTCGTCTGGTAGCTCGTTTCAACCCCAATGTACCAATTATCGCGCTCACGCCGTACACCAAGACCGTGAAGCGCCTCACCTTGACGTCCAATGTTATCCCTCATGAGATACCTAAGCTAGCCACTTTTGAAGATGTATTGGCTTTTGTCCCCAAATACCTGATAGAAAAGAAAATCGCCAAAAAAGGTGATAAAGTGGTCCTTACAGCGGGTGTTCCCTTTGGAGTTCGAGGGAGTACTAATATGCTTTTGGTTATCACCGTCTAGGCTTTCTTTGAGAGGAGCTTGAAGTGTGAGAAAATACCCATATAGGGTAATTCTCCATACAAAATTATTATGACTCTTTACAACAAGCTTGTGCGTGACAAAGTCATCGAGCACATTGAAGCTAAGGGCGAAACAGCTCGCTACCATACCGCTAGTGATACCGAGTACCAAGAAAAGCTCCTACTCAAACTACAAGAAGAAGTAGGGGAGTTTATCGAAGCCAAGAATCAGGAAGAAATGGCCGATGTTTTTGAAGTGATTACTGCCCTTCTAGAGAATTATGGGTGGTCATTGGAAGATATTGTCGCTGTCCAAAAAGAAAAGCGTGAGAAAAAAGGAGCTTTCAGCAAACGCATTATTCTTGATGAATCCTAGAACACTATGTTGGAAATAGAGGTCAAAGCAATTTTGCGGTCAAAAGAAGCTATTCTCGTTGTTCTTGAACAATTGGGCGTCTACTTTCCAGCACCCTCTACGCAAGTTGATCATGTATTCGTCCAGAATGCTGATAGTATCGCTCAATTTTACCAGAATACTCTCTTCCTCCGCATTAGAGAACAAGATGGCAAGGAACCTATTTTCACGCTCAAAAAGAAACAAGCCGAACTTGCCTCTATAGAACACGAGACTGAGATTGAATCAGTCGATGAGCTCACGCAGATTCTTACTCTCATGGGTTACCCACAAACCCTCACCATACAAAAAACAAGAACTAAGCAAAGACATGGGGATTATACAATTTGTATTGATGAGGTAGAGGGTCTAGGTACTTTTATTGAAGTTGAGCAATTAGTGGAGAGTGGTGATGTATCAGTTATTCAAGATGAGCTGTTCGCCTTTCTAGTCTCATTAGGTATACAAGCAGAAGATCGAGTGCTAGATGCGTACGACACATTACTTTTGAAGAAGAGATTTCAATCTTAAATTGCACCTCTATGCGAAAGATAATGACCCTGTGTTTCATTCTCGAGGAAGAGAAGATTCTGCTTGCTTTGAAAAAAAGAGGTTTTGGAGCTGGTCGTTACAACGGCTATGGCGGCAAGGTCCAACCAGGAGAGACTCTTGAGGAAACCCTGGTACGTGAAATGAAAGAAGAGAGTGGCATTACCCTCAATAAAAGCAAAAAAGTTGGTATACATGAGTTTAGAAGTACCGCTTGGCCAGAGGATACTCTAGAGGTACACGTTTTCCAGGCGCTGGAATACAGAGGTGAGCCAATTGAAACTGAAGAGATGAAACCAGAGTGGTTCACACTCGATGCCATTCCCTATGACACCATGTGGCCAGATGATGAATACTGGCTCCCGCTTTTCTTGGCTGGTAAAAAGTTTCGCACAAAGTTTTTGTTTGGAGAAAATGACAGCGTACTTGAGCAAGATATTCAGGAAGTAATTCATATAGACTAAAATAGTGCCAACAACATCCAAAAAAATACTACCGGTTCTTTTCGTGACGCTGCTTCTTGATGTCATCGGTATTGGAATGGTTATTCCTATCATCCCAGTTATTTTCACTGATCCTACTTCTCCAGGTTTTCTACTTGCAGGCTACAGTAGTCAAGTGCAGTTTTTTATCGCTGGCACCATTATTGCCATGTTTGGTCTGATGCAGTTTGTAGCAGCGCCTATCTTAGGAGAGCTTTCTGATGCTTTTGGGCGAAAAAAGATTCTAACTATTTGCATCGGCGTGCTCGCTCTGGCACAACTTCTCTTCGGTATGGGGATTGAGCTTGGTATGTTGTGGCTCCTTTTTGTCAGCCGTATCGTCGCTGGTATCGCGGGCGCTAACTTCAGTATTGCGCAGGCTGTCATAGCTGATGTCTCTACACCACAAGATCGAGCGAGAAATTTCGGTCTTATTGGCGCGGCTTTTGGCATTGGGTTTGTACTTGGACCACTGCTCTCTGGGTGGCTCGCCAGCATCACCGGTAACCCCGCCTTCCCATTCTGGTTTGCCAGTTTTCTTGGTGTTATCAATCTCCTCTTTGTCAGTCTGATGCTCAAAGAGACTCATAAGGGCGATGCTCTTAAGCAGAAGTTCCATATACTCAAGGGCATCCATAATATTCTGGCCGCATTTAGAGATGTCGATGCTCGCCCAGACTTTATGACCAGCCTTTTCTTTGCCTCTGGTTTTGCCTTCTTCACCACCTTTAGTATTATTTTTCTAGTCGCTCGTTTTGGCCTTCATGAAGGGGAGATTGGTACCTACTTTGGTATAGTCGGTGTCTGGATTGTCATTACCCAAGTCTTCATCTTACGACTGGTTACCAAGCACTACACAGAACGACAGATTCTCATGGTAGCCTTACCAGTCCTGGCCTTAGCTATTGGCACCTACCCATTTCTCCCAGCGATCATCTATGCCTACACCATGGTACCGTTAATTGCCGTACCAGTAGGCTTGTCGATGGCTAATATCACCGCTCTTATCAGTAAGGGAGTCTCACCAGCCAAACAAGGAGCAGCCTTAGGCATCAATGGCTCTCTCAATGCCTTTGCGCAGGGTCTGACACCGCTCTTGTCAGGAGTCTTTGGGGCCCTTCTTGGTGTCAGTGCACCTTTTATTTTTGGCAGTCTTGGCGTTTTCTTAGGCTGGTATATTCTTTTTAATTCCAAAAAAGGCTAGTATGGCGTTTACCTTTATTCCGAGTACATCAAGAGGTGGGGGGGACTATGGTTGGCTCAAAACCAACTATAGTTTTAGTTTTGCCAATTACTACGAACCAAGCCGGATGGGTTTTGGAGCCTTGAGGGTGATTAATGATGATTGGATAGCGCCGAACTCTGGTTTTGGGACCCATGAGCATGAGAATATGGAGATTATCACCATACCTTTTGTTGGAGCACTCACTCATAAAGATAGTCTTGGCACAGAGGCTACTATTACTGTTGGTGAAGTACAAGTGATGAGTGCTGGAACGGGCGTTGCGCACTCTGAATACAACGCCAGTGAGACGGAACCGCTTGAGTTATTTCAAATATGGATAGAACCAAAGAGCTACGGTATTGTCCCGCGCTATGATCAGAAGAATTTTTCATTCGATGAACAGAAGAATACCTTGTTCCCAATCATTACTCCAACAGGAAGAGAGGGTACGCTTTCTATCCACCAAGATGCTGAGCTCTATCTGGCTGACTATACAGAAACCTCTACAGAACAGTATTCTATCGCGGTGAATCGTGGGGTGTACATACTCGTTATTGAAGGAGAACTTTCTGTTCTTGGTCAGAAGCTTAGTAAGCGTGATGCCATCTCCATTACACAAGAAGAAAGCATTCAGATCAGTATCGAACCCGGTACGCGTTTTCTGTTGATTGATACCCCTTTATGAGATGGCAAGATGTAGAACGCTATGGCTATGTACTTCCCAAAGAACTCATCCGTAGAGTAGGTGTAGAGCCAAGAGATACGGCCCGGCTTTTTGTCTACGACACCAAGACTAATACCGTTACTCTTGATACCTTTCAGAACCTAGCCCAGTATCTACCAAGCGATTCCCTCATGGTCTTAAATGAGACTCGAGTACTACCGGCTCGGCTCTGGCTTCGCAAAGAGACGGGGCCTGCCCGAAATAATACACGGAGTGTTTTAGGCGGGGGCAAGATAGAGGTCTTTGTCCTCATGAATCAGCTTGTTGACGAGGCACGTATCCCCGTCCTGGTAGATAGAAAAGTGACGATTGGTCAGAAACTTCTTTTCCCAAATGATGAAATTCTAGAAGTGATAGACCAGGAAGAGAATGTTTTCTTTGTGAGGGTTTTGGGTGAAGCGAAACTGCATGATTTGCTCGCTACCTATGGAGAAACTCCCGTGCCACACTATCTTGAAGATACAGAAACCAAAGAGGGTGAACTACGAAGCAGATACCAGACTATCTTTGCTCGTGAAGATACAACTACCAAAGCCTCGGTAGCTGCCCCTACTGCCTCGCTTCATTTTACAGACAGAGTTTTCCAATCTCTAGAGAATAAAGGTGTCCAACAGGCAAGACTGACTCTCGATGTGGGTCTGGGGACTTTTGCACCACTGACTGAGGCGGCTTTTGAGAATAAAAAACTCCATCGAGAGTATGTGGAGGTGTCAGAAGACACAGCTCGTGATATCAATAAAGCGAAAGAGGTGAAGAGATCTGTCATAGCGGTAGGAACGACAGTAACCAGAACTTTAGAGGCTCTCACAGAGCAAGGTGGTGTCAAAACATACAACGGTCCAGTCGATATATTTATTTACCCACCATACCAATTCCAGACAGTCGATATTTTGTTGACCAATTTTCACCTCCCAAAGACCTCTCTTATGCTGTTGGTAGATGCGTTTCTTAAGCACAAGGGGAGTGAGCGGGATATCCTCAGTCTCTACCAAGAAGCTATTCGAGAAAAGTTTAGTTTCTATTCTTTCGGTGATTCCATGCTTATTTTATAGGAAGACTTGCCAAAACAAGCCAAAATCCCTACAATACATGGGTAATGAATTTAGTCGTATATCTGATATGAAAGTGTTACTCGTAAGTGATGTGAAGAGCCTGGGGAAACGAGGCGATGTGCTCGAAGTCAAAAATGGCTATGGGCTTAACTTTTTGTTGCCTGAAGGTCTAGCCGTTCTTGCTACAGCAGCTGCTATCAAGGGTAAAGACCGAGTATTAGCTCAGTTTAAGCTTGAAGAACAAGCACAAGCCGAAGAACTAGGTGCTTTGTATGAGAAGTTGAATGGTCAAACGATTACTATTGAAGCGCAGGCTAAGGATGATAAGTTGTTTGGTTCTGTCGGAGCCAAAGAAATTTGTGAAGCATTGGCTGGTATCGAAGCTCATGTTGCTCTGGATATGGTTGAGTTGGCGAAACCTTTGAAGGTGGTTGGTGAGTATGCAGTCAAAATAGCTCTTGGTAAGCAAGTTGCCAAGATTACCGTCAAAATTGCTGCTCTCTAATCGCTAGAGTAACTCCCAGTCCCTTACAAAAGCCGCCCTCCAATCAGAACGGATAGCGGCTTTTTCTCTGTAAATTTTTATCTAACGCATAATCAAATGGCCAAAAAAACAACACAGAAGTACATATTTGTCGTGGGAGGAGTGATGAGTGGCGTTGGTAAGGGTATCACCACTTCTTCATTGGGTAATATTTTGCAAGCCCGTGGTTTCAATGTCACCGCTTTTAAGATTGATCCGTATATTAATGTCGATGCTGGCACCATGAACCCGACAGAGCATGGCGAGACTTTTGTCCTGGCTGATGGTTATGAGACTGACCAGGATATGGGTAATTATGAGCGTTTCTTGGATATCCAGTTGGACCGAGATAACTATATGACTACTGGTTTGGTGTACAAGACCGTGATTGAAAAAGAGCGTAATCTTGAGTACAAAGGCCGTTGTGTCCAAGTAGTACCAGATATTCCTCGAGAAGTGATTAGTCGCATCAAGCGTTCAGTCGCTAAGAATAAGGCAGAGATAGCTATTATTGAGATTGGAGGTACAGTGGGTGAATATGAAAACATTCTCTTTCTGGAGGCTGTGCGTATGCTTAAGATTGAAAATCCGGCTGATGTTATTACGGTGATGGTGAGCTATGTGCCAACACCCTCTAAGGTAGGTGAGATGAAGACCAAGCCAACTCAGCACGCTGTCCGTACGCTCAATGGTACCGGTATCCAGCCAGACTTTATTGTGGCTCGTGCTGACAAAGCGCTTGATGAAAAGCGTAAAGAAAAGATAGCGGTATTCTGTAATGTCCGTACGGAAGATGTGATTAGCGCTCCAGATGTCGAGACTATCTATGATGTGCCAATCAATTTCGAACGAGACCATCTGAGTGATTTGGTGCTGACTAAATTGGGTCTTAAAGCCAAGAAAAAAAACGATGGTACTTGGGCTAAGCAGGTCAAGAAACTGAAGAGCGCCAAAAAGCTGGTGCGTATCGGTATTGTGGGTAAATACTTCAAGACAGGAGACTACGTCCTTACGGATGCGTATATCAGTGTCATTGAGGCCCTCAAACATGCGGGTTGTGCAGAAGGTGCCAAACTTGAACTTGATTGGTTGGACAGTACTGTGTACGAAGAAGATCCAAAACAAGTGAGTACTCTCAAGAAATATGACGGTATCTTGATCCCAGGCGGTTTTGGGAGTCGTGGCATTGAGGGTAAGATAAAAGTGATTGAATTCTGCCGAAAAAACAAAATTCCGTATTTTGGATTGTGTTATGGTATGCAGCTGGCAGTGGTAGAGTTTGCCCGTAATGTAGTAGGACTTAAGGGTGCTAATACCCTTGAAGTTGATCCAAAGTCACCGCACTTGGTTGTAGATATTATGCCTGAACAAAAAGAAAAGCTTGCTAAGAAAGACTATGGCGCTACTATGCGTCTCGGTCAGTATGAAGCCAAGATTAAGAAGGGGACACAGGCGGGAGAGGCTTACAAAGCAACGAGTATCCTTGAGCGTCACCGTCATCGTTATGAAATCAATCCAGCATATATAGAGCGTATCGAAAAGAAAGGACTGGTTTTCTCAGCGACTTCACCAAGCGGACTCTTAATGGAAATTGCTGAACTACCAAAATCAATCCACCCATTCTTTCTCGGTACCCAGTTTCATCCAGAGCTTCAGTCATCTCTTCTCCATCCGCATCCACTCTTTGTTGCCTTTATCAAAGCTGCTAAGAAATAGTAAGAGTGCTCTGAAAGTTGAAAGGGGCTCCGAAGTATTTTCAGAACCCCTCTAGAAATCGTCATCCTTTTTCCGTCGTTTCGATGGTCGTTTCCGTCCAAGAAAAAGAAGGACACTCCCGATAACAAGGAAGCTAAGCGGTACTATCCAGAGTGCAGGAAATACCTGACTCAGTCCAGCCGCGACAGCTCCGACAAAAAAGAACACGCTTCTCTTTCTCATCTTGGTTGCTGATCTTGCATCCATTTTGAATCTCCTCTCTAGCATTATCAACTTTCAAATATACCCTTTAAACAAGGAATTGTCAACCCGAGCTACCGGTATAAAAAAAGCCCCGTAGTGGGGCTTTAATAAAAACTATTATCTAAAAGCTAAACTGCTTTGGCCTTAACTTTAGCCTTAGTTTCGACGTGAGGGAGAACACTTACAAACATACGATCTTCGAGTTTGCCAGTGAAGGCCACTTTTTTCTTTTGGTGGAATTTAACCACACCATCGATCATAGAGAAGAGGGTATCATCCTCACCACGCTTAACGTTCTTTCCAGGGTGGTACTTGGTGCCACGCTGACGAATAATAATATTGCCTACGTTTACTTTTTGGTCACCATAAATCTTGACTCCAAGACGCTTGGAAATCGAATCACGGCCTAATTGGGTGGAGCCACCGGCTTTTCTATGTGCCATATCTGTTACAACTTACTGAGATTAGAAAACAATGTTTACCCCGTTAGACCAACTTCTGCCTCGGGAATAACCTACGTTTTAGGATAAAAATAACCCTGTATGAACCTTTTGAAAATCAGGTTTAACGGGGTATACTTGAAGAGTATAGCATATCTTATTTAATTGTCAATCTTTACCCATTGAAATAGAGCCTTGCTCTAGCGACTCTTAGTCGTATTTCACCGGGCAGCCATATCTTCATGAGCTCTATAGAATTTGTCCAAGATTGGTTCCAGGGTAGGAGTCAGAAAATCCTTTCTACCAGCGCTTTTCTTATGGTAGCTGTGCTTTCTTTTGTGGGGGGAACGTTGTTTCAAAAAGATCAAGTCGTAGAGGAGTCTAAGCTGGTCATCACAGTCCCAGACTATGAAGCCAAAGAACAGGTTCTCACTGAAGAACAGAAAGGTGCTCTACCGCCAAGTGATAGCGCTATGGTGCCTATAGCCAAAGAAGTAACCCCAACTCAGGAGGTGCAGTCTCAGACAAACTGTCCCTACGTTGGCAGCAAAAACTCGGATAAGTATCACTTGGCTACCTGCGGTGTGGTCAAACGTATCAAGCCAGAGAATAGGCGTTGTTTTGCCTCACCTCAAGTAGCTGAAGCTTCTGGATATATCCCGGGTTGTCTAAAATAGCCAGTCTACTTCACAAGCTAGCAGATGCAGAACCGTGTTAAAATAAAAAAATGTCACCGCAGAAACAAAAACAACAACTCAAAAAAATCAATCTGACCATTTTTTTCTTAGGTTTTCTTGATGCTTTTCTTGTCTATATCCTTTCGGCGTACATCACACCGCTTACGGGAGAGAAAGCAGTGGGTTGGTTTTACCTAGCTACCTTCAGCACTGTTTTTTTGGTACTCTTCTTTTTTCATCACATCGTACGTAAGCTTGGTCAATCACGGACCCTTTATTTTTTTCTAGGTACAGCCATCCTAACCAGCGTACTTCTTTCACACTTTAATCTCTCTTGGGGAACAGTTGTTCTTGCACTTTTATTTATTGTGATGGTTAATGGCGCTTACGTAGCACTTGATATTCTTCTTGAAGGCTACTCCAACGATGATATGTCTGGTCATATCCGAGGTCTCAATTTGACTCTGATGAACCTAGGTCTACTCCTCGCACCACTACTCTCAGTGTTGGTGCTGAAAGACTATGGCTATGCAGGGGTGTTTTTTGTTTTAACATTAGGCTATTCAATCACCTTTCTCTACGCCCTTTTAGCCTTTAGAAATGACAACCATACTCTCAGGGAAAAAGTCTACACATTTCACAGTATCCAGAAAATTTGGCAAGAGCCAGGTCTACGTATCATCTACGGTATTTCTTTTACCATGGAGTTCTTCTATGCGTTGATGATAGTGTATATGCCTCTCCATCTATTGGATCTTGGAATATCATGGGAACAGATAGGAGTGCTGTTCACTATCATGCTGATACCCTTTGTCCTTATCGAGTACCCTCTGGGTATCTTGGCCGATAAAAGAAAAAGTGAGAAAGGCCTACTTATTATATCGCTTTTTACGGCTACCCTCTCTACAGCTGGATTGATTCTCATCACTACTCCAGATTTCTTAGCCCTTGCGATTCTCCTCTTCATGACACGAGTGGGCATTGCTGGGGTAGAAGTGCTTCGCGATTCATATTTTTATAAGCAAGTTGATGCTGACGATACTGATGTGATTGCCTTTTTTCGGACCACCAGATCATTGGCCAACATCATTGGTACTGTGGGACTCTTGCTCCTATTCATCTTTTTCCCTTTGGTGGTATTTCTCTATTTAGCGGCTTTTGTGCTTCTTTCGGGTCTTACTATGGCCTTTTTTCTAAAGGGGAAGAAATAGGGGAATTGAGGTTTGAGTAAATCATTTTTTAGTGGTAAAATGCTTTAACAGAGCATTTGTACTTGATGCCTGCCCAGTGTAACAAGTGCAAATATGAAATATTCTATCTATACTTAAAGAAGGGATACTTTTGAGTCATCAATTTTGCTAATAAACTATCAGGTGTCTCCAGGCTAAAGCTTTTTGCACTTGTACCATAGGGTATGGCGTATCATTTTGAACTTGAGCAGTTCCAGGGGCCACTTGATGTCCTTCTTCAGCTTATTGAGCGTGAAAAGCTTGATATCACTCAAGTCTCTCTCGCCAAAATCACCGATCAGTTTTTAGCCTATATTGATCATAATCAGGATATCCACCTAGAACACCTGGCGGGGTTTCTCTCTATTGCGACGCGTCTTATCCTCATCAAATCCCGAGCGCTCCTACCAGTTCTCACTTTTACAGAAGAAGAAGAGGAATCCATCCACGATCTTGAAGAACACCTTCGCCTGTACCAGCTCTACCGAGAGCAAGCTAAAAAACTAGATACCCTTTTCAATACCAAGAATCGTTTATTCAGTCGAGAAAGTTTCCTTGGTTTCAAAAGTATCTACTATCCGCCCACAGATATTGATGTCCATGATCTCAAAGACGCACTCTTTGGTATTCTCGGAACCATAGAACCCCTCGTCAGTCTGCCCGAACAAGAATTGATGACTATTGTCACCTTAGAAGAGCGTATTCTCCACTTCAAAGAGCATCTGACTAAAAGAGTTGAAACGAGCTTTCATGAATTTCTGGGTGATACTACTGAACGTTTGGATATCATTGTTTCCTTTTTGGCTGTATTAGAACTCGTCAAACAACGTTACGTCCATGCCAGACAGCATACCGTGGCAAGTTCCATCACTCTTACCCGTACAGAAATAATCGTATGAATCAAACACTGCATATTCAGGCTGGTATCGAAAGTATCTTGTTTATTGCTGGCGAACCAGTTACCGAAGCTAAACTGGCTACTATTCTTGGTGTCACAGAGAAGGTGATCACTCAAGAACTTCAACTACTCGCTACTCGCTACGAGGAAAATCAAGACTCTGGTCTCAAGCTACTTTTTCATAAAGGAGCGGTTACTCTCACCACCAAACCAGAACAGAGTGCTCTTATCGAACTCCTTACCAAGGAGACTCTCCAGGCCAGTCTTACAAAGACGCAACTTGAAGTTTTAGCCATTATTGCCTATCGAGGACCGGTCAGTCGTCCAGAAATAGAGGCTATTCGTGGAGTAAACTGCAGTTTTACCTTACGCAACCTGCTTCTTCGAGAGTTGATTGAACGAGAGGGGAATCCAACAAATCTCCGTGGTTTTGTCTACACACTTTCTACCCAATTCCTCATGACCCTCGGTATTTCGTCAATCACGGAATTGCCCGACTACACGAAGCTTCGAGAAGACGAAAAACTGAATCAGGCCGTCGCAAGTAGTCTCACTGATATTTCCGAATCACATGAATCTTAAGTCTGTTTTCCTGGTATGAAAAAAACCATACTTGCTATTTTTGTTTTGGGGACAGTCTTTTTTTTACTGCCAGAAACAGTCGTCTTCAAAGCTGAGGCTATTGATTTTATGGATTCTATTTTTGGTAAAAAAAGTCGTTTTGAAGAAACGGCAATTAAGGACAAACCACCTGAACCATTCATCGTAGAAAGTCATGCCAAAACAGCTGGCTATCAGCCCATCCCTCTCTCAAATGCTGGTATCTATGCAGTACCCACAGCTCACGCAGCTATTATTCTTGATGTTGGTTCAGGTAATATTTTGTTTGAACAAAAGGCCCATGACCAAAGACAAATTGCTTCACTGACTAAAATCTTTTCTGCTTTTCTCATAGCTGAAAATGTCAAAAATTTTGATGAACCCGTTACTATTACCGCAGAGGCTCTTGATGTAGATGGTACCAAAGTAGGCTGTCCCAACTCTGGCGTCTGTCCCGGTAACCGTTTGGTATTGGGAGAAAAAGTCACTGTCCGCAATCTTCTCAAAGCTTCCCTCATGAACAGTACCAATGATGCTATTACGGCTCTCGGTATTCATGTCAGTGGCTCAGCTGATAAGTTTACTGCCCTGATGAATCGTCGAGCCAAAGAACTCGGACTGACAGACTCACATTTTTGTACGCCCTCAGGGCTTGAGATTGATGGACGTGAGACAGAGTGTTACTCTTCGGCTCACGATATCGCCCGTATCGCTGCTCTCGCTTTGAACTATCCAGCACTTTGGGATATCATGCGTATACAGAGTGAGACCATTACCTCTGTCGATGGTGTCTATAGCCACGATATAGCTAATACCAATAGACTGTTGGGACAAGTACCCAACCTTCTTGGTACTAAGACAGGCTTCACTCCGTTAGCTGGGTATTCATTACTCGCTGCTATGAGTGATAACACCGGTGAACGTAAAGTAGTTGCCGTGGTCCTTGATGATCAGGAACGTTGGAGTAGTATTACGAGTATGTTTGATTGGGCTTTCCAAACTCACGAGTGGAAATAACAAATATCAATTTTATGAGTCCAGAGATACCCCTCGCTCAAATTCAAGACATCCCTATTGTTATCAATAGCCTCAAGGTTTTGATTACGGGTTTTTTGGCCTTTCTTCTTGCTTTTCTTATTACACCACTGTGGACCAACATCCTCTACCGCTACAAGATAGGCATTAAGATCAAAGAAAATTCCATCAATGGAGATAAGCTTAGTGTGGTGAGTGCTCTTCATAGCAAGAAAAGTGGTACTCCGACTATGGGGGGACTTATTATTTGGTTTTCTGTTTGTGTTTTAGTCTTTGCTTCACATTACCTTTTCCCATTGATTGCTACCTGGACGGATACCAACTTCATCGCTCGGCTTGATTTTCTGAAGCGTTCTCAGGTGTGGCTACCCTTGTTTGTACTGGTAACAGCTGGTATCCTCGGACTCTTTGATGACTATATGAGTGTGCGTGGTATTGGTAGCAACAAAGGTGGTGGTATGCGTTTTGCTATCCGTTTTTGGTGGCTGTTTGCTATTGCTTTTGCTGGTGCTTGGTGGTTTTACTCCAAACTTGGCTGGGACGTCATTCATATTCCAGCCCTGGGAGACTATATGATTGGTTTCTGGTACGTGCCACTATTTATCTTTGTCATTCTTTTTTCAGCTATCTCATCCAACGAAACTGATGGGCTTGATGGATTAAATGCTGGAGTTCTTCTGGCCGCCTTTGCCTCTTTTGCTCTTATCGCCTTTGCTGAAAACAAAATGGATCTCAGCGCCTTTTGTGCTGCTGTTGCTGGAGCGCTCCTCGCTTTTCTTTGGTTTAATATCTATCCAGCCCGTTTCTTTATGGGCGATACAGGAGCTATTTCTCTCGGTACTACCCTCGGCGTGGTAGCGATGTTGACCAACTCAGTTCTCGCCCTTTTCATCATTGTTTTTATCTACAGTCTAGAGTCGGGGAGCGCTGCTCTTCAGATTCTTTCCAAAAAATATCGTGGAAAAAAGATTTTTCTTGCAGCACCACTTCATCATCATTTTGAAGCTAAGGGTTGGCCAGAACCAAAAATAGTGATGCGTGCCTGGGTCTTCACCAGCCTAACAGCGCTCATAGGAACTATGGTCGCCATTCTTGGTATGGGTGTATAATACAAACATGGATATACGGAGTATACAAGGAGTTGACTTTACCAATGCGCGCGTTTGTCTGCGTGTTGATTTTAATATAGAGCGCACTAATATAGGAAATACTGAAGAACATTTTAGAATTGCTGTTATCAAAAACACCCTTTCTTATCTTTCTAAGTTCAAAGGTGTCAAAATAGCTCTCCTTACACATCTTGGTCGACCTGATGGTAAACCAAATACCGAAGACTCGACAGAGACTCTTGTTGGACCAGTCAGCCAGTCACTTGGACGAAAAATTGTCTTCGTACCGGCTATTACTGGACCGAAAGTTGTTGAAGCGCTTGATGCAGTCGCAGAAGACGAGCTATTGTTACTCGAGAATGTCCGTTTTGATCCTGGCGAGGAAGCCAATGATATCTCTTTTGCTTCCAAGCTGACAGAACCATTCACCCATTATATCAATGAAGCTTTCAGTGTTTGTCACCGGGCGCATGCCTCTACAGTAGCGGTCACTCATCTACTACCTGCTTACGCCGGTCTCCATATCCTGCGCGAACTTCGCGAACTTGACTCGGTCCGTTTCACTCCAGATCGTCCAGCTGTGGCTCTTATTGGTGGTGCCAAGATAGAGACCAAGCTTCCACTTATCAAAGCCTTTGAGGCCAATTATGACTGCGTGCTAGTAGGGGGCAAGATAGCCAATGAGGCTCTCGATCAAAAAATGGTTTTTGGTGAGAAGGTACTGCTACCACAGGATTTCAACGGACCAGAACGTCTCGATATAGGACCAACTACTATCGCCTACTACAGCCAAATTCTTAAGATGGCCAAAACTATTGTTTGGAATGGACCGATGGGGAAATTTGAAGAAAAACCGTATAATTTGGGTACCGATGTTTTGATGCACACCATTCTTGAATCTAAAGCTAATGTGGTGGTAGGAGGAGGAGAAAGTCTCTCTGTACTCGAACAAGCCAATGCTCTTTCTCGAGTGACTTTTGTTTCTTCGGGTGGGGGAGCCATGCTCGCCTATCTCAGTGGTGAGCCTATGCCGGGATTACTCGCCTTACGTACTACATAAACCCTAACAAAGAACACCTATGGCGACTATTAAAGCTATTCATTCCAAAGAAATTCTTGATTCTCGTGGTAATCCAACCCTTGAAACAACAGTAGTTCTATCTGACGGTACAAAAGGAGTAGCTAGTGTGCCTTCAGGAGCTTCTACAGGCACTTTTGAGGCCATTGAACTTCGTGATGGCGATGAGGCACGTTATCTTGGTCAGGGAGTACTGCAGGCAGTTGCGAATGTAAATACTGTCCTTGCGGAGGCTTTGATTGGTATGGATGCCAATGAACAGACATTCGTTGACAAAACCATGTGCGATCTCGATGGCACCCCCAACAAAGCCAAGCTTGGAGCCAATGCTATTCTCAGTATTTCGCTGGCCGTTTGTCGGGCGGAAGCACTTTCCCAGGGCATCCCACTTTACCAACACATTGCCCATCTGGCTGGTCACACCGTGGGGAGTAGTAGTTTTCCGGTGCCACTGTTTAATATTATCAATGGTGGTAAACATAGTAACTCAGGGCTTTCTGTCCAGGAATTCAAACTCGTTCCTAGTGGTATAGCTACCTATCCAGAACAACTACGAGCCGGTAGTGAAATCTTTCATCATTTAGAGAAACTACTCGCCAAAGAAAACTTTGCAACGAGCGTAGGTGATGAAGGGGGATTTGCCCCGCGAGTAGAGAGTCACAAGCGTCAACTTGAGCTACTTCATGAGGCTATTACTGCCGCAGGTTATACGCCCGGTACAGATATCTTTCTGGACCTCGATGTAGCCGCTGACTCATTTTATGATCACGAAAAAGAGCAGTACCATCTCAAACCCGAAAATGTTTTTCTGAGTCGCGAAAGCATGATCAATATGTACCGTGAATGGATAGAAGGCTATCATATTGTTTCTCTTGAAGATGGTCTGTACGAAGAAGACTGGGAAGGTTGGGTCATCATGAAAGAAAAACTTGAGCGTGAGGATGCCTCATGGGGTAAGAAGCTCCTTCTTGTGGGTGATGATTTGCTGGTGACGAATATCAAACGTCTCGAAAAAAGTATCGAGATGAACGCTTGCAACACTATTCTGATCAAACCAAACCAGATTGGTAGCCTCTCAGAAACTATTGCTTGTATGAATCGAGCCAAGGAAGCTGGTATGGCTCGTATCGTCTCTCACCGTTCAGGTGAGACCGTAGATGACTTTATAGCTGACCTGGCCTATGGTACTGGTGCTGAATATCTCAAAACAGGGTCGCTTTCTCGTGGCGAGCGTATTGCCAAGTACAATCGTCTTCTCACTATTTGGCAAAACACAAACACTAAAGAATAAATACTATGTGGGGGGCACGTAAAAAAGTGAGGGTCACTTGTGTGGGTTCTATTTCCAAAGATATCTTTTTCCCTACCGGAAGAGGGGTTTTTGTGGAGACTCCAGAAGACACACTGGCACCTCATAAGGTCCAGCTTCCTCTCGGCGCTAAAGTGCTGGTGGAAGATCGCTTTGAAGATATCGGTGGAGTGGCTGCCAATGTGTCTATCGGGCTTGCTCGTCTTGGGCATTCTGTTCGTATAGTAAGCCGAGTCGGTACTGACGATATAGGTATGCATGTCATAGAGCGCCTCAAAGAAGAGAAAGTTTCTCTGGAGGGTCTCATTCAACTACCTACTACACCATCAGACCTTTCTGCCATTATCGTCTTTACTCAGACTGGTGAACGAACTATTTTTCATAATCGTGATGCCAACGAACAACTGGTAGTAGCCGAACGTGATCTCGAGAATACAGAATGGGTTTTTGTCTCAGCCCTAAATGGTGATTGGAAGAAAAACATCGAAACTATTCTAACGGCTAAGAAAAAATACGGATTCCAAATTGCTCTTAACCCTGGTCAGCACAACCTCAAGAATGATCCTGAACTCATGAAAGCCCTGATTCGAGAAACCACTGTTCTTATCCTCAATCATGATGAAGCCCTTTTTCTTTTAGGTGTTGACTTTGCTCAGAGTAAGGAAGAAGCTATTCTCGACGCCCTCTTCGCTCTTGGTCCTAAGCAAATAGGTCTCACCGATGGCGCCAGAGGAGCTTGGGTGTTTAATGGTGAGAAAATGTATAGCATTATCCCGCCAGACGTGGCCAAGGTAGTAGACAGTACCGGAGCAGGAGACGCTTTTGCTTCTGGTCTTTTTGGCGCACTCCTCCATGATCATTCTATCGAAACAGCCCTCCGCTGGGGTATCGCCAACAGCATCGCCGTCATTCAGGAATACGGCTGTACCAAACCTCTTCTTACAGAAACTTCTATACAGGGTTAATCCCCTAAGCTTTCTTAAAGAAAGCTCTTTCAAAGATTGCCTAAAACTACTAGAGTAAAGCCTCAATTAGTGGTATAATTTATACTATATGGGACTTTTTTCACGCTTTTCTTGGAAACAAGAAGCCAATCTTTTTCTTGCGCTTGATATCGGTACCGAAATAGTCAAAGCGCTTATTTTTCGCGTTGATAATGATCAAAACCACGCTGTGGTTATTGGCGTTGGAAGGACCTTCCAAAAGTCCGGCAATATGCAGAGTGGTGCTGTTTCTGATATCGCTGGCGTTATCGAATCTTCTCGAGAAGCCATTCTCCTAGCCAAAGAGCAGGCCGGAGTCAAACGAGTCGAACAAAGCATTATCGGTATCGCTGGAGAGCTTGTCAAAGGTACCACGACCACGGTGCACTATGAACGCGTCAATCCCGAAATCCGCATTGGTATTCCTGAGCTCAAAATGATTATTCAGAAAGTCCAAGAAAAAGCCTATGAACGCATCAAGCGCCAACTAGCTTGGGAGACAGGTCAGTCTGATATCGAAGTGAAGCTTATCAATGCTGCTATTGTCGATGTTCGGATTGATGGCTATCACGTGGCCAACCCAGTCAACTTCCAGGGCAAGGATGTTTCCATGAGTGTCTTCAATGCCTACGCACCTATGATTCACTTAGGAGCACTCCAGACCATTGCTGATGAACTCGATCTCGATCTTCTTTCTATCGCAGCCGAGCCATACGCCGTGGCTCGCTCTATCGAGGTGGAAGACATGCTCGACTTTAGCGCCATATTTATTGATATTGGTGGTGGCACTTCAGATATTGCAGTTATTCGAAATGGGGGACTCGAAGGGACGAAGATGTTTGCCTTAGGGGGACGTGCCTTTACCAAGCGTCTGGCCCAAGAATTTAACGTCTCTTTTGAAACAGCTGAAAAACTCAAAATAGAGTATTCTCTTGGACAACTCACTCCTGATAAAGCCGCTCAAATCCAAACCATCTTCGCTGATGATTGTCGCGTTTGGCTTGGTGGGGTAGAGCTTTCTCTGATGGAGTTTGCCGAAAGTGATCTTCTCCCATCACGTATTTTTCTGTGTGGGGGTGGCTCAGCATTGCCAGGTATTCGTGAAGCACTCCTTAGTGATGAGTGGACGAAAACCCTTCCTTTTTCTAAGAAACCAACTGTAAGCTATCTCCAGCCACAAGACATTATCCGCATCAGTGATGCCACTGGAGAACTCAATAACCCACAAGACATTACCCCTATCGGTCTCGCCAATCTCGCTCTTCTGGACCACATTGAAGAAGAAAAAATGCTTTCTAGTATCCTCAAGAAAAGTATGCAAGCAATTGATAAAAACTAAATCCTATGGCACAAACATTTTACATCGAAAGCGACGAGGAAATTATTTCTGCTATTGGCCGTTTGCGTCACTCTCCTGACCAGGAAAACTACTTTGTGTTTCCCAAAAGAGCTCTCATACTGCAGAGTATTATCAACTTGCGTTTGTTCCAAAAAGAAGCTCAGAAAATGAACAAGACTATCATCGTCGTTACTCAGGACGAGATAGGACGTATGTTGGCCGAAAAGTCCGGTATTAAAACAGAGACCTATTCAGATGAATTTGCCCAAAAAGCCAACCATCTTGAGCTTAAACACCAGGAACCAGATAATCTTGCTGTAGAAGCAAGGGCTGAGGAACTTCTTCAACAAGAGATCCCTCATATGAAGGCCGAAGCTATTGGCAGTAGTAGTTTT
>CAZLQC010000008.1:0-29956 GCA_964561695.1 uncultured Bdellovibrionales bacterium
CTCCACCAAAAAGATGGATAGGTCGATATGAATATTTACGCCAAAACCAAATAGCGATCATGTCGACAAAACCCTTTACGCCACGTTTCCAATTATACTTGGTCACCCCGTGCATACGTGGGTAGTGTGAAACTTTGACTTCCGCGACTCGAAAGCCATCCAGCATAAGGAGGGCTGGCATGAAACGATGCATTTCACCAAAAAGGTCTACATTATCAAAACATTCTCGTTTGTACGCCTTGAGGCTACAGCCAGAATCATGAATCTGATCTTGGATGAGAATACCACGAAGAAAATTAGCAATACGTGATGGAATCTTCTTGCTCCATGGGTCATTGCGTTTAAATCGCCAACCAGAAACGACGTCAAAACCTTCGTCCATCTTAGCGAGAAGGAGGGGGATATCAGCTGGGTCATTCTGGAGGTCACCATCGAGTGTAACCACTATTTCACCACGAGCAGCCTTGATACCCGCATCGAAGGCGGCGGTCTGACCAAAGTTCTTACGAAATTCAATTAATCGCAGAGGTGAAAGCGTACGAGCCAATTCAATAGTCTTATCACGACTTCCATCATCGATGAAAAGAATCTCAAAAGGACGCCCTGTTTTGAGTAAGGCTTCGTGAATACGACGGTGCAGTTCTAACACATTCCCCTCTTCGTTATAGAGAGGTACTACGACTGACAAATACGGTGTTTGGTTTTCCATAGTTTCCTTAATTGTACAAAAAATGCCTGCTCAGGGCAAATGTAAGGGCTTTTCTTGAGCCTTCTTTCTTGCTAAAATAGAGAAACTAAGATATTTTCCAGCAATTTCTATATGTGGATAGTCCTCCCTGCCTACAATGAAGCCAAGATTATCCGCGATGTCGTCAAAGAGATTCAAGATGCTGGATATCGCAAGATTATCATCGTTGATGACGGTAGTCAGGATGATACTTACGAGGTGGCTCGTTCCATACCAGATGTAGTAGCCCTGCGTCACAAGATTAATCGAGGTAAAGGAGCGGCTACTAAAACCGGTATAGAGGCAGCTAAACATCTGGGCGCGGAAATTGTTGTCACTATGGATAGTGATGGTCAGCATAACCCCAAAGATATAGTAGAACTTATCAAACCCATCCAAAAAGGTGCCTGCCATGTCGTTCTTGGTACACGACTCAAAAATCCTAAGGGTATGCCTTGGTACAAGATTCTCGCCAATCATATCGGTAACGCCTTCACTTGGTATATTTACGGTCTTTGGGTTTCGGATAGTCAGTCAGGTTTTCGTGCCTATTCTCGTCATGCTGTTGATCTTATCAATACCCGTACCGACCGTTATGAATACGATAGTGAGGTTATTCGCGAGATCTATCTTCATAAATTGCGCTACGCGCAGATCCCCATTGAGGTACGCTATACTGAATACAGCATGAGTAAAATCCAAAAACAAAGTTTCACCAATGGTCTGAAAACACTGTACAAAATTATTTGGAATATGATTTCTTAATTCGTCTGAATACACACTTATGCATTTCGCACTCTACCAAATCATTATTGTAGCCTTCGCCGCTATTATGATTAGTAAAGGTCTTCAGAATTACTTCAAACATGAGAGTGGTCAAACCGTTCTCAAATTACTTGTCCGTATCATTATCTGGGGCGGAATGGCTCTAGTAGTTACCTTCCCTGATATTAGTAATACTCTCGCTAAACTCATCGGTATAGAGGGCAACGTCAATGCTGTGATTCTCGCTGGTTTCTTCATGGTTTTTCTGATGATTTTCAAACTCCTGTCTGCTATTGAAAAACTCGAACAACAAATCACTGCTCTGACACGCAAAGAAAGCCTGAGTCACTTAGAAAAATAAAACTCCCTTTCCATGAAGTTGCTTGTTTTCTCGCCTTATTACCCTCCTCACATGGGAGGCTTAGAAAGTCATAGTGCCGAGTTCAACCAAGAACTGGTCAAGCTTGGCTATGAAGTTTTGGTTTTTACGCCTAACATCCCCCCTACCAAGGGATTAGAAACTCTCAATGGTATCAGGATTATACGCTATCCCGCCTTTGAAATTATCTCCAATTACCCCCTCCCCAAATTCTGGACCCCTCTCTTCTGGCAACAACTTCAGACACTCAAAAGTTTCCAACCAGATATTCTCATTACACGGACTCGTTTTTTCTTTCTTTCATTTATCGGACTGCTCTTTGCGAAAATACACCATATCAGACACGTCCATATTGAACATGGGTCAGACTTTGTGAAACTCACAAATCCCCTCTCAAGCCTACTCGCCAAACTATATGATCACACTTTCGGAAAAATAGTCTTCCATTTTTCAGATATCAATATTTCTATTTCCAAAGCTGTCCACGCCTTTGTGATGAAGTTTGATACACGTTTCTCACCTATCATTTATCGTGGTCTTGATTTCAACCAACTTGATAGTATTAAACCGCAAGATCTTGCACTTCCTGAAGATAAACTCATTATCATGACCGCTGCCCGATTGTACAAATGGAAAGGGATTGAAAATACTCTCAAAGCGCTCCGAGAGATTCCAGAAGAAACTCGAGAAAAAATACTCTTTGTACTTGTTGGAGACGGCGAAGATTTTGAAAGACTCAAAAAGCTTTCAGTGGATCTTCCTGTACTCTTGGTAGGTAAAAAATCTAGAGAAGAAACCCTTACTTTTATGAAGCGGGCTGATATCTATATCCACTCTTCTCTCCCTGGTGGAGGACTTTCTACCTCGCTTCTCGAAGCCATGTATAGCTCCTGTGCCATCATCAGTACCCCCCATGAAGGTGCTGATGAGGTACTTGATAACGAGAAAAATGGCATCCTACAGAAAGATAACCAATTTGCGACCGCTATCATGGAACTGGTTCATAACCCAGATAAACGCTCTGTCTTTGCCGCTAATGCCAAGAGAACTGTTCTTGAAAAGTTTAGCTGGACTAGAAGTATCAACCAATACATTCAGCTTTTTGAAAATCTATGAACTACTTTAAGATACTCCTCAAGGTACCTTTGGTACTCCTAGAAAACTTCTCTTTTCTGCTCTTCCCACAGTTACGCGTTGTTATTGAAAAATATCTCTACAACCCGCTTGATTTCAAACAACAACACATCAAGTATTCGCAAAATAAATTTCAAGAATTCTTGGAAACCATACAACCCTATACCTCGCTCCAAGAAAAGGTCTTACTCGAACTTGGTCCCGGTGGCTCACTGGGTTTTGGTATTCTGTCACTTGAAGAAAAGTTAGCCACCTATATCGCTATTGATGATGGGTTGCACTCATTTATCAAAAAAAATCAGTTGGCAGGATACCGAGAATTACTGGGGAGTGAGAATACTCATTTTTCTGACTACTTTGAACATCGTTCGGGTCAGTGGCAGTATAATCCTCAAAAAATTAAATCACTTATCATCAACCAAGAATCCAAATACCCGCTTGAGGATGCTTCTGTTGATATCATCTACTCCTGTGCGGTACTTGAGCATGTCCACAATCTTGATCTCTGCTTTCGTGAGATGAGTCGTGTTCTCAAAAATAAAGGCCTCATGTATCACGAAGTAGACCTAAGAGACCATATTTTCTCACAAGAAAGTCTCTATTTTTTGGGTATATCTGATTTTTGGTTTTACTGTCTTTTTTCAAAAACAGGCGCCTTTGTTAACCGTAAGAGACTGAGCTACTACAAAGATCTCGCTACAAAAAATAACCTTGATATTCTTTCTCTTACTGTTACGAAACGCTACACTGGTTCATACTACCCAGCCTCAATACAACAGATGAGTCAAGAAGATAGAGACTCCCTGGTATTCACTATCACACTCAAGAAAAATGCATCTACTTAATTCTTCATTACTCACTTTCATACGAGAGAATCGATGGCTACTATTGGCACTCTGTTTTTTTGTAGTCTGGAAGATATTTCTTGTTCATACTCTGTGGTTGGATAGACTACTGCCTCCCGTGCCTGATGACTCACTTGTCTATGCGCTCCATATCGACGCTACCCTCAATTGTCCTAACTTTTTTTCCTGCCACGAACGAGCTATCAATCTAGGTACGTTTGCGGGTTATGATCACCTCACGTATCGCTTGTTTGTTGGCACTGTCGGAAAAATATTCTCTCTTGGAACCATTGCTTCTTATGAAGTGGTCTTCTATATAGGGATCCTTATCCTAGCGATAGCTCTCTTATTTTTTAGTAGGTCGTTGAATCCAGGTAATAAAAAACTGGCTGCCTATTCACTGTTTCTCTTTGCGCTTTTTAACGGCTCAGGGTCCTTTCATGGCTTTTACTGGGTAGTGCCAAGTTTCTTTGCCTTTGTCTTTTTCATTCTTATAGCGGGCCTCATTATTGATGAAAAACGGCCCTTTCCCTGGTGTTGGCTTTTTATACTCAGTCTTCTTGGGCTTTTCACTCATATTATTTTTCTCTACTCTCTTCTCATATTTGTCTTATATTTTGTATTTTTCTCTCTTTTTACAAGAAAATTTGAGTTCTTCACCTTAGCCAAGATTGCCTTTGTTATTTTTATTGCTTGTAGTTTCTACTTTCCAGTTGAAACACACTATAAGAAACAATCTCTTCACAGCCCCTATGGACCACTCGAAATCACCGATAGCATACTTCACGAGTCAAACTCACCCGAAACTGCTCTAGGAAGAAAGTTTGGGATAAATCTTCCAGATACCAATAAACTGTTTAGTGGTTGGTCAAAAATAAACAATAACTACTTTCGTTGGGTATTCCCTAACTTATTGAGTTATATTGCTTTCTGTATCTGCTTTGCTATACTCTTCTATTTCAAACAATACAGGCTTCTTAGTTTGTATCTTGCCTCTCTGGTATTTACCCTTGTATCGACACTGAACATAAATGGAGAGCGCTCCTTACTTTTTTTGTGGCCATTCACGTTTTTATACTTTGGCCATGGTGCCTGGTTTTCCATGAAAATAATCCAAGAGAAATGTCCTGGTACCTTTGTAAGGATGTTCCTCAAGTTGCTGACTCTCACTATTGTCATTTTCTTTGTCTTTTTAACCCTTCTTTACAGCTACCTCTGGAATAAATATTTGAATCAGGCTGGAAATCTTAATATCCAGCCTGGACTCGTTGAATATATTTTCGACAATACTCAAAATAAGAAGCTCGTCTCTTACTCAGAAAAAGCCTATGTCATAGACTTGTTACTTCTTTTGAAAGACCCAGAAAATATTCCTCAACGTTCTGCTGATCCGGCTGATACTGCTCTGTTTATTGCAGTAAGTCAGGAGCGCCTGTTGAAAGATAAAGTAAAGCAACAAGTACTCTTCAGTAATTTCTTTGCTATAGTTACTCGAACATTGGACTTCAAGAGAAGTGCTACTCTAAACGAAGAAGACTCTAGAGAATTGCCAGAAAGAACAGACCTCATCTTCTCAAATAAAAAAACCTTCGGCGATATCAATGTCTACACTGTGAGTAAAAAACCCTGGAGTTCTCAATGAGAATCTTTTTAAATCTTCTTTTTTAGAATCACAGTCATCCCTGGCGACTGTTTGGTCAAAGCTTGAAGATAAGCAAATGGTAACGTAATGAAATGGTACAGGGTACGCCAACGAAATATTTTCAACATCAGATTCTTTAGTCCTTCTGGAAGATCGCTCTCACGAACAGCATTGCAAAAACTAAATGAGCTATCTTGAAGCGTTCGATGATAGATAACTTTCTCTACCTCAAAACCATTTTGTCTCATCACTTTTGTCAATGTACTCTCAGTGAAGTGATAAAGATGAGCTGGTAGATGAAGAATATAGGCATATTTTCTAAAAAGACGAAATTGCCAACTAGCAATATTAGGTACAGCAATGACGAGTCGACCATCGTTTTTCAATACTCGTTTTACTTCAGCAAGAGTTTCTTCAAGATAGTGTAGATGCTCTACGATCATGAACCCGTACACAATATCCTGTGACTGGTTTTCTTCAGGAAATTTACGGAGATCAGAAACATAGGCGTGAATACCCTTGGTCTTAAGTGTTTCTATGGATTTCACACTAAAATCACTCCCTCGCAAATGCCACTTTGGGAAACGTAGTTTCAATTCATAGAGAAAGTTACCCGCCCCACAACCAATCTCGAGAATATTAAGTTCACAATCATCACATTTTTCTCTGGCAATAACAAAGATATTTGGATCAACCAAGTCAAACAGTATCGGATGCTTAGTTCGATAAGCTACCATTTTTTCTACTCGTGCTGTGTTGAGCTGATATGGTCCATAGTCTTCTGGGTAATATCCGAGAATTTCAGTAGCATCAGGGCGCGGATTGGTTGCCATAAAGCCACAATCGCTACAACGAGCGATCGTGAAACTGCCCGGCAAATTATGAAGGAAATCTCTACTCTCTAGAACAGTTATCCAATTCTCATTACCACAGACTTTACAGGCGATAGTTTCCATACAGGATGTATTCAATAATTTTTGTCAGTATAGCTCAGATACGGTATTATAGACAAGTAACTAGGGCTTTAATAAGGGATTTTCTATGTGTGGCATTGTCGGGAAAATAGCACTCCAAAACCAAAAAGTCTCTTCATCAAGCATTGAGGAGATGAATCAAGCGATCAAACATCGTGGTCCAGATGCAACAGGTGTCTATATTTCACCTGACCAATCTGTCGGATTTGGTCACCAACGCCTCGCCATTATCGATCTCTCCCCTCTTGGACGCCAACCAATGCGCTATCTTGATCGCTATGAGATCGTTTTCAATGGTGAGATTTACAATTATCAGGAAAAACGAGAAGAACTCAAAAAAAAAGGCTATACTTTTGCATCTCAATCAGACACCGAGGTAATCCTGGCTCTCTACGCTGAGTATGGCAAAGACTGCGTCCAGCACTTACGTGGTATGTTTGCTTTTGCTCTCTACGATGAAAAAGAACATACTCTCTTCTGTACACGTGATCGAGTAGGCAAAAAACCATTCAAATACTATCGTGATGAGCATGTCTTCATGTTCGCCTCAGAACTCAAGAGCATCCTCACGCAACCAGAGTATAAGCGCGAACCTGATTATGTCGCCATCCACCACTATCTAACATTGCAGTATGTTCCGGCGCCGCTGACTGGTTTTAAAGGTATCCAGAAACTCGAACCTGCCCACTATTTGTTTATTGATTTGAAAACTGGAGAAACTGAGAAGACTCAGTATTGGAAACTTAATTACAGCACCAAGTGGAATCTCAGTACTCCCGAATGGAAAAAGAAGATTCTTGAGAAATTTGAAGAGTCAGTCAAATTACGAATGATATCCGATGTTCCGCTTGGCGCCTTTCTCTCTGGCGGTATTGACTCCAGTGCTGTGGTAGCCATGATGAGTCGCCACTCCACCACTCCAGTCAAAACTTTTTCTATTGGTTTCAAAGAGGATGCTTACAATGAGCTTCCTTACGCCAGAATGGTTGCCAAGAAATTCAAGACCGAACACACTGAGTTTATTGTTGAACCACAAGCTATTGAGCTCCTCCCTACTCTTGTGCGTCAATACGAAGAGCCTTTTGCTGATTCCAGTGCCCTTCCTACCTACCTTGTAAGCAAACTGACTCGAGATCACGTAACCGTCGCACTCAATGGTGATGGTGGTGATGAAAACTTTGCCGGTTATGGTCGCTACAGTGTCCTCAAATTTTCTCTTCTCTATAACACTCTTGTACCATTTCATAATTTCATTATCCTTCCCCTGACCAAAGTGACCTCACAAATATTCAAAAGTACTTTCTTCGACCGTGTCTATCGTTTTGCTAAAACCCTCCGCGATGACTACGCTAGTCGCTATGTAAACTATCTCTGCTACTTCACCAACGAAATGAAAGATTCTCTCTACACAGAAGATTTCAAAGAAAAAACTGGCTCTCAAAATTCATACTCTATCATCACTAAGAGATTTTCTGAGTCTGGATCAAAAAATAAAACTGAGCAGGCTGTGTATGCTGACTTCATGACCTACCTACCAGGAGCGCTCATGACCAAAGTAGATATAGCGAGCATGGCTGTATCACTTGAGGGACGCTCACCCTTTCTTGACCATGAACTCCTAGAGCTCACTGCCAAGATCCCCTTCTCACTCAAACTCAAGGGCTTAAACAATAAGAAGTACATCCTCAAAGAGGCTCTTCGTGGCATCATCCCAGATGAAGTGATGTTTCGCCCCAAAATGGGTTTTGGTATTCCTATCCATAATTGGTTTCGGTACGAACTCAAAGAATACGCTCACGACATGCTCCTAAGCGACAAGGCTCTCTCCAGAGGTCTCTTCAAACGCCAAGCTTTAGCAGAACTTCTTCGTCAGCACTGTGAAACCAAAGTAGACTATGGCTATCATATCTGGGCCCTCATTACTTTGGAACTTTGGTTTCAACAATATTTCGACTAGAAGAGCTGTGCTATACTATAAAAGACTTATATAAGCCATTAAATTCTGTATTTCAGTATCCACTATGCGCAAAGAGCACCTTACATTCCTCAGTGACCCAGTTACTCAAGAATCTTTCAGTTTAATCGTACTCGAAGAAAGCGGAGATCACGTTCAGTCTGGCATCCTCAAGAATAATACCACTTGGTACCCCATCATCAGTGGCATCCCACGTATCATGATTGGGGAGTTGCGAGAAAATCTTCTTCAAACAAGACATCAATTTCTCAATGATTTTAAAGACCGACTCCCAGAAGTGGCTCGCAATGAATGGCAAGCAAGCGTTGCTCGCATCAAAGACTTTGATAACTTTATCACTCATCAAAAGAAAACTGCGGAAAGTTTCGCATATGAATGGAAATATATCTACAAAGAAAACAGTTACGAAAAAGAGAACTTCTTTCACTTTGCTGGACCATATATCACACCTGACAACATTCAGGGTAAAATTACGGTCGACATTGGTTGTGGTTCAGGACGCTTCACTAAATGGGCAGCTCTTTCGGGTACCCAAATTTCTTTTGGTACTGATTTAGGTGAAAGCGTTGAAGTAGCCTACCAATTAACTAAAGATATCAAGAACGTCTGTATCGTTCAGGCAGATATCTATGCCATGCCTTTTAAGGGCGTCTTCGATCTTGCTTATTCAATTGGAGTGCTCCATCATCTCCCACAACCAGAGCAAGGCTTCCAAAGACTTCCCTCTGTACTCAAAAAGAATGGTGAGATGGTTATTTGGGTCTATAACCGTCGCAACAATGCACGCGCCCTCTACTTTTATGAGCCTCTACGTGATCTTATTAAGAATTTTTCTAAACCCCTACTCTTTAAGATATCGTACATACCAGCTTTGGCTGTCCATATCATCAATATGCTCACCCACATTCTCAACTGGTATGGATTCAAAAAACTAGCCAAGAAAGTGCCGTTTTCGTATTACGCACATTTTCCCTTCAATATGAAGCTCAACGATACCTTTGACGTACTCGCAACACCAAAAAGTAACTACTACTATGTTGAAGAGATTGAGCAGTGGTTTAAGAAGGCAAAACTCAAAAATGTGACTGCCTTTGAACATCCTGAAGCAGGTATCACCTGTACCGGCAGATATGTCTCCTAAGAAAAAGATTTGTCATCTCATTGTTAGTCTTGAAAGAGGAGGCTGTGAAATGGCCCTTCTTCGAATGCTCCCCTATACACAAGAAGGTTTTGAGCACGTAATAATTACTCTTACGAAACCCGGCAGTCTTGCTCCTGAATTTGAAAAGAAAGAGTTTCCTGTTATCGCTCTCCATAAAGGTAGCCTCATTAATCCGTTACTCTATTTTCGACTACGAAAAACAGTACGCCAGATAAATCCAGATCTTATCGTGACACACCTTCTTCACGCTGATATCGTGGGTAGACTGTTCTTGCAGTACTTTGTGAAATGTAGACTTATTTCTTCCCTTGTCACTACCTATAATTCCAAACGATACTGGCCCGCTAGTCTCTTCGAAAAAATAACCGGTTGTCTGGCTCAAGGCTATATGGCCAATTCGCAAGCTGTGAAGAACGCGTATGTCAAACGCTTCTGTGTTCCTGAGAAAAAAATAACTGTGGTGCCCTGTGGTATTGACACAGATCTCTACAAGAACCAACCAAAAAATTCCAATCTTAGAAAAACTCTTGGCGTAGCAGAAACGGATTTTCTTATTATCTGTGTTGCTAATTTACTTATTAATAAAGGTCACCTTTTTCTCCTGGAGTCTTTTGAAAAATTTTTCACGAAACACCCTGAAGCCAGGCTCTTATTGGTAGGTCAAGGGCCCTATGAAGAAACTATCCGTCACCAACTCAAAAACTATTCTTCTAAAGAAGCAGTTTTCTTGCTGGGTAAAAGAAATGACGTACCAGAACTCCTAGCTACTGCTGATACCTTTATACTCGCCACCTTCTTTGAAGGCATGAGTAACGCCATTATGGAAGCTATGGCGTCCCGGTTACCTATTATCACAACGAATATTGAAGAAAACCAGGAGCTTATTACTGATCATGAAACTGGCCTTCTTTGCCCTCCAGGAGATAGTGCTGCGCTAGATACAGCCCTTGAGGTACTTTTCAAAGACTCCTCACTGAGAACTTCCCTTGGTCAAAATGCGGCTCTCTTGATAGAACAGAACTACGCCTTACCTCAAGCAACGAGTGCTTGGACGAGTTACTACGCCACCATGTCACAACCACTATGAACCAACCCACCCCTCTTTCTATCCTCATTTCCGTCTTTAATGCCGAGAAAACACTCGACAAATGTTTTGAAAGTATCGCTAAACAGCATTTTCAGAATTTTGTCATCGTCTGTATCAACGACCACTCCACAGATACCTCACCCCAGCTTATTGCTAAGTGGCAACAAGTATTCGGTGAAAAATTTACTCTCATAGAAAATACAACTAACCTTGGTCTGACACGATCTCTCAATCTCGGCCTGCAATATATTGCTACTCCGTATACAGCTCGGATAGATAGTGACGACTGGTGGCATCCATCGAAATTACAAAAACAAATGGCTTTCTTGGAGAATCATCCTGAGTATGGCCTTATCGGTTCTCACTATCAGAATGTTTTTGGAGAAAAGACTAAAGATATCCATACACCAGAAACCGATCAAGAAATTAAAAAACTTATTTTTGGTTATAACCCATTTGGTCACAGTGCTGTAGTTTTTGCTACTAAGCTTGTGAAAGTTGCTGGTGGTTATAATGAGAGTATTTACTATGGTCAAGACTACGAACTCTGGCTACGACTTCTTCCTCAAACTAAATTTTATAACCTACCTGAAATACTCTGCTATAGAACGGGTGACTCAGGAATTTCCAAGGAGCGCCAAAACGAACAAATTGTCCAGTACATGAAGACCCAGTGGAAGTATGTACGACGTTATAAGTACCCTCTCGGTACATACCTGAACTTCATACGACCTCTGCTGGTACTCTTGTCTCCACAGTGGCTAAAGAATATCAAATACCGCCTCTCCTTATGAAGATATTCATTCCCTTTACCATCAAAGATATTGGCGGTCCATCAAGCTTTGTGATGAAATTCAGCCAAGGTCTGAAAGAAAGAGGCCATGAGGTAAGCTTCGTAGAGACATCTGACTACGATATTCTGTTTGTTATCGTCCAGGCTCCTTTTGATATTCTGATGCGGGCCAAGCTTCATAAAAAAGTCATCGTACAGCGTCTTGATGGTGTCTATTATTGGTCAGTGGCTGGACCACTCTTCCCACTTTTTAACCTGAAGGCATTACTGACGTATCACCTATTTACCAATCATACTGTCTACCAAAGTAACTACAGTAAATACTGTGCTCGTAGATTTCTTTTCACACACAGAAGCTCCCCATCAACAATTATTTACAATGGAGTTGATACAAACGTTTTTTCACCAGGCCAAACCACTCTCTCCCTAAGAGATACCGCTGATCAAGCTATCTTTTTTTCCGCTTCAGCTTTCCGACGTAAAGATCAAATTCTACCCCTTTTAGAAGCTCTCTCGTTCTATCATGATCACTACAATTCAAACTTTAAGCTTGTCTTGGCAGGAACATTCACGAGAAAACTTCCTGCCCTTTTACCTACAATCCAGTCTATTCCCTGGGTTCATATACTTGGTAAAATTCCCAACCAAGAACTCCCTCTTTATGAACGAGCTTCTGATATTTTTGTTTTTAGTCATCTGAATCCTCCCTGCCCAAATAATGTTATCGAAGCTCTTGCTTGTGGGCTACCTATCTGTGGCGTAGCAGACGGCGCTATGCCAGAATTAATAACTAGTGGAGTAGAGGGAAGTCTTATACCAGTTCAGGGCCATGCTTTCTGGAAAGAGCGTAGTTACGATACTCAGTTATTTGCCAAAAATCTTGATAGTATCATCAAAAGTCAGCCTTCTCTTGCTCAGCAGAGTCGCTCAAAAGCTCTCGAGAAGTTTTCTCTAGAAAAGATGCTCGATCAATATGAGGAACTCTTTAAGAAAACTCTCACATAAATCCTATGAAGCCAATTATTGTCCTCTTCCAGCCATACCTGAGGGTACACATCCTCAATTTTGGTATTGGTATAAAAAAATTTATCTTTTCAGTACACACCAGTGAAAAGCATGCTAACACTAAAACGTTTTACAAAACACGAACTGCTTCCTACGAAAAAGAAATTGCTCGTACCAAAATCACCCCCTTTCATCGATTACGGCGCATCATACCACTCCCCAATATTCGTCCACGTATAGAGAAAAAAGGTGATCTTTTATTCACCTATGGGTGTCTCCTGCTTACCAATAAGCCTTACTGTGTCTACGTAGAAAATGGTTCTGCTCTCTTTAACTATGACCCAAAGATTCTACACAATCCCCTTGCCAAAATACCCCTTGTTTTCTTTGTTTTGCAACCTCAATTGAAGTGTCTGATATTCATGAGTAAGACTGCTCAAACAAGTTTCTACGCTACTGCTGGTATTAAAGAGGGTTGGCTCAAAAGAAAACTTGAACACAAAAGTACCCAAATCTACCCTCTGGTGACTGATCCCGGTACTCTCGCGCCCCGAAGAAACCCTGATCAACTCAAACTACTGTTCACCGGCGTCTACTACATGAAGGGTGGAGTAGAAACACTAAAAGCGTTCAAACGATTAAAAGCCAAACATCCCCTCGTCTTTCTTACTGTGGTAACTCCCCTGCACCTCTTAAGTCATGTAGACAAAGAGCTCCTCGAGAGTACACCGGGCGTCACCCTCCTCGATGCAGTCCTTGGAAAGGATGAAATGACTGAACTCTACCTCACTCATCATGTGTTTCTCTTTCCAACCTTCCGTGACACTTTTGGACTTGTGCTGATCGAAGCGCTCTCCTATGGACTTCCTATAATCGCGATAGACCAATACGCTGTGCGAGAAATGGTACAAGATAACTACAATGGGTTCCTCCTGCCAGATCACCCTCTTACTGATTATGATAGAGACACCCTGGCTATGCATGGTAATCTCTATGACGCAAAAGTTTTCTATCAAACACTCTTTGACTCACAGAAAAATGGTAGCCTAAATTTAGTGGAAACATTTATTGAGACATCTGTAGAACAGTATCTTCTTCATCCAACCTTACAGCAAGAACATTCAAGGAATGCCCTTCAGCTATACACTACTGTCTTCCATGAAAGAATCATTCGTGAAAAAATAGATTCTATCTTTAGCGAAGCCCTTGGGTAAATATCACCTTACTTTGGTAAACGATAAAGACGATAATCGGTATCCTCTACTAATACCTCAAACGGATACTCTACATCACGATAAGTCAGGAAAAGATTGAAGCGATACTTCTCTGAAAGATCTGTTACATCTTCCGCAGAGAGATTTCTGTAAATATCCACCCAATCAAGAACTACTGGCTTAAGATGATCTTTTTGCAGTTGTTTTTCGTATTTTCGCTGAAGGTTACCTTGACTGATTGAGTTTAATCTTCCAAACCAGTCCTCTAAACCGTTTCTGGTAAAACCAAAACATTTCACGGTTACTATACTTGGTAAGTATGGTGAACCTGGCGGCAGTGCCCAACTAGCAACTGGAGACAAGAATGGTTCTGGATGGTTATATATATACTGTACTGTAGGAAGTTGAGTAGGAAGAACTTCGGGATGTTTAAATCTTTCCCACGAGGCTACCAGGTTTATAGGGGCTTTTTGAGCGAGCTGCATTCCCAGCACGAAAAATCCCTTAAAAGCTATACTCACCATCAAAAGACAGCCTATAGTTTTGAGGTTATTACGCCATCCACGGGGCCATTGCATGAAATGAGTTAAGAGTTTTGGGTAAAGCTTTACAGTCAGTAAGGCAAGAAAAAAGTAAGTAACAAAGTATGTAAAGTAAATTACTCGTATGGAGTAAAATTGAAAACCTGGAAGCCACGGGAAAATAATTGAAAAAAAGTAAAAGACAAAAAGATACACCACTGCTCCTGTTCCTATCAATCCCAGTAAATCTAAAGCCTCTTTCTGCTGAGCTTCTTCTCTTTTCCGTAGCATACTCCAACATACTACTCCTACCAGTATATGAATCAGAAAGATAATCCAAAATTTAAGAGGGACTTCTGTAAGTGCCATATACGGTGCGCGGAAATAAATCCATGTCCAAATAAACTTTTCATCAGAAAAACTTGATACTCCCGAACCCTGGAAAGCCAGAAAAAAGGCAAACCATCCTCCGCTAAGAAGGTAGCCCAGCGTGGCATGGAAGGCTTTCAACCAGAAAACTTTCAGGAACTCAAACAAAGGTTTAGCCGAGTAAAGAAGCTCTCTACAAAACCAGGCGGCAAAAAACAATGTAAAAATGATGAGGGAGTTAGAAACATGAATTAAGGTAGCTACCCCTAGCAAAAGCCAAGGGAGAATCTTGGGCTTCTTTAAGAGAAAGTATAGAGCCAAAAAAGAAAGCGCCACACCTATTGATCTTGGGGCTAAACCACCGTCTACTTGTATAAATTTTCCGTAGAGCCAATACGGGGGTGCTAAAATCATGATATACCCATGAAGCGATACAATAAGAGGAGTTATGAGCCAATCCTTTGAAAAGATTCTACTCATCCAAATGATAGAAAAATAGATGATACAAAGGGAGACTAGATACAGCATTTGCCTCCAGCGCTCTTCCGAAAGATGCAACCTCTCTCCTGTCTGGATTAGGTTTGCATAGAAAGGATAAACTCCGCTTTCAGCCGCCATTTTTGAATAAGAATCACCTGGTAGATACTGGGGATTATTAATACGATACACCGCCGGATCATGTATCCATCGGTCTGGACCGAAAGTAAGTGGATGTATGCTGAATTCCATTAGAAAAACAAACGCTGTAACAAAAAGTAGTTGCCAAGCGATTCTCTTTGAAAAAATTCCTCTATTATTTTGCATAACTCCAAAATGAATGAGCGGTAAAGTTGACTAGGGTTAATAAAACTGACACAAAAAGAATCACCCCAATATCATGGAAGCCAAGTATAGAAACACCAATGTGCATAAGCAAAAGATTGGCTAAAGAAGTGATGCCGATAACCATTAAAAACCGCCAAAACTGAACAACTAGTGATCCGGCTCTAGCCGTAAACGTCCAGATACGATTCAGATAGAAGTTCCAGAAAATCGCTACCGAAAGAGAGTATACTCGACTCAAGAGGTACGAAATATGGAACTCTCGGGTAAAGACATAATACAGAGCAATATCAATCAGGAGAGCTGAACCTCCGATAAGTAAGAACTTCCCAAAGCGCTCTATCTGTGTTTTATTTTTTTTAAGAAAATATAGCATGTTCAAAAAGTTGTCTTGGAAGAAAAGCGGAACCGCCAAAAAGTTTTGAGAGCAATAAAAAAATCCCTCGCCCGAATTTTTTTACCCTCCTTAACTCCTCGCGGATAGTAACTAATAGGCACCTCGATAAGTTTTGCACCCATGCGCAAGAACTTACTCGTCAATTCATGATCTGTCTCAAAACCCGTTGTTTGGATATGAAGTTTCTGCAAAGCTTCTCTCGGATACACCTTGTAGCCTGTTAACGTATCCGTAATCCATTCTCCATAGAGGAGACCGGCTACCAAAGTAAGAAGAAAACTTGCTACATACGTAGCAAGTGATTTGTCTGTATGTTTACCACGAAAAAACATCTTCTTACTGCGCTCTCGTTCACCGAGTATCCGGCTACCATACACGATTTGTAGCTCTCCCCCAATAGACCCTATATAGGGTTTAAGCAATGCTCCATAGTCTCTTGGGTCGTACTCCAAATCAGCGTCTTGAATAAGAACCAGATCTCCCTTCGCCTCTTGTATGCCTCGGGCGACACCTGCACCCTTCCCTTGATTGATGTCGATTCTCACCAAACGTACTTCGTTAAAGTGGGAGACAATTTCAGAGGTATCATCAACCGAACCATTGTCAACAACGATGACCTCTTTCTCAAACCCAATAGAAGAAAGATCAACTACATGAATTGACTGAAGAAGCTCTCCGATAAAGGAGGCTTCATTATACGCGGGAATGATGATGGAGACTTTTGGCATAGTGAGTTTTTTTCTTTTTGAGTGGTGACCAAGTACAAAAGCGAAGTAAAGCCACGAGACACCAAATCCCGTCAAAGATAGTAATCTTTTTCCCCTCTTGAATGGTGCGGGCATTATAACTAACCGGTAACTCTAGGATAACATGTTCTGTCCGAACAAGCTTGGCAATGAGCTCCATATCAAAATCTACACCCCGAAGAGAGAAGGTCATACCACGGAAAACTCTGGCATTAAAAGCTTTCATGCTAGTAAGTGGGTCACTCAAAAAACGATGGTAAAGAAACAGTGTGAGAGTGGAGAGGAGCATGCCTCCATACTTACTCAACGTGAAACGCAGTTTATCATTTCCATAGACACGCTTTAGCGTTCCAGTCAGATCATGGGTATCACGAAAAGCACGGCTCCCAAAAACTACTGGAAACTCCTGATCAATAAGCGGTGTTATGAGTCGGGCAATGTCTCGCACCTCATACTCCCCATCAGAAGGAAAAAACACTATGAGATCCCCTTTCGCTTTTTCGATACCAAGACGTAAGGCCTCTCCCCGACCACCCCCTTTCCTCGTCTGGTAAGTACGTACGTTCATTGTTTCTGCAATAGTATAGGTGGCATCAATCGAACAGCCATCTATAACGATAATTTCTTTTTCAAGTGAAAGACCTAAAAATTCAACTTCTTGCAATGACTGAATAACTTCACCAATAGTCTTTTCTTCGTTCAAGGCAGGAACAATAATAGATACCTTCTGAGATACATGTCTAATCTTTTTGCGTAGACGACCCTCAATAATTAGTAGTAGTTCGGTAATGGTACGCGAACCAGAATGCTTCCCTTTCTCTCCTTCAAGGTCAATCCAAGAGACTTTTTCGAGCGGATAAGCAAAAGCATCTGCATCAAAAGAAACATAATTGTCTTCACCATCTGTGATTTCTGGTTTTTGAAAAAAGAAACGGGTTACCAAATCCTGACAACGGACAGCTCGTTCTACCTTACGACCCATATTGAAAAGAAAGGCCTTCACAAGACTATTAGCATCTTCAGCGAGAATATCGTGATCTTTAGCGATGTTACCAATAAACACCTTCTCGGCTCCTGTGTTAGCCAAAATAGCTTCAGCAACTCCTGAAGTGAGATAGGACGGGAAAAGTGATGAATATTGAGTACCAGGCCCATAAATAATGACATCTGCTTCTTGGAGCAGCTTTTCAGCTTGAGGGTTGATATGTGGCAAAGTCTCGATATTACGAAGGTAGCGTATATTATCTATCTGGTACTGGCCTAAAGCATCCGCCCTCACAAAGCGTGGCAAAAGAAAGATTTCAGCAATTTTAGAGGCGTCCTGAGGACCAACAACACTAGCTTCATCATGTAGATACCGTCCATCTTCTTTGAGAGCTGTAAGAATCAAACTCTCCCCTTCTGTCAGGTTAATGACCGCATCCGCTACTACTCCTAAAAAGGTCGAGAGATCGATAATGGTTTTGTTGAAGTCCTGACTATTCTGGAGATAGGCTCCAGCAAAAATAAGGTTGCCAAAAGACATATCCCCAAAAGGAAACCCTCCACTAAAAGCCTCTATTTTTTCATTATAAAAATGCAAGAACGCATCAAGATACTTGCTCAAAGTACGTAGCTGAGAGAGTGGTAATAACTCTTTCTTGGCCAGCAGTTCGTGTCGAATGCTATTATTCGGATAATGAATAAAAGCTTCCATGACCGCTATAGCCTCAGTAGCCGTAGTTGTTTCAGGGAAACGATACTCCATGAGAAATCTGAGTGTTTCTGAGGTCTGATCTTTCCTTGGCTCAAGAAAGCGAGATAAATTCTTACGAACATCTGAAGGGCCTAACATGCCAGGAATAAAACGACGCAAGAGACCTGTTGATAGGCCATCATCATATGCATTCACCAGCAAGCTGAGTTTGATATCTGGATAACGGAGCAATGCCTCAGTCAAAGCCCCTGTCCCGCGCCCACCAGAAAACATCACCACTGAGAGCTTCTTGTTTGTTGAGTGACTTTCCATACGCACATTAATTATTGTTCATCCATTGTTCTATCACAAAGGCATCCTCTCTCGAGTTGACCCCTCGAGCCTCCTGTATATCTGGAAGGAGATAGACCAGGATACCATTAGATGTTTGATCAAACCAGGGTAACAGAGGGAGGAAATTCCACTCGCCTGTTTCCTTGCCCTTTGGAGCTGTCTGTTGAGAAAAGATTTTAAAAAGCTCCTTAAGCTTTTGCGTACGAAAAGCAAAGACACCTGCATCAGCAAGTCCTCTGACTGGCATATTATCTCCTTCACGTTTTTGAAGAACAGCCTCTAGCTTGCCATCAACACCTTGAGCGTAGTGCACATAGGGATGCTCTTGCTCAAAAAGTGCCAAAATACAGTCCGGTGTCAATTCCGACTGCATCATCTCCATCATGTGTCGTACAGTGACTTGACTCAAGGCAACTTGATCACCCCACATAACTATGACATAGGGTGTCTCTACAAAGGGAAGAGCTGCTTCTATGGAGTGAGCCATCCCAAGAGAATTTTTGATCACCACCCTTCTCTCTTTTTCAAATCCTTGGTATACGACCTTCTCTACATCTTCTTTATTTTTTGGTGAAAAAACAAAAATCCCCTCCTGTACAAAGGGATTCAAAAGCGAAACAATATGCTCAATTATTGGCTTTCCGTTGATAGGGAAGAGGATTTTAGCCTGAGAATAATTAAGACGGGTCCCCTTACCTGCAGCTGGTATCACAGCTGTCCAGTTCCCTCTCTCTAGAGGGGTTATTTGGTACTCTTGAAAAAAAGAAGTGGCAAATCTGCGCATATTTAGCCTTATTTAAAGCAAAATTTTGTCCACCTCCTGTACTTCAGATACTACCATAATTGGCTTAAACTGTAAAAAATGAACCTTTTTGTCCGCTGCCGTGACAATAATAAGCGGGATACCTGCTCGAAAGGAAGCTTCTGCTCCTCTCAAAGCATCCTCAACCACTACACATTCTTCTGGTAACAAGCCTAGTCTTTCAATTGCCAGAAGATAGATGTCTGGTGCTGGCTTTGCTTGTGCCACCATTGAGCCATCGAGAATAAAATCGAAAAAATAACGGGTCTCACTCAAAGATAAGAAGAGTTCAATGGTTTCTGGGGAGGCTGATGAAACTAGCACGAGTCGGTATTGAGATGCCAGTCTTTGTAGAAGATCTAGAGCTCCATCAGCTACTCTCCCTTTCTCTCGAAGTAGACGAAGAGCATGCTTTCTTTTTTCTTTTACCAGCTTTACAATCAACTCGTCATCAAAGGGTAGTTGGTTTTTTTGGTAAAAAAAACGAAAGGCCTCGTCTGTTCGCATCCCAGCTATATCATCATAGACAAAAGTGTGCACGTCTTTCTTATCTAAAGTGAGACGAAAGGCTTCTTCATGGCAGTCAGTGGAAAGAAAAAGAACGCCATCCATATCAAAGATAACAGCCTTCCTCTGTGACTTTTGTTCTAACATTTCTTTGCAATTACTCGTGTCTGACCAATCCAATAAGTAACCGGTATTTTACCAAGACCACAGGCAGTCACTCCTTTTTCGAACCAATGAAAGATGCTGAAGTAGTGGCTAGCTCGATTGAGAACGTATGCTAGCTCAAGGGTCTGCCAGTGCCTTTGCAGATCAATGACCTTGAAACCAGCAAGAGAAAGCTGTTTTCGAATAGTTTTTGGCGTATAATAGACCAAGTGGACACTCAATAGAAAGGGCCAACGACGTCCAAGCAATTTAGCTGGCAAACTACTGAAGTCTGGATAGTTAACGACAAAAATCCCTTCGTCCTTCAGCAAAGTAGCGATGTGTTTCAAATCACGGTCAGGATCTGGAACATGCTCAATCACATCCCACATTGTAATGATATCGAAACTCTTTTGTGCAAAATCTTGTCCCTCTAACACTCCTGTACGAATATCCAGTTTATACTGCGTCCTCCCATACTCGCCAAGCCATTTACTTGGTTCAACGCCCGTAGCCACTAAATTCTCCATCTGAGCCGCCCGCAGAAAAGCTCCGCCCGCACAACCTACGTCTAAAATCTTGACTTCATCTTGAGTGGAGATTCCAAGATTCTTCATCAAGCTCCGTAAAGACTTTCTGAAGGTCCGAATGCGCATATCATCCTGCAAAATAAAAACTTGATCCTCTCCTTCGGCATACGAACCCACAATAAGCTCTTCCTTAAGACGAGGGTTGAGGTACACAAGTGAACAGTTACTACAACGTACCACCTGCTCAAAAAGAGCATGTTCACTGGAAGATCGATATATATCTTTGAGGAATTCTTGATCAAGCGCCTCTGGAAAAGTTCCCAGATACACCACTGAATACTTATCCGTCTTACAGAGAGGACACAAAACATTCACAAAATACTCGTTTGTTTGCATAGAAATAGTTATCAATATTTTACTAGTATATCATGCCCCATTCTCTTGTTTACTTCAGACGGTAATAACGCAAAGCAAAAGTAAGGAGTAGCTGAAGATTAAGTGAATATACGTACAGAGCTACGCTCCATGCGAAGGAAACCCCGCTACGAGTGCTTATCCAAAAAAGAACTGCGGAAACAATATTGGCCACTATATAGGTAAAGATAATATGCGTATTTTCGCCCCTGGCTGTAAATATATTTACAAAATACATACGAAGTGACACCAGAAAAGGCAGTATTACAAATAATCGGGCAAGTTCAAAACTTTCATGATACTTATCCCCATAAACAAACAGGAAGCTAGTTTCTACAAGGAGAACATATCCTAAAGAAGCGCTGAGGCCTGAAAGGACACTATACAAAAGTAATTTAGAGTGTCTACTATTAAGGTTAGAAAAAATTACCGGGAAGGCCATAGCAGTTAAGGCACCTAATAGTCCGGATACTGCAGCAACGAACATGAATGCTACTTGAAAATTCGCCACTGCCTCAAAGCTAAGAAAAAAGGCGATGGCCAGGACAGGAATATTTTCGGTCAGGCCTACAACAAATTTTTGAATTGTTACCCGGATACCATACTGCACGTCAAGTTTCCCTGGTTCATTTTTATTTTTTCGTTCTTCTTGCAAAACCTCCCAATAGAAAAACCAGGTGCAAAATATAGAAGTAAAAAACCAAATACCTACCAAGAACAATACATCGACTTGGTTCCAAAGCCCGAGAAAAAGGAGAAGGGCCGTTAGTACACTTGATCCAATTACTCGAATGACTACTGGGGAAAAATGTAGACGACCTTCATAATAAACATACCAAGTATTAGGCGCATTCAGAAATGGAAAGAGTAGTCCAAAGATAATACAAGCCCATCCTACCAACACATTCGTTCCGTCAGCCAGCAGGGTATGTACTCCATACCCTGCTAATAAGGGTACAGCTATTATACCCCCAAAAAAACTAAGCCGGACCGCCTGGCTCACAGTGCCGAACTCTCCGCGAGAAGCTGATTTCAAGGCAGCCAAGTTCAGTCCTGGGAGTGAGAAAACAGCAAAAAAAGAAAAAAGTGCAAGGATAAACTGATATTGCCCAAATATTTCCTTTGTAGAAAGACGTGCAAAAGCAACCGAAAGAGCTAATCCTACAGCAGCAACCACAACATACCGAAAAGAAACAATGGCACTATTAGTGAGTATGGTTTTTTTAAAATGAGAAAAAATTTCCTTCTCCATATTTCAATATGCAGATACAGTAATTACACAGTAACAGACAGGAGTACGACTTTCAATTTTTCCAAAACCGAGAAAGCTTTACACTTCACTTCTCTAATCTCAGCATATATTTAACGAATTGATGGAAAAAGCCGTCTCAAGTCCCTTTTTAAGATAACGGGTGAAACATTACTTTTTACTTTTTCTTCAAGCTCAGCAATAAAGTCGTCGATATCTTCTGGACATTCATCAAGGTTTTTCAAAAGAAAAATATCCTTCATACTCCCCCGAGAAATTCTCCCCTTTTCTGTATCCGTATACAGTTCTTCGACCATCTTCTCACCCTTACGAAGACCCGTAATGCGCATCTCCACATCCTCTCCTGGAATAAGATTCTTAGATCGTACCAGGCATTCTGCTACTTCGTAGATATTAATCAACTCTCCCATGTTGAGGATATAGATCGAACCAGATGGATTGCCTTGACTCGTACTCTTGATAACAAGCTGAGCGGCCTCACGAATGGACATAAAAAAGCGCATCATTTTTCGGTGAGTCACTGTGATATAACGATGCAGACGCATCTGCCTTTCAAAGAGTGGTAACGCTGATCCATTAGAGTTGATGACATTGCCAAACCTGACAATATTAAACTGGGTGTGCTCACTGTGTATATTCTTAATATAGAACTCACAAATCTTCTTAGTGGCACCCATGACACTTGTCGGGTTAACCACTTTGTCTGTAGAGATGAAAGTAAACAACTTCACCTTAGCCTCAATCGCAGCATCAATGATTCTTTTAGTACCGACAATGTTATTGTAGATGGCTTGGTCAATATTATCATTCATAAGATGCACGTGCTTGTAGGCTGCTGCATGAAAAACAATATCTGGTTTTATTTTTTTGAGAAGAGAAAGAAGTTTATGCTCATAGAGAATATTACCCACAATCAAACTACAGCGTTCGAGTTGACCTCTTTCCTTGAGGTTTTGTTCGAGTAGAAAGATAAGGTATTCCGAATTATCATACACAACCACTTTTTTGACATCAAGGTCAAGGAGTTGCAACACTATTTCCGATCCAATAGAACCCGCTCCACCAGTAATAAAAATAGTTTTCCCTTTGTAGAAAGATTTGAGATGCTCAACGTTGTCGCGGATAAAGGGTCGTCCGAGGAAATCCTCTGATTCCAAGTCCTTAACTTTACTATAAGAAACAGTGTTTTTAGTTACGATTTCTTGACTACGAGGAATCATCTTGATAGGGATACGGTTCTTTGAGTTCAGAAGAACAATTCTCCGTACCAAACTACCATCCGTAGAAGGAATGGCAATAACAATCTCATCCACTTTATACGTGCTGAGTAACCTCAAGATATCCTCAATTTTCCCTAGGACTAATCTATTTCCTGTATTTCCAGGTTTATCATCGACAAAACCAACTACCCGTAGCAGTGGATGATTCTTTTTGATATCCTTTTCCAAAAGCTTACCGGCGTTACCAGCTCCGATAATCAAGATATTTTTACATTCACTTTTTTGCGACATATGTTTGTAGGATAGCTCTATTACTGCTAAAAAAATTAATCGTTTCTTGTAATGCCTCTGACATTGGAGTGAGAGCTATTGTATCGAGAAATGGGTTATTAGCTGACTGTATAGTGAATGCTTCTGGAACACCTTTATTGATAATATTGAGTGACCCTCCTCCGATCTGTTCCTGAAGCTTAGTGATAATTTCTCCAAGAGTAGTCAGTTCTCCGCTCCCGAGGTCGTATGTTCCAATGACCCCCTCTTTGATAAAAAATTCTATAAACTTTGGAATATCGCTCGCGTACAAAAAATCTCTCTCTGCGGACAGGTCTTGAATCTCAGTGGGAATGGACATGAGATGATTATAAATAAGGTTAGCCACTAAGCTCCCCTGTCTATACGGAATCTGAAATGCACCAAAGGTATTAAAAAGCCTCACGATAGTCAGTGGTATAGAATGTTCTTCACAATACTCGGTATAAAACTCCTCAAGTCTTTTTTTCCTCACACCATATTCACTGTCAGGACTGGCATACAGCACTGCTGAAGAAAAAAGGATGAAATGACTCTGACTATCCAGAGCAATGTTTTCAGCTAACTTCTTTTCCTCACTGAGAAAATCCTCTGCTAGACATTCTTTGTTATCTATCAGATGAATAACTACGTCTGCCTTATGCTCAAGAGGCTTCTTGTACGGGTTACCAGCAATAAAGGTGTCTTGGCGTTCACTAAATAAAGATTCCTTGTCTCCACAAGAAACACAATCATAGGTAGGGGCAAAGTAAAGCGCTAAATTTCTACCAATAAAACCCTCTCCTCCTAACAAGAGCAGACTCTGTCTGTGATCACTAGTCATAATAATAGCTTTTTTAAGCCATTGTATTATACTTTATTTATGACTAACTGGAAAATGTCCCTTTTAAGAGGTCCCGTTCTCCTATCTCTCCTTATTTTGGCCCTGGTCGGGCTATTCGTTTTTTGTGTACCTACTTTTCAAGGTCCTGATGAGCAGATTCACTATGGAACAGTACAACACCGAGCAGAACCGAAGGAGAAAACCTGGCCTATCACTCAAAGTGAGAATACTCTCCTTGATGGTGGTGATATAACTACTTTTCATCTTCCTGAAGAAACTATCAAAGGTGGCCAAATCAACCAATTCGATGAAATAAAATGGCAATCAGAAAATACCCAACGGTTTTCATCATTGGATTCCTCTCGAAAAGAGGAGGCTTCTTTCAGCCAGCAAGATTTCAAACGGTATATAGATACACTTCCATCTAACGCTTCAGGAACAACTTCTTTCTACTACTTAGTTACGGGTCAAATTGAAAAGGCTACAAGCGCAACAAGCTTCTTTGAACGATTCTATAACGCTCGCCTCTTCTCTCTCGTACTCTATCTTGGAACAATTTTGATTACCTTGCTCGTGGCAAGGACTCTATTTTCTTCATCTCTTCATCAGACTCTCTTCACACTGCTAGTAGCTTTTCAGCCCATGTTGCTTGCTACGGGAACGATAGTCAATATTGATATTGCTCTCATATTTTCATTCACTGTTTTTTTCTTGGGGGCGCTCTCTATTCTCCGGAAGCCGAACTCTCAGTTTTTTCATGCACTTCTTCTTGTTTCCCTTTTGCTAGCGTTTTTCTCTAAAGGTCCTGGCATTGTCCTCATTCCACTTGCCTTAAGCCTGTACTTTTACCTCTGGCAACAGAAATATCAACTCAGTCTGGTAAGACTTTTCCAAACACTTTTTTGCATCGGTATACTACTGATACTACTCATTGTCTTAGCTATTCCCGATAGCTATCTTGCCTCTATTTCCAATCTTGGTGCGCCTTCTAAATTTTCTTCTTCTTTCCAATCACTTCTCACCTATAGTGATAAGACACTCGGTTTTGATGCTTTTCTCCGTACCCACGCTTCCTACTGGGGGAACTTTGGCTGGCTAGATACTAAGATGCATACCTCCCTCCTTCACAACATCGCCTTCATAGAACTCGTAGCATGGATTGGCATCCTTCTTTTTATCTTTTCCCAAAAAACCAAAAACTACCTCCCAAAAAAAGCTATCATTATCCTCTCACTTGGAATGATCTTTTTTCTCCAGCTAGCTATCCGCTTCTATGATTGGCGAGTCTTTGACACTACCGGTAAGATCGTGATTGGTACTCCTGGTCGCTACTTTCTTCCTACACTTATACCTCACCTCATCATTCTCGTCACTGGTCTTGGCTTTCTCATAACCAAGAATAAAACCCAATTCACCACCCTTCTCAAAGCCCTCGCTCTCAGTATGATCCTCCTCTGTCTCTACGCTGTTTTTGACGTTATTATCCCGCGTTATTACCTCTAATTATGCCCTTCTACAAGCTCACTACAAGTCAAAAAATGCTCCTCGGAGGGCTTTTCATAGGGTTTTGGTGTATTGGTATCAGTTTCGTCTCAAGCCTGACGTTTCCTGATTCTGACTACAACTTCTTGGGCAAAAAAGATCGTGAGAGACTGGTCGTCAATAAGCCTATTTCACAAATCTTTATATCCGAGGAAAACGGTCTCTCTGCTGTCAAATACAGTCTTGGCAACCTCAATCTCTGGCCAGGAGAAGCTCTTCAATTCGAGCTTCGCGATGCTCACTGTGAAAAGACTCTGGCTACTGATTCCTGGATACCCCTTGAACCAAAACCTCTCATCTACACTCGTTTTCATTTTCCACGTATCCCCGATTCCCAAGGAAAAAGTTATTGTGCCTACATCACCTACGTATCTTCTTATGATCGAAAAAGTAGTGAAGCTCCACATATCAACACAAGTAAATTCCCTGGTCGCAGTTATACCTTAGTAGCTAAAAACAAGACTTATGAGAACGAAACTCTCCAGATGCGACCGACCTATTCATCTGGCAATTTCTTTTCTGATCTTTGGCGCCTCATCGAGCGCATGTCTCAATACAAACCAGATTTTATCAAAGGTCTTCCCCTGTTGATACTCATGACTTCAGTTCTTTTGGGAAGTATCGTACTCTGTCTGTGGATTGTTTTAGCAAAAGAAAAAGGCTCGCACGAGTAATACCCGGCGAGCCCTCCCCCTTATAAAGAGGTTAGTTTTTCTATCTTGTATTATACCTTATTGTCACTTGTTGATGATTCGAGTGAAATCGTATTTTCGATTTCTCCGATCACAGCGTCTTATCTCTCGCATACGTTCCCAAATATTGGGTTCATAACCACCCATAGGATGGGACTCATAGGTGATGATATAGGGAATTTCATCCCAATGATAATTCCGATAACTCTGAAGAAAGTAAGCTACCCGGCCTGACCAGTACTGGTGCATAGCGATACGTACATGAAGACTCCTTCCTCCATACTGAATCACTGCTGCATGGAGAAAGAGCCTGGTAGCCTTGGGCGTATTCTCTGCTTCGCCACAGGCAATTATTTTCTCTGGCGGCACACCGGAGGCAATAAGTTTTTCTCTCAGCACAAGAGATCGATACTTGGGAGCCCCTCGTTCACCGACAATCAAAATATGATCAATGTCCTCTTTGGGGTCTTCAAATATCGCAAGAGTTTGCCTAAGGCGTTCTGTCACGATACGATCCTTGACCTCTGCGTTACGCTTAGTACTACCCCCGAAAGGTCCTTGACGCACTTGGCGACCGACGCAAGCGTTCAGAAACACCAGCCCAACATCGCGTTTTTGATCCTGACAAACAGGCTCATTCTTCACTAACCGCAGCATCTACTAACTCCTTCTTCCTGATTGTTTGAGCCTTTTGGCTCAGGGAACTGTGTTCTCTTAATACAGGTATTTCGAAGTTTTGTCAAGAGAAAAATATTACTTTGAAACGCTCTAAAAAATAAAAACCTCCTCTGATGAAGAGGAGGGCGTTATATCGAAACTGATAACTAACCGTTGATACGCTCCAAGGCCCAGTTGATGAGCATATTGAGAATAGAGAGAACTAGGGCACCAAGTACCGCCACCCAAAAACCTTGAACCTCAAAACCTTTCACTATACCTCCCAACAACCAGAGGAAAAAACCATTTAAGATAAAGGTGAAGATTCCTAAGGTCAAAATATTAATTGGAAGCGTAAGGATCAATACAATAGGCTTTACAGTCACCCCGATAATGCCCCACAAAACAGCAAGTATCAGAGCTGTCCAAAAACTAGCTACCGCTATACCTGGCACCAAATTGGCAACAGCGAGAAAAGCTAAGGCTGATAAAAGGAGACGTGCGACAAATGACATAAGCGTATGTATTACTTGATGTCAGTATAACACAAATAAATACCCCTTGGCGTATTTGTGAATTATTTCATGTTACGACGACGCTTCAAGAGAGCACCTGCAGTTTTGAGACAGATAATAACATCAAGGATGAGATTCCAGTTCTCAATGTAAAAAATATCTAGACGGTATTCATCTTCGAAAGGAAGATCCGAACGACCAGAAACTTGAGCCATCCCAGTGATACCCGGTTTGATAGTAAGGAGACGACGATGGTACTCAGCATATTGCTCTACCTCACGCTCTTGGTGTGGTCGTGGACCAACCAAACTCATATCACCCCGCAAAACATTCCAGAACTGAGGTAACTCATCAAGAGAAAAGCGTTCGATCAAAGCGCCGATGCGCATCCGACGAGGATCATCCTTGATCTTATAGAGCACTCCGCCTTTGCGGACATTGCGTTCCTCAATCAGTCTTTTCTCAAACTCTACTGCCTCTGCCATATTGGGATTTTCTTTGGTGATACAGTACTTCCACTGCATGTAGCGAAACTTATAGACATAAAAAATATTACCGTTCTCTCCGATACGACGATTCTTATAAATAATCGGTCCGGCACTGTCTTCTAATTTGATCAATAGAGCAATCAAGAGCATGAGCGGCGCGAAGAGAACCGTCAGAAAAGTACCGGCTACAATATCATAGAGACGCTTCCAGACTCTCCCCCAGCCATCAAGCGGTGTGTGCTGGTACTCAATCATTGGTTCACCAAAAAAAACATTCATGCTGAAACGAGATGTCTGCATGGTAGTCGGCAAGTATTTGTACGTGATGTTGTTGATCTGACAGTAGTCAAACAATTTTGCCAATTCTTCGTCAGTCAGACTGGTATCGCCAACAATAATCTCATCGATACCACGTACCGCACGAATGTCTTTGATATGGGCAACACTGGCATTGTCTATTTGATCAACTACGGTGTATCCCAAGGCTTTATTTTTTTGAAAAATTCTTTTGACGCGTTTAACTTTGTCATTATCACCAATAAGAAGTACTCGATGCACACCGATACGCTTATGTACCAGTAACCATTTTTGGAAACGCTGGACAAGTAAACGAGTAAGCGCTACATAAAGCACGCTGAAACCCCAACCAAACAAAATTACGAAACGCGATGAAAACCACTCTCTATTAAGAAAGATGATGATGATCAAAATGATGAGACCAAGACCCGTAGCCTTGCCCACCTGATAAAACTCAGGCCAGAAACGCCGGGTGACGCGCATGCGATACAAACCTTCAAAAGCAAAAACCACTAGAAAAAGTGGTGCGATATAGGCCACTGACCAGATATAGTCTGGGAAACTGAGATTAAAAACCTTGGATCAAGTGAAAAATAGACGATATAATGAGAAAATCATACCCCATCATCATTACTTCCTGATCGTGAGAGATTGATACCTGATGTAAGCAAGGTATTGTCTGCTGGTCATAGGAGTGCAGGTATACTGGGTGCGGTGTGATCATACGATATCGTGAGGATATTACTTGAGTATGGTTCTGATATTCTGAGGAATGATCACTGTATGTTTTTGAGACCATCGCCAGGGACAAACTGAATAGGGACAATCATACTATAACTGCCTGATCAGGCTCCCGTACTTGTCAGAATATCTCCTTGTATAACAAAACTCGATCATGTGCTCGCTGTGACATTGACTGAGAGAGTGGGTTCGCTAGTCCACAAGATCCCTCCTGATGAGATGATGTTTTGACCACTCAATCGCGATAGAGACCCAGAATAGGAGTTGATCAAACTGACGCTCACTTGAGTAGGTAATTCTGAATAACTAGTATAACTTCTGTCTTGGAGAAATAACCCTCAGAGAATACTAACTGATGCTACGAAGAGTGGTACAGAGTGATGCAGGATTTTCATCGGTAGGTAAGGAAGAGTAAACTT